>JBLHGI010000058.1:0-22170 GCA_047616505.1 Planctomycetota bacterium
CCCAGCGCGTATTTTACATTTCTAAAATCATCGACCTCGGGCGCACGGTAAACTTCGGCCGCCTGTTCTGGCACGCCACGCCCATGCGCCTCATAGACGGCGTCGCCACGCCCGTCGAAGAGGCGGCGGCCCAGGTCAAGGTAGAGATTCGCTCGGGCCGAGATGACACCCCCGATATCTATCACGAATTTACGGACACGGGGGGCGAACTGATTGTCAGTCGCGAACACTTTGAAAAGAATCTCAAACAACCCGACCAGAACCTCAACGGCCAGATACAAGAGGGCAAACCAGGGTTGCGGGCTTCGATCCTCTACGACGAGGACAACTGGACCTTCTGGTCCTTTCCGCTCAGCGAACCAGGCCAGCAAGCCCCGCTGGAGCGCGGCCGTCACATCCAACTTCGCGTCACGCTGGAGAGCGAGTCTTTTTTCGATTTGGTGCGCCTCGATTCGCTGTGGCTTGAAGTGTCGCCACCGCTAGCGCAACAGGTCGTAGGCGAGGTCGCGCGCCTGGACAATCCGGAGCCCGAACGCGGGCGGACGGAAGTATCGCTGGGCGAAACGACCGATTTCACCTATGATATTCGCTCCGAGTTCGACACAGACGGGCAGAGCGGATTTGACGCGTTGCGCATCCGCACGGGCAGCAGGCCCCAGTTCAAGCGCCTAGAAATGGGGCAACCTCTGGTGGCGGTCGACCCAGAAGAAGTGATCGAGGAAAACGACCAACTCATCATTCACCTACCGCGCAGAATCACGCGAGAAAGCAGCGAACCCGTGCGCGTGGTCTTTGGCACAGAGATCTTCGTTTTCTCCAATACCTTTGCCGGTGAAGTTTTCGACTCGCAGGGCGAGGACCTGCCGCAAATCGTAGAGGGAGGCGATGTCAGCGAGGAGGTCAACACCGGCAGCCTACGGGTATTTGGTCTCAGTGCAGGAGCACAGACCGTTATCGACGATTTACAGTTTTCTTCGAAAGTAGTGACACCGAACGGCGACGGCATCAACGACGAAGTGACCATCGATTATTTGCTGTTTCGCCTGCCACAAGACCTACCCGTTGCCCTAGACATTTACGGTATAGATGGACGCCTAATCGCGCACCTGACAAAGGGGCTACAGGGTGCTGGCCCCCAACGCGTGCGCTGGGACGGACGCGATGAGAGCGGTCGATTGCTGGTACCGGGGCTCTATTTGATGGTTTTAAATATCGATTCGGAATTCAAGAGCTTCCGCCACCTGCAACCCATTGGCATAGCCTACTAAGGAGAGTGCATTGAAACGCTATTTACTCTCATGTGCACTTATTGCACTGTTGGTCGACGCGGCTTGGGCAGAAGAATTCACCTTCGACTCGGCCGCCAAGTGGCAAACCTGGGACCTACCACAAGACATCGTGAAGCTGGGCGATCAGGGGCAGCTCGAACTGGGCAAATTCCGCCGTTCGATCAACGCCGTAGCGGACGCCCCCTCTTTTATACACCCCACGCAAAAGCGCGGCGACGTGAGGGGGGGCATCTGGCGCGCCGGCAGCAACGAGGCTGCAGCCAATTTGACCATCGACGGCGACGGAGATACCTACTGGCAACCCGATGCCGACGACCAACTCATCAAGTGGTCCATCGACATCGACCTGGGGCGCCCCGTACTCGCACGCGAGATCAAACTCCACTTTCCCGACCAAGAGGGAGCCAAGCCCTTTGTACAGTTTAGCGTCTTTATTGCTACGGGCAGCCGTATTCAGTCCCAGGAAGACGTATTCCGCTATCGCAAGATCTTTCAGACCACTAAACCCAACGTGCGGACGCAAATTGATGTGCCTCTGCTAAGCAGTGGCCTGGACACCACACGCATTCTCGACAGTGGTCTGGGATATGATCTAGCCGACGAGAAAGATTACCAGGTCGTGCGTTTCATACGCGTCGTCGCCGACGAAAAGAGCGCCGGGGCGGCTCTGGCCGAAGTGGAAGTAAGAGCGGTGGGAGACAACGTCAGCCTGGGCGTCCTCGAACGCGGCGGCTCCTTTGATTTCGGCTTGGTGGCACGCGATCCGCAAAATATGTTCGACGGCAATATGGATACTTTCGCCGTGATCGTAACATCGGATGGCACCAAGGGGGGATGGAGAGAAGGGGGAATGTGGTGGCAGGCCGACCTAGGGGCGCTGTACTGGATTGATGAAGCGTTTATTTATTTTCAGAGTCGCGGCGAAGCGCTTTCCAGTTTCCTCTTTGGCAATTTGCACCAAGGGCGCGGTTATGACGTGCTGACCTCGGATGGGCGACGCACCACGGGAGGCGACTTAGACTTCGACCTGCTCTTTCGCGAGGAGATCGCCATCGACGCACCGCTGGAGCGGGAGCGACAGATACGCCATATGCGCTATCTTTTTGCCCCGCGCAAGGTCCGCTACATCTTCTGGCACGGCCACGAGGACAGCGGCTGGTTCTCCAAACCCATGGAGTTCATGCTCTTTTCTCCCGGCTATCCGGCGCAGGTAGTCCTGCGTTCAGGTTTTATCGATCTCGGTCAGCTCAGTGGCGATGGCCGCCCCAAGGCCATTAAGTCGCTCAACTGGGATGCCGAACTGCCGCAGAATACCAAACTGCAAATGCGCTCGCGTGCTGGCAACGCACTAGAAGAGTTATATACCTATCACGATCGTTCGGGTGTCGAGACGACCGAGCTCAAGTGGACCAATTCGCCCAAAGTTTTGCGCGGCACAGTGGATACGACGCTCGTCGCAAACAGCGACTGGGGCGAGTGGAGCAATTTCTATCAGTTCTCCAGCGAGCAATTTCAGTCGGAGACGCCGCGCCGCTTTGTGCAGCTCGAATTGATTTTGTCTACGGAAGATCCGCAGGTCGCCCCAGCGCTCAATTCTCTGTCCATCGAGTTTGAAGATGCGCTGGTGCAGCGGGCCGCAGGGCGCGTGCTGCCACGCCACACCGAAGTCAACGTCGACACGCGCTTTACCTACTCGCTGTGGCCAGACTCCGATGAGCGGGATACAGGTTTTAATCGCCTGCGTTTAACCCTGCCAGTCGGCACCGCCGCGCAAGAGTTAACACTGCACATCGATGGCGCAGATATCGCACCAAATGGCGTGGAAATAATCGGTGATTCGCTGCTCGTCATCGAGTTGCCCGAGCGCATCAGACAAGACTCTTTGGAGATTGGATTCACCGCGCGAGTGACGGAAAATGCCACGCTCTTTGTGGCCGAACTCGGCGATAGCGAGCGTCCTAATCTATGGCAAACCGTCGAGGCAGCAGAGCGACAGGCCAATATCGTTTTTCTACCAGGCCTGGTAGATAGCGATGAACTAATAGCCAACCTCACCATTGCCCCCCCATCCTTTACGCCCAACGGCGACGGCATTAACGACGAGGTGACCATTCGCTTTGCCGTGCTCAAGCTGACGCAGGCTAGCCCTCGCGTAGATATACTCGACCTAGCGGGTAACAAAATCGCAGAAGCCGGGGCAGCACCTAGCCTTGGACTGCTGGAATATCGCTGGGATGGGCGCGACAAGGCTGGGCAGATGGTGGCTCCAGGTCTTTACCTGTGCAAGATCGACCTCGGAGCAGCCAGCGGCCAAGACAAAGCATTGCGCTCAATCGCCGTGGCCTATTAGTGTTCCTGTAACAAGACGAACGTTTCTAACGAAACAAGGGCTGATGAGTATAGATAAACCAGAAGATTCACCGCGAGACACCCGTTGGAACCCTAGGCAATATCTCAAATTCGGCGACCATCGCCTGCGGCCAGGGCTCGAACTGCTCGACCGAATCCAAGGCGGTTCGCCGCGCCTGATATACGACTTGGGCTGTGGCACGGGCAAACTCACGCGTTTGCTAGCCGAGCGCTGGCCATTAGCGCAGGTGATCGGCGTCGATCATTCCAAAGAAATGCTCGAGCGGGCCGGAGTCGAAAAAAGCACGGTGCAATGGATCGAAGCCGATTTGCGCGACTGGCAACCGGAATCGCCGCCAGACCTGATCTTTTCGAACGCTACGCTACAGTGGCTCGAAGGACACAAAGATCTTTTCCCTCGACTACTGGCCCTTCTAAAAACGGACGGCACAATCGCCGTGCAAATGCCGCTCAGTTGGGATATGCCCTCGCACGTGCTTATGCGCGCCGTGCTCAAAGAAGGCCACAAAGGATCGGGGCCACTCGGCGCGGATGCACTATACAAAACCGCCGCGCGCAAATGGGTAGAAGAAGCCGAAACCTACTACGACTTATTAGCCACTAACGGTGCCCACGTCGACCTATGGAAGACGGAATATCTACAGCTTTTGACAGGCGATGACCCCGTATTTGAATGGGTCAAGGGAACGGGGTTGCGCCCCATACTCAACGGCCTCGACGACGGCCAGCGCCCACTCTTTCTCGCCGAGTATCAGAATCGTCTCCGAGTCGCTTATCCTCAGCGCGATGATGGCTCGACGCTCTATCCGTTCCGCCGTCTATTTATGGTCGCCACCAAACAAAAGGCTTCACCCGAATAAGGAAAAACATCATGACCGTCACAATCAAAGACGTCCAGACGATACTCACCCAACCCAGTCGCGCAAAACTAGTCATAGTAAAAATTACCACATCAGATGACGGCCTCTACGGCCTGGGCTGTGCGACGTTCACCCAACGATTTAAAGCGGTGCACGCCGCCATTGAAGAACACCTCAAACCCTTTCTCATCGGCCGCGATGTCGACCGCATCGAAGAGATCTGGCAAATGTGCATGGTCAACGGCTATTGGCGCAACGGTCCCGTGCTCAACAATGCCATTTCCGGTATCGACCAAGCGCTATGGGATATCAAAGGCAAACGCGCCGGCATGCCCCTATACCAACTATTGGGTGGAAAGTGCCGCGAAGCCGCCGCCACCTATACGCACGCACGCGGTGATACGCCGGAAGCCGTCGTCGAAAATATCCGCCAATTACAGGAAGAGGGCTATCGCTATTTCCGCTGTCAGTTGGGTGGTTTTGGTGGCCCCTCTGCCTCCTTAGCCACCCCCGACACGGCACCGGAAGGATCGCCCGCAGGGGCCTACATTGACCGCAGAGATTACATGCGTAAACACCTGCACTTATTCGAGCATATCCGCGCCGAGTTGGGTTTTGAAATTGAGTTGATGTTAGATATCCACGAGCGCCTACACCCGTCCGATGCGGTGGGTTTTGCCAAGGACATGGAAAAGTTTAAGCTATTTTTCATAGAGGACGCACTGGCCCCGGAAGACAATGAGTGGTTCCGCTCTATCCGCCAGCAATGCTCTACGCCACAGGCGATGGGCGAACTCTTCAACCATCCCCTCGAATGGACACCGCTCATCCAAGAGCGACTCATAGATTTCATGCGCATGCACGTATCGCAGATGGGCGGCATCACCCCAGCGCGCAACGTGGCCGCCTTCGGTCAGATGTACGGCGTGCGCACGGCCTGGCACGGACCGCCCGACACTTCGCCCGTCGGCCACGCGGCCAATCTGCACCTGGACCTGTGGGCACCCAATTTTGGCATCCAAGAGTGGTGTCGTTTTGACGAGCAGATGTACGAGATGTTTCCCGGTCTGCCCGAAGTGCGCAACGGTTATATGTATCCGAGCGACCAACCGGGCCTAGGCATCGATATCAACGAGGAAATGGCGGCGAAATATCCGTGCACCAACGAAGTGATTCAGTGGACGCAAAAACGTCTGCCCGACGGCAGCCCGGCCAGACCTTAGAGCACAAAAAATCACTCGCCCATCTATACAACTGGCCATATAAACTGAATCGAATACAACCTATCAGTCCCGAATAACTTGAGAATGGCAATATGACCATAACGACCGACCTAAGCTATTTACAAGCGCTGGACAATCCGGAAGACGGCGAATACACACGTTCGCTGCTCAACCTCATTGAAGAGCAGACGCTCGACCTAGAACTGGCCGCCTTCTTGGTCTCGCATATTTCGCGCGGCGCTTCGTTTATCACCGGCTCTGGCCCCGGCGGCATCGGCAAAACCACCACCAAACACGCCCTGCTCAGTTTTGTGCCAGCGAACCTGCCCTTTTTTAACGCGCTGCCGGAGCAGGTGGCGGCCATAGGAGAAAACAAGTCCTGCGCCATCGCCGACGAGTTGAGCGGCGGCCGCCCGCCGACCTATCTGTGGGGAGACGACCTGCGTGCATTCTTTGCCTTGAGTCAATTCGGGCATATTCTGACCAGCACGATCCACGCCGACAACCTCGAAGAAACGCACAGTCAAATCGTCGGCGAAAACGACGTGCCCTGCGAACAATTTCGCGCCATCAACCTCATTGTCCATATCTGCCTCGAAGGCGGCAATCCGCCCGAGCGCCGCATCAAGGACACCACCACGCGCCGCCTAGTCAACAAGGTCTACTACAGCGATGGCAAGGAGGCACATCACCTCATTTACGAAGACCAGCAGGGCCTATCCGATCGGGCGCCGCGCGACCTCGCACACGAAAAACACGGCCGCGCATTTTTGGAAGAGATGCTCCAAGAAAAAGAGCGCAGTCTGACAGCCGTGCGCCAGCGCTTTTTAGCATGGAACGAAGCATAAGCACCCTCGCCAGCGAGTGCCCCCAAATGCCATACCAGTACCGGCCGGGCAGCGACTTCTTTATAGTGATCGACAACGGCTTCGACACGATCTCTCGTCTGAACCGACGCAACCGATCCGCACTGCTCAAACTCTCGTACCAACTGGACCTGTAGTGTCCGCCACATTCAAGACAAACAAAGAATACACCCTCACCCTCTACCTGGACAAAAAGCCATGCATATACTCATAACTGGAGGCACGGGCACCGTCGGTCGTCTAACCGTTGAGCGCCTAGTGCGCAGCGGTCACGACGTGCGCGTCATTGGGCTGGACGATTCTATGCCCATCGCAGGAGCCGAATACAGGGCGTGCGATATCAACGACTATGCTTCTCTGCGTAAGCAAGTAAAGGGCATCGAGGGCATTGTACATCTGGCAGCTCTTCCCCACCCCAGCCGCGGTACGCCCGAACACATCTTTCACGTCAACTGTAGCGGCACTTTCAACGTCTATCAGGCTGCTGCCGAAGAAGGCATCCAACGCGTCGTCAGCGCCAGTTCGATCAACGCGTTAGGGTTTAATTTCGGTGTCGTTCCTTTTTCAATATCCTACTTCCCCATCGATGAACAACATCCGACACAGACGACAGATGCCTATTCGTTTTCCAAGCGCGTATTGGAGGAAACGGCTGAGTATTTCTGGCGCCGAGACGGCATCTCCGGCGTCTGCTTGCGCCTGCCTTTTGTTTTCGACCCCAATAACAAGGCCCGAGGTCGTTTCGGAGCTGGAACGCAGGACCACTACGCGGAATTACTAACCCTGCCCGCAGACCAACAAGCCGAACGCGTGCAATCCATTTGGGATCGATGCGCGCAGATGCAGCGGGAACGCACCTCCGAAAAGCCCAGACCCAAAGCGGACAACCAGCCGCTCACGCCCGAACAAGAGCAGGCCTTCTCCCAGCGGCGCATGGTCATGGGCGTCACCAATTTCTGGACCGGCATTCACGCCGATGATTCGGCACAGGCTTTTGAGAAAGGGCTGCTGGCTGAGTACGAAGGAGCACATCCCCTCTTTGTCACTCAGAGCGAAAACAGAGCGGGCATCGATAGCGAAGAGCTATTGCGCCTGTTCTTTCCCGAAGTAACGGAGCGCAAACGACCTATTGCTGGCCGTGAACCACTCGTAAGCATTCAAAAGGCAGAAAGTTTGATCGGTTTTTCCCCAGAATACTCGCTGGATTAAAGAACTCATTATTTCTAATAGACCTTCGGAAGAGGCGCTCTATCACCGCTCCGCGCAAAATAGATTTGGCCTTAGTCCGCCCACGTGGATATCATGTCACCAGTCAGTCCCGACTATCCCCTTTCAGACAACTACGCCCACGAGCACCAGCACATCCGGGTAATCGTGCTGGACAATGGCATCACTCGCGCTACTTGGCGGCACCAATTCCGGCTATACAGTCGCGACATAAGACGCTCATTCCATCTCCCCCAGTTTTCTAAAAACGGGCTGAGTAACGAACAAACAGAGCACGGCCAATATCATGATACAGGGCCCAATAGCCATACCCAGGCGCACGTCGCCGACCAGCGCCGCCATCGCGCCTGTCCACAAGCCACCGAGCGTACCCAGAGTTAAACCTGTAGACACCACACCCATTACACGCCCGCGCACGTTTTCGGGGATGCGCGACTGCATGGCAAAGAGATTGGAATTGGACGAGAGCCCATTGCCAAAATGGGCGAGGGCTGCCAGCGGCAACACTAAGGCAAAAGAACTTATCGAAGTAATGGCTAGTACCGATCCGTAAAAGAGCAGCGCGGCCAACGCGATCTGCCGGCCCAAATCGCTGCCCGGTCGGAGCCGCCCGGAGAGCAAGGTCCCCAGCGTGGCACCCATGCCAGCAGCGGTGAAGGCATACCCCACCTGCTGCTCTCCCAACGAAAACTCGGCGACAAAGGCCGGTAGTATTTGCAGCCAACCAAAGACCAGCAAAAAGTTGCCGGTCGTAAGAATACATAGGATTAGAAAGAGTTTGTTCTCACGCACAAAGGAAAATCCGAAGCGAAAATCCTGCAAAGGGTGAAAGCGGTGCGCATCCTGCACGCGCCGTCCCGGCAGAAAAGCGGCGACCAAGGCCGATAGTAGCCAAAACAAGGCGGCGACAACAAAAGCGGCCGGCAGCCCCCATGCAGCGATGATTAGCCCGGAGAGCGTAGGCCCAACAATCGATGCGCCGGACATGGAGATACCGTTGAGCGAGACGGCCTTCTTGATCTGCGTGCCGGCACTGAGCGCGGGGAAATAAGCCTGCGTCACCGGCACGTTGACGCCAAAGCCTATCCCCATTAGCGACGCGAGCACATAGATATGGGCCAAAGTGAGCACATCGGAATAAACGAGCAGCGCCATCGCCATAACGACGAAAGCGGATAGCATAGAATTGGCCATCCACACCTTGCGCGTGTCATAGCGGTCGGCCAACACGCCGCCGAGAAGATTGCAGAGCACGGCCGGTAGCGCGGTGACGGCAGAAAGAATGCCCAAATCGAGCGGAGACTCGCTAAAGCGATAAACGAGAATACCAAGAGCGATAAGCTGGACGCGGTAGCCCAGATTGGCGCTGAGCGCGGCGCAGAGGTAGCGGCGGAAGATGGGCAGAGATAGGGGTGAGGGCGGCACGTATTCCGTTTCTGTTACCAGGGATTTCGGTGATCAATATGGGCTTGTTCAATGGAGAATTGGCCTGGCGCCAGCACGATGGCAATCACGAAGATCGCACGAATATGGAGCACTTTCTCGCTTGGACCAATTCATCTAAAGAAGGATCACCGCATATGCGGTGATCCTTCTTTACCAAGAGAGCTTAAGCAAGGTGTTTTTCGAAAAATCCGAGCGTGCGCTTCCAGCTAAGCTCTGCTTCTTCGGCCACATAGCGACCCGTAGAGTCGTTGTGAAAGCCGTGGTTAACGCCGTCATACACATGAGCGACATACTCCGCCTCGTTGGCTTTGAGCACCTTTTCGTAGTCCGTCCACGTCGCGTTGACACGCTTGTCTAAACCGCCGAACTGCAGCATCAGCGGCCCCTTGACGTTTTTGCGCAGTTCCTCAGTTGCCGGAGTCCCATAATAAGGCACTCCCGCGTCGAGGTCATCTGGGATCGATGCCGCCAGCATGTTGACGATATAACCGCCAAAACAAAAACCTACGGCGCCGAGTTTGCCCATGCTCATTTCATGGCCTTTAACAAATTGGGCAGCGGCGATAAAATCTTCCTCGAGCTTGGCTCGGTCCATACCGCGCTGCATCGACCGCCCCTCATCATCGTTGCCGGGATAGCCACCCAGCGGATAGAGCCCGTCCGGGGCAAAAGCGAGGAAACCCTCTTTGGCCAGTCGGCGGGCCACGTCTTTGACGTAGGGGTTCAAACCGCGGTTTTCGTGCACGACCAAAACCGCTGGCGCTTTACCACTAATATTGCTCGGGCTTACGAGATAGCCCTGGCATTCACCGTGCCCTTTGGGAGAAGCAAATTGTACAAACTTGGCCTTGATATCCGGGTCGTTAAACGAGACCTGCTCCGCCTCGGCGTAGTTGGGCATAAGCGTGTCCGTCAGAATGCTCATGCTATAACCCAGTGCGACTAACCCGGTTAAGCGAGAGAAAAAGGTGCGGCGGTCTATCACCCCATGCGCATACTCGTCATACCAGTCGAATGCCTCTTGGGGAATGGGGCGAGTACTTACTGCTTCCTGCTTTAGCACTGGATTGCTCATAAGTGTTCTCCTTGGTTGTAGCCGTTACCGCAACGGCATCAATTCGTGCAGAGGATACCTACCATAGAAAAAAAGCAAACAGAACCTGTTATAATCTCATCTCGTAGACCCCATATCTCTTTGGGCTTTGAGCACACTTGCAAGGAATTGCCGCAAACTGCGCGGCGGTCGTCCCAGTACCCTATACACCGTGTCGCCCACTTCGCTGGCCAGCCCGGAGCTAAAAGCGCGATTAAACTGCAAGAGCAGGTCAACGCGCCAAGCGGGAAGACCGCTGTGCTCTAAAGCCTGTCGGATCTCGCCCAAAACCTGGGGCTGATAGACGACTCGGCGCCCCAATACCTCAGAGAACACCTCGGCCACTTCCTGCGAACTAAGTGCAGCAGGCCCCGTAAGCGCATGTACCTCGTTGCGCATCGGCATCTGGCCGGACAGGACCTGAACGACCACTTCGGCCATATCCTCTACGTCGACCATGGCAATGCGCGCCCTGCCGGCACCTGACTTTATGATCCCACTTTCTCTGATGCGGTTGATCTGAGTGCTGAAATTTTGCATAAAACAATACGGGCGAAAAAAAGTATAGGGCCGCCCGGAGCGAATTATTTCAGCTTCCGTTTCGGCGTGCCAACGGCCGCTGTCCACATGCGATTCGAGCCCCGTTCCCAAACCGGATATCTTGACGATATGGGTATTGGCACCTGCGGCGCGCACGACGTTATTTTGCCACTCGACTTGCCGAGGGTTAGCCGGCGAAACCAACAAAACCCGGTCTACCCCTTCCAGGGCAGGGACCAAGCTGGACCGATCGTCAAAATCTCCCTGAAAGCACACGACGCCCGTCGGCAACAGATCGTTCGCTCGTTCGCTGTCGCGCACAAAAACGCGCGGCATAATCCCGTGTTGAGTCAGCAGCAAGCGAACGACAGCGCGCCCAATCCGTCCCGTGGCACCGGTGATTAGTATCATAGGGTATAAGCCTAGACCTTCTGTTGGCAACGCTACGGATCAATCCGCGCCCAATCGCTCATTTCCCAGGCATCGACTGTATGCGTCCATCCGCAGGCATTTCCAGTCGGGTGGCATCAAATGGCTGTTTAAACGAGATATCCGTTGCCCATGCCTCATTCTTAAATTCGCCCACCTTGCCATCCGCAAAACGGAAACCTCTGAACCGGGTCGCCACTTTCAAACCATCAACCTCAACATAGTCCTCGTAATAAAGCAGCGTCTCGCGCTTAGGCCGGGCCTCGCCTCCCGCTTTAGTCGGTCGGCCAAACGTGACCGTATAGCGGATCGCACTGACCTGCCCAGATGTCTTGTTCACATATAGCGTATAGGTGTCGCCTGGAGAATCGCCGATGCCATCGCCATAGGATACAATCACCATGTCGTGCAGATCGCCATTTAACTCTTCATCGGGCAAAACTTCGTAGCGTATGCCAGGGTCGGCCAAAACAAAGGGGATTGACTCAAAATAATACGCCGTGGTCGCCCAGAACCGAGGATTGGGTTGCTGCAGACTGGCCGGGCTGATCCAAGCATTCGTGCCATCCCATGCGAAGCGTCCTTGCACAGGAGCAGGCTTGTCCGGGGTGCCCAACTCGGTCAACGTATGATAGATCTTGCGCGTCTGGTTATCCGCCACCAGATACGATTTAAAACGAAAGTCCATCCCCGCATTGGAGTATTCCCATGCATAGGCACTAGTAGGCGCACGGTACCATGCCTCAAGGCCGCCGTGCGCCTCAATGGCCCGCAGCACAATTTGCCCGCCCTCACTGGCCAAGAGTCGGGTTCGCGCCTCCTCCACCTGATGCTGGACTTTTTGAGCATTTGGGCTCTCAGTCGCCTGTAGCGGCGCAGCACAAACGGCTGACAACAACAAGGCGCCGACCAGTATAACAACAAGAGGACCTTCTCTCAGATGACTGAAAGCCGCACAGATTGAACTACGCATAGATAGTCTCAAGTAGGAAGGTCTTAGTTTCATTTTAGCTCCACAGCCTGTCGTGCGCCCGCTCGTTGTCCCATGCTGTTGTCGGCTCAAACAGACCGGAGCTATTTTCGTCGATAAACTCTTTCAACACTTCTTCGTTCAAAGCAGTAAAACCCAAGCCCGGCCCTTCCGGCACTTTTATATAGCCATTTTCTATCAGCGGCACGGGCAGCCCCTCGACCAAACTCGACCACTCTTCCAACTGGTCGACCGTGTGGTTTTCCAGCACCATAAAGTTTTCCGTAGCGGCCGCGCAATGCACCGCCGCCAGTGCCGCGATCGGTAGCATCGCCATATGCAGCGCCATCGCCACACCGTGTTCCTGCGCCATATCGCCGATCTTTTTTGTTTCCAAAATTCCACCCGAGGAAGCCAAATCGGGATGAATGACCGCCAATGCGCGGCGCTCCAGTAGCGGCTTAAAATCTTCCTTCAGATAGATATCTTCGCCCGTGCACACCGGCGTATTGACCGCCTCGGCCATGCGCTGCCACTGGTCGACAAACTGCCAGGGCACCATGTCCTCGTACCAGGCCAGCGAAAACTGATCCAACGCCTGCCCTAAACGAATGCAAGACTCGACGCCGATATGGCCAAAGTGATCCACCGCCAGCGGCACTTCGTAGCCAATTTCTCCGCGCACATCGGCCACGTACTGGCACAGCACATCAATGCCCTTATCCGTAATCTGAGTGCCGGTAAACGGATGCATAATATCGCGCGTCCCCAACATGCCCGGCGGCGCGATGAGCGCATCCTCAACTCCTTCGAGCAAACCTATGCCGACGTCCATTTTTAAAAACTTAAACCCCATCTCCATGCGCTCTTTTAGGCGCTGGCCCATCTTTTCCCCCTCTTGCTCCGAGGGCGTATCGCAGTAGCAGAGGATCTCGTCGCGGAACTTGCCGCCGGCCAGCTGATAGGCCGGCGCGCCATAGGCTTTGCCAGCCAGATCCATCAGCGCCATCTCGATGCCACAGACTCCCCCAGCCTGGCGCCCGTGATGACCGAACTGTTTGATCTTGCGAAATATCCTGTCGACATTACAGGGGTTTTCGCCGATCAACCGACTCTTGAGCATCAGCGCATAGGTCGCACTGCCGCCGTCGCGAACTTCGCCGTACCCGCTAATGCCCTGATTCGTATCCAGACGGATAATCGTCGAGCGCATTCTGCCCGGCTTAGCGCTGATCGGCGTTCGCGCCACGCCGCTGACAACGCGCATATCGGTGATCTCTAGAGCTGAGGGCCGAGAGTGTGCATCGACATTGGCTTCAACAGAGTCTGTCATTTTGTGCTCCTGACGGTGAAGATATTGAGCGAAAGGATGCTTAGTGTTCTTGCTGGCGACCGTATGCTAGCAACATGCTAATGATCACGGCTCCGTAGATGATCTGGCGACCCGCTTCAGGCATCTGCATGACCGAGAGCATGCTCGACAGCAGCACGATAGTAATGGTCCCCAGCACCGTGCCCACATAAGTTCCGCGCCCCCCTAGGATATTGGTCCCGCCAATAACGACGGCGGCAATGGCCGGCATCAGATAATCGTCGCCCATCGCCTGGTAGGCCTTGTGGGAAAAACCAGCCAAGAGCATGCCCGTCACCGCCGCGCAGATGCCGCACAGCACAAAGGCTCCGACGATAACCCACGGCGTGCGCACACCGGACAAAAAGACGGCCTGCTCCTGGTTGCCCACGGCATATACATAACGACCAAAGGGCGTCTTAGTCAGAATAAAAACTGCCGCCATGCCGATGGCCATCCACACAAAGAGCGAATTGGGAATGCCGAGTATCGTGCCGACGGCCAATACTTCCATCCACTCAGGTGCCTCGCTGCGCGGTGCAAAGCCGCCGGTAAAGACCACCATCAGCCCCTTGAGCACCGTGTTCATGCCCAGCGTGAAAATCATCGACGGCACGCGCAAATACGCGACGCCGAGCCCGTTGAGCAGACCGACAAAAGCGCCGATGCACAAGCCATAGGGCAAGGCCACCCACCCGCCCACGGCCGTCGCCAACATCGCGCTGGTTGCCAGCACCCAGGGCAGGGACAGGTCGATATGTCCGAGCAGGATGACGAGCATCATACCGGTGGCCGCAATACCTAAAAAGGACGCGATCTTCATTTGTTGCAGCAGATAATTGGGCATGAGAAAGCTCAGCGTCCCGTTAGTGCTCAGCGTATAGGCCGAACCCACGAGGAGTATCAAGCCAATAGAAGCGAGCGTATACCAGATCGATTTTTCGGTGCGCTGCGCGCGCCGCCTGAGCTGCTGGGAAAGTAGGGCGAAACTCACTTGAAGATCTCCAGCCTGTTTTTGATGCGGAATACCCAGAACGCCCCAATCGATACGGCCGCCAACAGGACCAGCCCTTCGACGAGAGGCTGGTAGAGCGGGTTGGCGAGGAAGCCCAGCGCGGACTGCTCGTCGATGACGCGAAAGTTGAAGGCTACAGACCGCAATACTAAAGCGCCAAATATCGAGCCAATCGCCCCGCCCATGCCCCCGTAGAGCGAAGTGCCCCCGATGACAACGGCGGCGATGGAATTCAAGGTATAGGCGCTCGCCTGAGGGATATTAGCATTGCCCGAGCTCGTTTGCAAAGCCAAATAGAGCCCGCCGACACCGGCAAAGAAACCCGCCAAACTATAGGCGACGAGCTTGGCGCGTTTAACTTGCACTCCACTCATAAAAGCCGCTTCGGCAGAAGCACCTATAGCATAGGCCTCCAGACCGTATTGGGTCCGCTTGAAAGAGGTCCAGATCAGGGCCATGAGCAACGCAAAAAAAACAGTCGTCGGTATTTGGCCGCACCAAGCCAGCGGCCCGCTAAGCCCACTCAAACCCACCGCCATGAGCGCTTCGTTGAGATCATAGGTCATAGCAAAGGCGAGATCGCCATTAATTGTGCCACCGGGCGTGGGGCGTATAAAGAGGGCGATGCCAATAAAGATGGCGCTAGAAGCCAGCGTCGCAATGATCGGCTGCAGACGGCCGTATACGACCAGACAGCCGTTGCAAAAACCACAGGCCAAGCCCGCCAAGAGGCACGCGGCAAAACCAAAGGCATTCTCGACCGCCGTGCCCCCCAAAAGCTCCGAAGCCAGACAGTTGACCAGCGTGAGAATGGCCCCAATCGATAGGTCGAGACCACCGGTCAGCACCGGAATCGTCTGCGCCATAGCGGCCATTACCAGCGCAAAACACTCGTTGCTGTTCTGGTTAAAAAGAGCCGCCGTAAAACCCTGCGGGTGCTGACCGGAATAAGCTCCATAAAAAAAACAGAAGAGCCCGATGGCCACGAGCAGGCCCTGGTTTTGTTTAAAATAGAGACGCCAGTGTTTCACGGCGCCTCCGATGATTGATACTGCTCGTCCCGGCCGGCCACTGCATTCTCGTGCAGGTTGAGCGAGCTGGCGACGATATTGGTCTCCGTAATTTCATCGCCCGACAATTCGCGCACGATCCGGCCCTGATACAAGATCATCACCCGATCGCAGAGACCAATCAGCTCGTCGTAGTCCGTGCTGTAGAGCAAGATCGACGTGCCTGCATCGGCCAATTCGCGAAATAGCTGGTAGAGCTCCTGTTTGGTGCCCACATCGATCCCACGCGTCGGATCGTTGAGCATCAGTATATTCGGGTTGGTCATCAGCCACTTGGCCAGCACTACCTTCTGCTGGTTACCGCCCGACAGCGAAGAGACGGGATCGTCCACCGCACCAATCTTGACCTGCAAGCGACGCAGCATCTCCGCAATTCGCTCGCTCTCTGCTTGCGTATCTACGCGCAGCCCCTTGCGAAACTGCCGCAGCGAGGCCAGCGAGGCATTTTGCCCGATGCCCATCGAGAGGATCAGGCCCTCTATTTTTCGATCCTCCGGCACCAGCGCCAACCCCAGCGCCTCGCTCTTGGCCGCCTGTGGCCCGGCGATCTCCACCGGCTTGCCCTCTATCTCGATCGTCCCCGCAGCGTCTTTTAATACGCCAAATAGCGCCAGCAAAAATTCCTTCTGTCCCTGTCCGTCCAGCCCCCCCAACCCCAGGATCTCTCCTTTTCCCAGCACCAAACTGATATCGTCGAGCTGTCTTTCCCAACTCAAATTTTTAACCTGCAACACGGGCGTACGCTCTGCAACAGGCGTTGGTTTCGGCGGAAAGACGTGCCCCATATCGCGACCGATCATCAGCTCGACGATCTCCTCGTCGCCGTGCCGGCCCTTGGGAAAGGTCTCGATATGCTGGCCGTTGCGAAAGACGCTCATCACGTCGGACAGCTCTTTTATTTCGTTCATGCGGTGTGAGATATAGAGCAACACCAACCCGTCATCGCGCAATTTTTTGAGTATATCGAAGACCTTCTCGACGTCGGCGCTAGTCAGCGCCGACGTGGCCTCATCCAAAATGAGCAAGCGCGGATCCTTGCCCAACGCTTTGGCAATTTCGACCATCTGCCGCCGGGAAAGCGGCAAGTCACGCACCCATGTGCGCGGATTGATATCCTCGCAACCGACGCGCGCCAAGAGCTCTTCCGCCTTGCGGATCTGCGCCTTCTGATCGATCAAACCAAAGCGCTTGGCCCGCTGCCCTATGCCGATATTTTGCGCCACCGACAGCGTCGGCAAAAGCGATAGCTCCTGAAAGATACAGACGATGCCCGCGCGATTGGCCTCGACCGGATGGGTAAACTGCACCGGCCGACCCTCCAGCGCGATCTCACCTTCGTCGGCCTGCACCACGCCGGAGATCGTCTTAATCAACGTGCTCTTACCAGCTCCATTTTCACCCAAAATGGCGTGGATCGTACCCGCGCTACAGCTAAAGTCGACGCGGTCGAGCGCCGTGACACCACCATAGCGTTTAGACACGCCCCGCAGCTGTAGAAAAGCGCTCGACGCCTCCATATAACTACTCAGTGTCCACCGCTTCGTTCATAATCTGCACGCCCGATATATTGACGCCGCAAGGGGGAAACGAGTTGGGGGTAAAGAAATTGTCCGACAGGTCGGAGTAATAGTTGAAGCCGTCTTTTAGGGTAGTGTGATCAGCGCCGGGAATCGGTACGCTGATCAGCTGTGGCAGCACCTTGCCCTGCAGCGCTTCGAGCGCCGCTTTCATGGCTATGGCAGCCAGCCCCGGTGACTGTCCCAAAGACAGCCCCGTCAGACCTTGCTCGTGATACTGCGCGATGAGTTTGCGCGCGCCGTTTTCCGCCTCGGTGGCCACGGGAATATATTTGTGTTTGGCGTCTAATAAAGCGCGAATTGCCCCGGTGGAACCACCTTGTGCCAAAAGGGCATCAAACTCGCCGTGTGTGGCCAGCGCGTTGGCCACGGCCTTCTGCGCTTGACCATCATCCCAATTGCCGACAACCTCGATGATCTGATAGTCTTTGCCCGGCCCTTCTAGCACTTCTCGGATACCGATGTGGCGATCTCGATCCACCGAGTTTCCCTGCAAACCGCGCACTTCGAGCACCTTGCCCTTGCCCCCGAGTTGCCCGTCGATAAACTCGGCCCACTGACGGCCCATAGCGAGTTGGTCCTCGTTGACCTGCATCACCATATCCGTATCGAGCACATTATCAAATGGAACAATGACGACATTCTTGCGATTGGCCAAACGAATGACGCGGTCAAAACCCTGCGGGCTGACGGCCAGCGTGATAATCGCGTCAAAGTCCTGGTTGATAAAATCCTCGATGGCGCCGAGTTGGGCGGCGATATCCGTGCCCGTCGACACTACTCTAAACTCTTTGATCAACGGCGCGATGGCCGGATCTTTTGCAAAGGCCTTGGCCGTTTTCACCATCTGGATGCGCCAGGCGTTGCCGACATAACCGTTGACCAGCGCAACGCGGAACGGCCCTTTGCGCGCGGGCCATTTAAAATATTTTGTATTCGCATCCCAGGGAGCAAAGCACTCGGGCAGATAACCGGGCCCAGCGACGGTCTCAGGGCCACCGCCCGCCGCTTTAGCCGCAGGGGCAGCCTGCTCCTCTCCACCTCCGCCGCACGCTGCCAGGATTAGCAGTGCAAAAACAGCGATGAAACCCACTGCACTACGCGTGCCACTCTGAGCCATTTTTCTATGCGTCGACATGTATTCCTCCCCTTTTTGTATTTTATATTTTTCCGGTTTTTTCTCAGAGCGAGGCCTTAGAATCGGCCACCCACTTATGGCCGATTGCGCCTCGTGCGATTTGACTTCATCATGTGCATCAGGTTTACCGAGGTCTCGGAGGCATTGATATTGGCGTGCGCCGTCTTACCCGTCGCCGGTACCTTATAAGCCGTCCCGGGCGGAAAATTCCTCAGCTCCTTGCCGATCAGCACATCGATATCGCCTTTGAGCGAAATCCACACTTCCTCGGTGCCTTCGCCGTGGCTGTGCGGCTGTGCCATCGTCATTGCATCTAACTTAACCGCCGTCAGCCCGCGGTAGGCCACCATGCCGTTGGCGGCCCCGATAATACCGCGATCGATATTCGCCCAATGGACGCGCATAAAGGTCGGCGTCTGGTAGCCGTCGGTGACGTAGAGCTCTTCGTTGACCTCGGCACCTTCGGGAATTTTTTCGGTCACTACATACATCGTGAGCAAATCATCACCGGACGCCCGCAGCGTAAAATCGAGTCCCGGGGGAATGATAAAACTGCTCGCCTTCTTCAAGTGCACCGTCTTTTCCCCCGACGCAATGTAGCCCTCGCCGGAGCTCACGTAAAACACTTGCTGCACACCATCCATCTCCGACGCCGTGGCCACCGCGCCCCTCTCGAGCGTGGCGTAGCTGATAGCCTTTGTATAGAGCAGCACGGCGCCCTTCCGCGTCGGGTGCAGATGGTCCGCTCCTTCGAGCTCGGTCAGCATGTCGCGGAATACGATCGAACCATGCATCAGCCGCGGCATCGATTCGCGCCAGTCCCCCATAAACATATCGATAGCCGGGTCCACCGCCGGATCGAATTGTTCGGGCGCCAGCTGCGAGTATTTGAGCTTGTCGCCGCGCATGTTCTTCATCATGTGGATCAACTGGACCGGCTCGTCCGTCGCGTTCATGTGGCCGTGGGCCGTTAGGCCGTTGTCGGGAATCTTATAGGCCGATCCGGGCGGCAAATCGAATAGCTGCTTGCCGAGCAAGACTTTGGTCTCGCCCTTGACCGCGATCCAAGCCTCCTCGGTGCCGGCGTTGTGACTGTGCGGCTGCGACATCGTATGCGCATCGATATTTACAAAGGTCATGCCGCTATAGTTGGCCAAACCGTCATCGCGGCCGACAATGCGCCGATCGATATTCGACCAGTGGATGCGCATAAACAAATCGTTTTCAAAGCGATTCTTTACAAAGAGCTTTTCGTTCGGCTTAAAACCCTCCGGCAACGGCTCCGTCAGCACATACATGCCGAGCGGCTCGTCGCCCGTCGTCTCCAGCTCAAAGTCAAATTTCGGCGTTGCGATAAAGACATAGCCCTTTTTCATACTGTGCGACTTCTTGCCCGAGCGTATCACCCCCGCACCGGAGTCGACGTAAAAGACCTGCTGTTCACCTTTGAGCTTCTCCGACTTGGCCGTAGCACCCGGCTGTAGGGTGGCGCGACTAATCGCGCTATTATAAACCAGCACGGCGCTTTTCCGCGTCGGGCGCAGCGTGTCGTCCCCTTCTAAGCTGGTCAGGATATCGCGAAAAATAATCGAACCGTGCATCAGACGCGGCATCGAATTCTGCCAGTGGCCGATAAACATATTGTAAGGAGGGTCTACCGCGCGATCATACGACTTGGGGTCGAGTGCGGCGAAGGGATAGTCCTCCTGGGCATTTACCGCGCTCGAATAAAGCACACACTGTATAATAAATGTAACAAAGCCAATACAACGCATAATACCCTCCGGTTCACATGCTGCGAACTCTGATTAAAAGCAACGTACTCACTCGATGTGGCGCGGGCAACTCAGCGCGGTCGGCCCAACATAACAGATACTGTGTCGATTGAAATACGCCGAGCGCAAAGGCCGGATATCCACTGCACTGTAAGGCCGCCGCCCGGTCTTCTGCACGCGCGTACAGAAGACCGATACTCACCACTTTTCATCGGCGCTGAGCGTGTAGTGCCAGCTCCACTCTTTGGACGATCCCGATTCGATCGTCAGTTGGATAAACGGTTCCGGACAGGCCGCAGCGGCAACCGACCAAAAGCGGAACTCGCTGATGGGCACATCGCCAACAAAGGAGACCTGCGCGCCCGTTTTGTTATTGCGGATGGTGCTGGCATTGAACTCGACCCCTCCGGGACCGCGCAGGTCGATCTTGCCGGTCGACTTGTCACCGAGGGGTTTGACCACCTCGATGCGGTTCTCGCGATACCAGGCTAGCTCGTTGCGCAATGGGCGCGGTTCTTCGGTGGAGAAGGGAAAGGTGACGGAATAGTCGGGGCCGTAGGGCACGCCGTCAATCGAAGTGAAGTTGTGGTTGTAGTGGTTGATATCGATCGTCTTGCTGCCGGTGTTTTCGAGCTTGTGATAGATCGAAAAAGTGGACTCGTTTTCTCCGAGACTGATGCGTTTTATATAGCGATAGGCCCAGCCGCGCTCGCCGACCAGATCCTGTTTAAATTCCACCCAGTCTCCCCCCGACCGCACCTCCCACTCGCCGGCGCGCAGCAGCTCAAACTTGCCGAAGAAGTGGTAGTCCTTCTCGTCGATGCGCTGCAACAACCCGATGCCAACTTTCACAAACGATTCACCCGGGGCCGCTTCCGCATAGCCCATAGGGTCGCTCATCGCGAACTCTTCGGCGGGGCCACTGACATAGTCATTACCTGCGGGATCATGCGGCTTTTTCCACGGGGCGTAAAAGCGATGCCCCTTGTAGGTGACGCGCTCGATAATACCCGACCAATCGAAGCGGATGCCCCGATAGAAACCCCTCTCGGCATCGGGCAGGTAGAGACGCATCGTCAATTCGCCGCTGACCAACTGCAGCATGGGATACTCCGCCGCCGCCTGTTTAGCGACGACCTCCTGCTCTGCAGCCCCACTTTCAAGCGGGCACAGAACAAAGAGTAGGACCGCAATACACGTCGTGCGCAGCATCGAAATCATCATTCCCATTCCTTTCTCAAACTATTCGGGCAGGGCAAAGGCGACAAACGCGCTGGAGGTCGGACGACTCACCTTACCGCCTCCACAGGTGATGACGAGATACTGCCTGCCATTGACCGAATAGGTGCTCGGCGTCGAAAAACCCGAAGCGGGTAGATCGGCCTCCCACAGCACTTTGCCCGTGTCCTGGTCGAAGGCTCTTACCTTCTCGTCGGCCGAGGCAGCGATAAATATCAGCCCGCTCTGGGTCAGGATCGGCCCACCCCAGTTTTCCGTGCCGGTCTGCGGCACGCCTTTATCCGTAAGCTCTTTGTATTCGCCCAAGGGCACTTGCCATTTAATCGTGCCCTCGTTGAGGTCGATGGCGTTGAGCGTGCCCCACGGCGGTTTGTTGGCCGGATAGCCGTTCTGGTCGAGAAACTGGTTATAACCCGAGTGGGTGTAGATCAGCTTGCCGTCTTTGCCCGGGTCGGATATATCCTCTTGTCCGGCGGGCGGATTCTCGAGCAGAAAGGTGGCGATATTTTCGAAATCTTCGGAGTTGCGCATCAGCCGGGACTGTTTCTCCATGCGCCCCTTGCCGTTGAGCATAATATCCTTCAGCCCGGCCTTATCCATGCGCATCCCTAAATTGATGAGCGGCGGCGTATAGCCCATGTGCGTACCGCCCATGCGGTTCATGCCGTGACAGGCGCTACAGCGGCGGGCAA
>JBLHGI010000059.1:0-21997 GCA_047616505.1 Planctomycetota bacterium
TGAATAACAGTTGGGGATCTTATTGTTCGGACGTCGAAGTCATAGGTGACATCTGTGAGTGGGATGGATCGGTGGGAACCAGGGTGCCAGGCGGCGAAGGCGCGATCGATCGTTGGATTGGAGACAGAACAATCTCCGACGGAAGAGTCCACCGCAGATTTGAGAAACCGGAAGGGTGGGCGCCATCAGCGATAGGGAACTAACTACGCCATTTGCTATGACTGGCATAAAAAGTCAATACCACCCCGTGAGCCCACTGGGCCCGTCGGTACATTCAGTGCAGCGCACTAACATCAGCTTGCGCACCTTGCGCCCCTCCCCGGCGCGCAAGACCGCCAGATAGACCCCCGACGCGACTGAACAGCCGCATTGTGGTGAGGGTGGCGCATGAGATCGGAGGGAGCCGGCCGGGGTGATAAGCAGCCACCAGCATCTCCACATGGTATGGATTGTACTGTTATAAATTAGGTAGCAACGATCGGACGTCGCGCGACTGTAGGAGCGTAGGGTCTCGGGCGTGTTAAGCGGTGGCGGTTGGTTGCGGGTGGTAAGCAGGGGAGTGGCCACAGAGCGCCAGAGGGAGCGTGCTAGCAGAAGGTAAGCGAATCAGTGCGATATGCACGTTTTAAGTGCGCGTCCGTCATGACGCTATAAATCCTCTAGGTACCTGGAGGATGCGGACTCAGCCTGAGGCTGATGTCTTATGCGTCTGCCAGGTGCCGATCTGAGCATCGTATTTCACACAGGCCTCCTCAAGGTGTTTCTCGCCCATAGGATACGCAGATTGCCCTCCCTGCGGCAAGCGTCCAGACTTAGCTCTCAGTACAGGTACAGAGAAGCCCCAAAGAGGGTTATCTCTTCAGGGCCGTCGTCCGTGCCTTTGCTGTTTCAGTAGTTGGGTAT
Source organism: Planctomycetota bacterium (assembly GCA_047616505.1). Lineage (GTDB taxonomy): Bacteria > Latescibacterota > UBA2968 > UBA8231 > UBA8231. The sequence goes on from JBLHGI010000059.1 coordinate 904, forward strand.
AGAAGAAGGATAGCATCAAATAGAACCGGGCCTCTCCTCCTCTATACTATGCCCTTATAGTGTAATCATATCTTGCCTACCCTCTTGTAGATGCCGCGATCTCGAGGATCTGCAGCTTGGCATCTTCGGAGAGGCCGTCCCAAGCTGACACCACCTTGGCGAGGTCGGCTGGCACCTCGCCTTTTCGCAGCACGGATATAGCACACTTTTTGTGTTGTGATGTGTCTGGGGGGTGACCTGATGTGTCCGAGTAGTGTCCAGACGGCTCTCGTCCATCTTTTTGTAACTCGTTGGGTTGTCCAGAGTTGGTGCAGGTTTGTCGTGGTTGTATCGGGGATGTGTCCGACTGGTCAGTAGGGCCTTGCGCAGGTTCAAATCCTGCCCCCGCTACCAATCTTTGAGAGACGCAGTGCGAAATAATAGTGTGAGTGGATATCGATGGAGACGTTATGGAGACCCAGCCTCTCAACAAGAAAACGGGCACCTATGCCGCAGCCAACCACCACGCGCACAACTGCCCGTATTTCCAATGTGATAGAAGCTCTATAAATCGCTTTTCCTACCCTCTACCAGCCCCCCCGCTGCGCGCATAACACATCTCGGCCGCCTCTTTCACACCCAATTGCTGATAACAATCCCCCAGACGACGGAACGTCTGCCCGTCCTGCGAATCGGCTACGAGCACCGCCTCTAAATGCGCGACGGCCTTCCAGTACTGGCCCTGCGCAAAGAGCACTTCGGCCAATAGCCGCCGCACATCCACTAAGCTGGTATCCAAGACGACCGCAGTCAACAGCGCTAGCTCGGCACATTTATGCAGATTATTGCGCAAGAGCAGCGCTCCCAACTCGCCCAAACGCAGCGCAGCCATAGGCAGGGTCGCAAAATCAGACGGGATAGCGCTCCAATCGCCAAGCCGCCCCTTTAGCTCGAGCAATAATTCGGCGCAAGCCCTCCAATTGCGCTGGGGTACCTGCACTAGGCTCAGCAAATAACCCAAATCAATATCCAACAGACCTTGTTGGCGCTCTCGCACCTGGGCAAAGAGCACACCCGCCTCGGCAAAGCGCTCCTGCTCCAAAAATAGATGGCCCAAATTGGCCCGCGCTTCCACCCCTTCCCCATCGCAGTCTATAGCGCGCCGATAAATCGATTCGGCCTCGCCCAATTCGCCCTTTGCTTTGGCTATATATCCCATGTTGAGCAGCGCCAGAGCAAAATTGGGTTGGCTGAGCAACGCCTTTTCAAAATGCGCTTTTGCCGGATCCATCTCTTTGGCCTCTAAATGCAATACGCCGAGATTAAAGAGATGCTGGGCATTCTCGGGATCAATCGCCAACGCGGCTTCTAATGCGCGCCGCGCATCCGTCCCCTGCCCCAACTTCTTATAGAGATTCGACAAAGAACCCAGCGCTTCGCTGCGCCGCGGCACCTTTACTTCCGCCGCACTTTTATACGCTGCTTCAACCTCGAGCCACTGCTCTAACGCCTCGTGCGCCTGCGCGCAGAGTAGGTGCGCCGAATAAGTGATTTCTTCGTAGTCAATCGGAAAGAACGTCATTTGTCGTTCGCTATCTACCACGGCGCTCGCATAGTGGATCACTCTTTTATGATCTTCTAAACGAGCGCTAACCTCGGCCAACGAGAGTTTAGTGAGGATATAATCACCATCAATTCCCTCGGCCTTGAGCATATACTCACGCGCCTTCTCCAACTCGTCCATCTTTAAATAAGTACGCCCCAAAAAGAGCAGCGCCGTCGCGTAGACAACCCAATTGCGCTCGGCATAGCAGCGGCTCTCTTCGATGATATAGCGATAAGCGCTGACGGCCTCTTCTAAGCGATCCGTAGAATAATAGGTCAGCGCCACGTGCGAGCGTTCCATATAGTCTTCTGGATGCGCCTCTAACCAGCGCTCCATAATACCCAAATAGCGCGTCTTTTTGGCCTCGACCACTTCCGGCGTCGTATAGCCCGTGTGCATAACGCGAATATCCGTGGGGGTCATCTCTACGCCCAGTTTCGCAAGCGACGGCGATATCTGTTCGTGCACCGGCATTTCGAATTGCACGCTGGGCAGATTGGGGAAGAGACGCATTTGTAAACAGGAAACCTGCTCGTAGCCCTGGTCGTCGAGCACAAAGAAATAGGCTTTGTCACGTGCCCCTTCGACTAGGCGCCGGATAGGCACGTGGCATTCGTCCGGCAGAATATCGTCTGCATCCAACCACATAATCCAATCGCCTGTCGCCAGTGAAAGCGATACATTGCGCGCCGCCGAAAAATCGTCGCACCATTCAAAGTGGCCGATCCTAGCGCCGCGTTCTTGTGCGACTTTGATAGTTTGGTCATTGGATCCCGTATCGACCACTACGATCTCATCGACTAAACCCTGCACGCTGTCTAAACAACGGCCCAAGCGCTCTTCCTCGTCGCGCACAATCATGCACAGCGTCAGCTTGCTCTCGTGCGTTAGCGGTGCATTTTTATCGACGGTGTCTACGGCGGTGGGGACCTGCTCTTGTTGCTTCATATAGAGCCCGCTATCCCCTTGGCCGATTCCCTGCCGCAGCAAGGCTAAAGCCTGACGCGCTTCCGTGCGCTCGGGAGCAATTTTAGCGGCTGCTTCTAATGCCTGGGCCGCCTGCTCCTGCCGACCCAGCCCGCTTAAGGCCTGGCCCAAAAAGAACTGCGTCGCATAGTCGACACTTTTTTCGTCGAGGGAAAAATGTGGATCGCGCCATCCCGTCAGCGCCGCGCGCAGATGACCTTCGGCCTCTTCATACTGCCCCAGCTTAACGAGTACATCCCCCAAGGAGAGCAACGCCAACGCGTCGTCTTGGCGCATGCTATAGGCCTGTCGAAGCACCGCCAAAGCCTCTTCGTAACGCCCTTCTTCTAAGAAACAGCGCCCCGTAAAAGTAGCGGCCAACAGGCGCACCGAGGTGAGTATTTCCTCTTCTCTAGCAACGAGGATGCGTTCGAAATAGTGCAGCGCTTCCAGGCGTTCGCCCATCGAATAGAGCGTGTGGCCAATGCGGAAGTGTATCTCCCAGTCCTGCGGATTGTCGCGCAGCCAGCGCTCCATCACCTGCGCATAATACGTCTGTTTATGGGCGATCTCCTGCGGGTCTGGCGCGCGCGTATGGCGCACCTCTATATCGACCGAGCGCAGCTCTAGTCCAACGCGCTGCATAGACGCTAACACGCTTTCGCGCACCGGCTGCTCAAAACGAATGTCTTTTCGATTGGGAAACATCTTGGCCTGGCGGAAACGCGTCTCTTCTCCGCCCTCGTTTACCAGCGTAAAATAGAGACCCGCATCCGGCACTAAAGCCTTGGCGCGTCGCACTTTTTCCTGGTCAACGGGCAGTAAGTAGTCGTCGGCATCCAGCCACAAGATCCAGTCGCCGGTGGCAAGCTCTAAAGAGGCATTGCGCGCGGAAGCGAAATCATCGCACCAAACGAAATGGCCGACCGTGGCACCATAGCGCTGGGCAATTTCCACCGTGGCATCCCGCGACCCCGTATCGACTACGACGACCTGGTCGCCGACGGCACGCGCACTCTCTAAACAGCGCGCAATAAGTTTCTCTTCGTCGCGGGCGATAATACAAACGCTCAGCGTGCGTTGGGTAGAAAGGCGCTGGAAATTTTCCACCAGGACGCGATTGTCCGGCGCCAGCGCTATACCGCGCTCGTAGCATACCCGCGCATCGCCAATCCGCCCTTCTTTCTCTAATAGGATGCCTTTGTTGTTGAGGGCCTGGTGCGACCGCGAGTAGCGCGCGAGAATCTCGTCATAGGCCACCAGCCCCTCTGCGGAGCGATCGAGCCGCGCCAATATATCAGCGCGCACCAGCAGCGCCAATTCTTCGTCCAAATAAATACGCGCCCCGTCGGCAGCGGCAGCTACATCCTGCGTCGCAATTTCGATACAGACGAGTGCTTCACTCAAACGACCGGCATTGCGATAGGCAATGGCGAGTTCGTATTGCGCCCTCAAATCGGCGGGATTTTCTTCTACTTTGCGCTCACCAACCTGCAGGTAATGATCGGCTGCGCGCTCCTTTTCTACATGGCCATAGTGGTGAACGGGCACTAAACAATCGCCAATCGCCACGCCCGTATTCAGCAATGAAGGCTCTACCAACTCGTGTACGGTCCCCTCAAAACGCACCGCGCGGCGATGACGCCACAGCCTCACTTTGGTCGAGGGAAACCAGCCTTCGTAGGTTTTCTCTTCTGGATAGGTCCCCCGACAGGCGACCCATCCGGCCTGGTTGGCACTTGCGCTATAGTTGCGCGTCGTCATGCGGTAGGCGCCGGGACCCGCTTCTTTGAGCAAGCCGCGCAACCGTGCGTGATCGTCGCGGGCCAGCACCTCGTCGCAATCCAACACCAACACCCACTTACCGCGCGCTTCTTCTAGAGCGCGGTTGCGCGCGTGCGAAAAATCATCCTGCCACGTTTGGGAAAAGACGCGGGCTCCGTGGCGTTGTGCCACGTCTAACGTATCGTCTTGAGATCCGGTATCGACCACGACGATCTCATCGACCAATCCCTCTACGCTAGTCAAACACGTATCGAGAAAGACCCCCTCATCGCGGGCAATAACGCAGAGTGACAGCAGTGGGCGGGGAGCATTGGCCGAGCGACGCTGCTTTTTTTTCTGTTTATTTTTTTTATTCTTACTCACCCAATTTCTCCAGAATGTCCCGCGCACCCGCATCATCCGGCCACTGTGCTAAAACGTCTGTGGCCAATTGCCGCGCGTTATCTACATCGCCCGCTTGCAACAAGACTTCGGCCAGCATCCGCGTAGCTTCCAGGTCGTGACCATTCTTTGTTACGTAGTCGGTCAGTAGCAACACTCCGTTTTCTACATTGCCCATCTGCACTTGCATGATCGCCGCATTGACGATGACATCCCGATTAGCGGGCTCCAGCGCCGCCGCTCGTTCGAGAAAATCGACCGCCGCATCGCCCTCCCCTTCCTCCCACTCCAGCACACTCATGTTAATCAGCGTTTCAACGTGGTCCGCATTGAGTTCGAGCGCGCGTAAAAAGCTGATGCGTGCGGCGCTGCGATCGCCCGCCTGATGCCGTGCCATGCCCAAATAGTTGTGCGCATGAAAAGAGCTCGTATCTAACGCTACGAGCTTTTCTAAGACAGTTCCCGCCTCGTCGGCCACCCCCTCTTCCATCAACATGGACGCCAAGACGATGATTGCCTCGACAAAATCGCCTTTGGCCTCAACGGCACGCCGGTAGGCGTTCAAGGCTTCAGCACGCCGGCCTTCGCCACGCAGCCAATCTCCCTCATCCAGTGCTTCAATCGAAGCGCGCTCTAAGGCTTCGGCTTCGGCTTCGGCTTCTGGACCGGGGTCGGCAACGGTTACCAACACGCAGCCGAGCACTTTTACCGCGCGCCCCCCTTGGCGGCGCAACTGTCGGACGACCTCATCGAGCACAGCCGCCGTAGAAAAGGCAGTGGAAAAGCCGCCAATGGCGTCGAGCGCCGAACGACGAAAGACCAGCAGATCCCCAGCGATACTATCGACTTCCTCTACGCCAACGCCGCGCCCCATTTCAGGACGGCACGGCTCGACGACGGCCAAGTCGGGCTCGCGCTCTAAGTGCGCTACGAGCTGGCGCATGCCCTCTTGCCCAATACTCGCGCCGCGCCGAAAGACCACAAAAAGTTCACCACTGGCGTTCTGTCGAATCACTTCTAGCTGGTCGCCAATGCCAACAGCGGGAGACAGCGTTACATCGTATCCTACAATCTGCCCATCTAATGCCGCACTAATCGCATCTAAAGTCTGCGCGCCATCGCCCCCTAACGCCACCACGACCGAGCTAGATTTCGCCAATTCTTCATCGTCGTCTTCTGCGCCGGCAGGCACCGCTATCGACAGAGCAACCTGCGGCATGGCCACGCTGATTTTGGGCGCCCCCGTAGCAACGTCTTCCTCTGCCGGAGCAGCCTCGTCGGGCCGACATAGTTTTTCCAAGGTGCTATGGGCAATTTCGGCGGCGTGCGCCCACGTAAAGTTCTCGGCGATATGCTCCGCCCCGCGCGCGCCCATCGCACGCGAGTCTTGCGGATTGGCACAGGCCAGGCGCATAGACTCTGCGAGTGCTCCTACGTCGGCCTCTAACATCCATGCCTGTCCCACTGTTTCCTCTGGAAAACGAACGGGAACGCGCACGGCGGGCACCATAAACGCATGTTCCTCACTGCAAAAATCGTCGCAAGCCCCTCCTTGCGTAACCACGATGGCTAAACCACTGGCCATAGCCTCGGCAACGGGCAAACCAAAACCTTCACCGCGATAGGGGTGAACCAAACAGTCACAGGCCGTATAGAGGCCGGGCAGATCTTCGGCCGGCAGGTCTTCCGTCAAATAGATAATTTCACCACACTGCGGATCGCGCTGTAGCTCAGCGATTTGCTCTCCAGCCGTCTGCCCCTGATAGAACGTCTGCGTACCCATATCCTTTATGACGAGACAGACATCATCGACGCGCGAAAACGTAGTGCGATAGGCTTCTAAAAGTAGATCAATACCCTTGCGCTGCAGGGTCCCTCCTACAAATAGAAACTTAAACGACTTTTGCGTCGGTAACTCCATCGCCGGCACTTGTGGGTTAAAGCGATCTACGTCCACTCCCAGCGGCACAACCTTGATCATGTCGGCGTCAAAACCACTGTCGATATACACTTGGCGCACATACGATGTATAGGCCCAAATCTGATCGACATTAGCCCGCATCGGCTCCACCCAACTTTTGAGAATACTGCCGTATTCCCAAGGTTGAATCAGCACCAACTTTCCTTCACTTGGTCTGGAGACATCGGGCGGCCAGCGGTGGCGCAGATGAAAATCGACCGCCCCCTGCGGCGGTTGTCCCATACGCACGGCCAGCGGAGTATAGCACAGATTGCCAAGCCCATCGAATTGATCGGGCTCACTGGCAATCAACCCCAGATCACAATTCGTTTCCCGCAATAGAGCCAGTGTCATTTCGCGGTTGACCTGCGCCAGGCTGGAGTGGACAAAGAATGGCCCCTCCCAATAACCGCTCAACATCTGGGCATAATCACTCCGTGCTGAAGTTCCAGCACCAGCATTTTCAACAGATACAACGAGAGGAATTTCAGCGCCAGTGGCTTTGGCAGGCGTATTCGTTAGGTCTTCAGCTAAGTCTCTTGCTGCAGGCACCCCTTCTCCGCCCAACTCAGCAACAAAGCGTCCATCGGCGTCAAAATGCCCCTGCCATTTGCCCACAAAATAGTCCAAGTTCGCGCGCACGTGCTCAAAACGCCCCTCACTCGTCCCCTCGTGATGATCCACGACGGCATCGGGGCAGTAGACTACGCGGTAGCCACGCTTGCGCACCTGCAGACACAGATCTACGTCCTCGACGCCGTTGAGATAGGCCGTATCAAATCCCCCCAACTCAACAAAGAGCGCTCTGCGGATTAGCAGACAAGCGCCCGTTACCATATCGAGGTCGCGCATCTGACACACGCGCGGGTCATCGGCTGGCACCCCGCGCCAAACGTGGTCGGGAACGCCGTTGATCAACTCGATACCAGCGTGTTGAATCGCGCCCGTATCCGGATAGAGCAACTTGGCACCTACTATGCCGATCTCGGCGTCGGAATCAGCCAGTTCAACCATAGCCCGCAGCCAACCGGGATGCGGCTGCGTATCATTATTCAAAAAAAGTAGATACTCACCCTGGGCCTCGGCCGCGCCTTGATTGTTGGCGCGGGCAAAACCAGCGTTTTCCTCGTTGCGCAACACCGCGACATCGCCCTCAAAAGCCAAGAGTAAATACTGCGTCCAATCGCTAGATGCATTGTCGATAAGCACGACGTCATAAGCCGGAACATCTCCCGTATTCTCGGCGATTGCATATAGACATTTTTCCGTATATTCAGCCTTGTTAAACAGGGGCACAATAATACTTACGCGCGACACCACGCTCTCAGCTTCTACCTGAATCGCCGTCGCGGCTCTCTCCTCATCGACTTTTCCGCGCACGCTCTGGGCCAATACTGCGCCCCACCTTTCAACACTAACCTCTAAACTAAAGTGCTCTTGCACGGTCCGGCGCGCATTGGCCCCCAAACGAGCAGCTAAATCCCTATTGCCCAACAAGGCACCGAGTTTTTCGATCAAATAGCGATAATCATTGGCAGCAAAACCGTTTACCCCATCTACCACCGGTGTCGCACTATGTCCCGTCGAAACAATGGGCATGCCCGCCGCCATAGCCGCCAGCACAAAATAGTCATAACCGTCTGTATGCCCCTCAGTCAGCGCGCTCAAAAATACGCGACTCTGCGCCCACTGCACCTTTAGTTCAGCCCACGTCTCAGCCCCTTCTCCCCCCACAACTAAGCGACGAATATCGACCCCTTCACCTGCGAGGTTAGCCTGCGCATCATGCCCTTCTAACAGAGCACATTCGGAATCACTTTGCCCCACGCAGAGCACTTCCGAACGTTGGCCAGTATAGGGTAGGAATTCATTTACATCGATGCCCAATGGCACAATTTCACCAGCGAGCAACCAGTTTTCGCGCTGAGTTTGTGATGAATAGACGATGGAAATGCCTTCGAGCAGAGGCTGCAATTGGCCGACGGCATTCAGCCGTGCCATGCCGCTTACACCAGCCAAGGTCGAAAGCATGCACTGCGGAGCAAATATTTTGGGGAGTTTCCAGCTGTTAGCGGCCTGCACGTCTTCCAATGTCCAGCACAGCAGAACATCGTAATCGCCAGCGCGAATGCCGAGTAAAGCCTCTTGTTCGGCAATCTTTAGCACCCCCTCGGAAGGCGGCCAAAAGTCGCCTAAGACCGAGGCACTCTCTTTATCTATAGAGATTATTTGGTGGATTTGGCATCCCGTTAGCACGATGGAACGGATCGACGCGGGGGGCCGGTCGAATGCCAACACCTGAAGTGGAGTACGGAAGGTTTGCATCTGCGTAGTGGTTAGCTCCGCTTTCTTTTTTATGCCGTAGCTTTAGTGATCGGATCGGGACCTTCCGTGATTCCCGCACCGCATGTATACGCTTCCGCTACCGGGCTTTTTTAAATGCTTGGCTCAGCGACTTGAGCTGTTGTTTATCTGCGTTGGCAGCCAACTCGTTCTCCTCGCGGATGCGTTCATACACTTCACCGCGGTGCACCGACACGTCGGAGGGCGCCTCTATCCCGAGACGGATTTGCCGTCCCTGCATTTCTAGCACCGTGACGCGTATATCGCTGCCGATAACGATGCTTTCTCCGGCTTTTCGCGTTAATACGAGCATGGTATATCTTCCCTGATGACATAAGGTCGCCCTGACTGGCGACCCGGCTTCTCTCTATTCTTCTTGAGACGCCAATATCGAATGCTTAGTGTGGTAACGATCATCTACCAAAATCATCTGTTTGGCCTTCATCGACTCCGAATTAATACAGATCGGTCCCTTGAGGTTTGCCGTCACCTTTTTGGGATCGTCGCTCAACGTAATGATACAATAAACCGCCAGTTGCTCCGCCCGTTCAATGCCCAACCCCTCCAGAGCATCTTTGCCGATACCCGGGTCGTAATCGTGCCATACTAGCATGGGGTTGAGAAGGACAAAACTAAGGCTCGGCTCGTCTAACGAGAGGATGCGCAAAAAAGGTGCCTCCTCCTCAAATTCGACGAGGCCAAACCCCTTGAAGCGCTCAAACCCCGGCAATCCATGCGGAAATTCGAGCAGATCCTGACGGTCGATCGTCACCTCGCCAAACTTGACGTTGTGAATCGTTATTGTCTGTGCTTCTGCTTCGCTCATTTCACCTTATCCCGCGAATCACGGCGGCCGGGCATCGTCCAATAACTTCGTCTCATTAGCGACCCCATCAACCAACCCGTGTAAAGCGGACGCGAGGAGGGCGCCCATGAGGAGAAAATCATTATATAAAATCCATCAAAGACTGAGGGATGATTGTATTCCCCGACGCCAGAGCAGCCTGGAATACATCCTGCTCCTGCGTCAAATTAACAATTACCGAGGATAAATCCACATCCTCGTCCTTGGATAGAACCGAAGTCATTTCCACTGCAACTCGATCGAGCACATTCCGCGTCGTCTGCATACGGTTGACGCGAGCGCCCACTAAACCGCGCACCGAAGAAATATTCTCGCGCACATTGGCCAATTTGGACAAGGTGCCACGCACGCCCTCGGCACTATTTTCGCGCAATGCATCGCGCAATTCAACGAGCACGGAGAAGGGATTGGTCTTCCGCGACTCAAAATCCTTTAGCCCAGCTTCTAGGACGCGCCGCAAATCTTCGCTCAGCGGCGGATCCAGCTCGGGACCTTCGAGTACTTCCCTAAGACTATCTGGCGTTAAACTCTGCTCTTCGCCAAATATCTCGGTTAGGCGCGCCGCATCTTCTGGGCTCAATCCCTCTTTGAGCGTATCGACTCGGACGCTAATATTGCTCGGGTCCTCGAAAACCGCCCGGCCCGGAACATTGACCTGCATAACGATGCCATCACCCACCTCGCGCTCAATGCTACCCGTTGCATCGGCGCGCGGCTCCATCGAGAGCACATTGCCATTATCATCGCGCTTCGCAATATAGGGAGGATCGCCCGTTTGCGTGCCGGAAAAAATGTAGCGTCCCCTATAGCGAGCTTCGCTCAGACTTAGCGCGTGCTCGAGAAACTGATCGACTTGATCGGCGATAGCCCCACGCTGCGAAGAATTATACGTGCTAGTAGAACCCTGCACTGCCAAACCGCGCGCTTCAACAAAGAGCGTTTCCAACTCGTTGAGCGTCGCCTCACTCAACTCTAACCACCCCACCCCGTCGCCAATATTTTTCTGAAACTGCTCGACATTGCGCAATTCTGAGCGCAGGGCGAGCGAACGCTCGACCGCCGCCGGATCGTCTGATAGATTGTTGAGCCGCGTGCCGGAAGACAGTTGGGTTTGGAAATTTGTAATGCGCCCATAAGAGCGATTCAAGTTACTCACCAACGTGCCAACGGCCATTCTCGTCGTGACGCGCATGCCTATCTCCTACGGGAGATGCCCCAAATATAGTGGGGTCGGGATAATATGTCCATTTGCTTTATTTGCATGGCTTGCAACCTAGAGATTAATCGTCACTTCCATGAGGTCGTCTATAATCGATACAGCGCGTGCCGCCGCCTGGTAAGCGCGCTGATAAAGCACCAACGATGAGGCCTCGTCATTGAGCGAAACCCCCTGTATGCTCTGCCGCCTATTATCGATCTGCTGGGCAAAGAGCCGGTTGTTTTCTGACATCGTCTGCGCCTCGCGGCTGCGTGCACCAATATCTCCGAGCATCTCGTAGTAAAAGCTTTCCATAGTAGAAGTGCCGTCTTTGAGAATATTCTCGTTGCGTATGGCACTAATGGCCAGAGCCATACCGTTATCACCCGAGTTGCCATCGCTCGAGGCGGAAATATTGTTGAGGTCGGCGAGAATCGCATCACTGACGGCGATATTGCTGGCATGCACTTTATCGGGGTCAAAAAAGTTGACCCCCGTGCTGCCATCCTGACCAAACCCCGTGCGATGCAGCGCGTTGATCTCTTCGACCATCGCGGCGGCTATAGCATCGACGCGATTGATATAATCAGGCACGACGCCGTCGCGCACATCCACTAAACCGCGCAGCGTTCCCTCGTCAATTGGCGTATTGCTGCCATCGTCCTCAAATACCACGCGACTCACCGCATGCCCATCCTGGACTACTTGCCTTACGCGCAGATGCGACACGTGGTCTCCTTCCAATAAATTATGCCCGGCCAAGAGCACCGAGACCTGTCCATTCTCGTGCTCGACCATCGCGAGATCGACCTTGCTCGAAAGTCTGTCCAAGAGTAGATCGCGGCGATCTTTCAGGTCACCCGCATCGCTACCTGAAAAAGTGGCGGCCGGCAACTCGCCGTTGACCGCCGCCAACTCGTCGAGAATCCCATTAACCTCATCAACTTGAGCGACAATCTCCTTATCCAATTCTATACGCGTATCGTTTAGCTTCGAGTGATATTGGTGCAGGGTCGTCACTAAAAAATCGGCCTCCTGACGCACGGCGGCACGAGCGGCACCGCTTTCCGGCACATTGGCCAAATCCTGCCAAGCGTTCCAAAAGCGGCTTAGCGATCCACTCAAACCGAGCCCAGAAGGCTCGTTAAAAATCGTTCCAGCTTCACTCGAGCCAGCTCCAGCGGGTTCGTTAAACACCCCTTCGATACTGCCCAATGCCCGCTCCAACGCCTGCCAACGCCCCAACACCTGCTGCTGCACGCGCATCTGCGCATCGTCAAAGTTGCTGCGCTGGCGCTGAATGGAAGACACATCCGAGCCCGTGCCAATACCGCCATTGACATTCGATACGGCATTTTCCAGGTTGACATGGCGCCGCGAATAACCCACCGTGTTGGCATTGGCGATATTGTGGCCGGTCGTATTGAGCGCGGCCTGCTGCGCCTGGAGGGCGCGGCGGCCGATTTCAATACCGTGGCTAGCAGACGAATTGACGGGCATAATAAATATCTTCTCTTTAGGCCGTCTGGTTCAAAAAAGAGCGCGAACCGGCGCTGCGGCGCACCTTGCCAAACTGGCCATATACGCCGCGTTGAGTCGGACTTTGCGCAGTCAATATATCTAGGCAGCGTTCGGTATAACGCAACGACTGACGAATTAAGAAAGCATTGTTCTCGCTCACGCTACGTATCTTACCATTGAGTTCGAGTAGTTTTTCTCGCATCTGGGCTAATTCTTCTGCGCGCGGGCCTTCAAGTGCTTCTACTAAACGGCTAAGGCTGACATTCTGCGGTTCCATATCCAGGTGTTCGGCCAATTGCCCAACGATGCGGACGCGTTTGGCCTCCAAATGATGCGCCACCACAGCTACTTCTTGCTGCACCGCAACACACTGTTCAATCACCTCGATATCGTCTTCGACAATAGCCCGCTGCTCCTCTTGCAACGCCGCCAATAGGCGATGAAAAGCGCGAATCTCATCGTTGATTAAAGCCGCCAGATCTACCAGTAATTGCTCACTCATCATTCACCTGCTTCTGCTGTAGCTGCGCTGGCAATGAACCATTGAGCTGCCCCAACCCCGATACTGCAGCGCCCTCTTTGCCCTTTTCATCAAGCCCCAAACGCACGCTCATCTGATTGTATAGAATTTCACTTAGGCTGTTGGGCCCCGTCTTGCCCGACAATTTCTTGCTCCATTCCTCATCGAGCATCCCTTCAAAAATCTGCTCACCGTTGCTCTTATTGAGCAATCCACCTTCGCCCACCGTCTTGCGCATGGCCGTGATCATCTGGTTAATAAAGATTGCTTCAAATTGGCGCGAGGCTTCATGCAATGCATGCCGTCTCTCCTCAAGAGTCCCCTTGCTCTGACCGCTGAGCGCGCGGATATCTAACTTGTCAGAACCCCTCTTCAAGTCCGCTCCGCTTAGCGGAAGCGGCATGTGCATTGTGTTATTCAAATCCATGACTTAACTCGTATCTATTACTGTATGATTAGCTCGGCGCGCAACGCGCCGGCCACCTTGAGCGACTGCAGGATAGAAATTAGATCGCGCGGCGTCACACCCAGAGCATTTAAGTTGCGCACCAATTCGCGCACCGTCGGCATGGCGCTGATGTCGAATGAAGAGATAATCGGGTGTAATCTATCCGGCTCCTCCACGACCTCTGCTTCACCGCCAAACACATCTCCGCCAGCTTCCCCGGGAATCTTCAGCTTTAAGCTACCGTGCGACATTGCTACAGCCGCTACGGATACGTTTTCGCCGATAATAACCGTCCCCGTGCGTTCGTTGACTACGACGCGAGCCGGCAGGTCGGGTACTACGCGTATTTTTTCCAACTCGGCTATAAATTCAACCATTGCCTGCGGCGTGCTGCGCAGTGGGTCTAACTCAATAACAACCGTTCCCGGGTCGATGGCTTGTGCCAAACTCATCTCGCCAAAATGCTCGTCGATGGCATAGGACATGCGCGCAGCCGTCGTCCAATCGGCCTGGTAGAGCATCAGCGTAACATCCTTTTCCAACTCTTCTAGCTTTTGTGTTTCCTTAAGGACAATGCCGCCGCTGGGCACGCTACCGACCACCGTGTGATTTTTGCGCACTGAACCAGCCGCACCACCGCCCAAGTTAAATCCACCAATAGAAATGGGGCCTTGTGCCGTGACATAGGCCGTGCCGTCGGGGCCGACTAGCACTGACTGCAAGAGCGTTCCACCCTGTAGCGATGAAGCATCTCCCATAGAGGCCACGTGTACATCAATGCGGCTGCCCTTGCGCTGAAAAGGCGAAAGGGTCGCCGATACATTGACGCCCGCTACATTGCGCACGCGCACTTGTTCCGGTGTAACGGCCAGCTTCATATGGTGCATCATATTTGCCATCATCTGGAAAGTGAACTCTGAACGACGGCCGTCGCCCGTTCCCTCGAGACCGATAATAAGCCCCATGCCGGTCAGAGGGATTTCTTCGCCCATCTGCACACTGGCCAGGTCCTTAATGCGCACACCAGAAGCCGCTATCGTCTCTGCACACAGAGCCAACAAACTCAGTGCACAACCCAATATCCATCCCGTGCCCTTTGCGACGCCCCAATTGTTCATCTTAGAATATCCAATTGACAAAACGAGCCATCACCCCAGGACGCGAGCCCTGGGTCATAGTGCCCTTACCCGTGTATTCGATTTGCAGGTCAGCCACACTCGTCGAAGGCACCGTATTGTCGCGCGACACCATCGCCGGACTCACCGAACCGTTGAGATAGATCGCCTCGGTTTCACCGTTGATCTTTAGTGTGCGCACTCCTTCTATGATCAAGTCACCATTGGGTTTGATCCCAGTTACGGTCACCGTCACCCGCGCCGTCAGACGCGCGCTGCGCGAGGTCGAGGCCTGGCCCGAAAAGTCGTTTCCGAACTCGCTATCGAGCGAGTGCAAGGGTATAAAGCCGAGGACATTGCCCGCCCCTGGGATCGTGCTGCTTATAGAGGTCGCATTGCTCTTACCCGTAGCCGTGGCCATCTGATTACTTGCTGTAGCATTTTCCTGAATGAGCACCGTCAAAGCATCGCCGATGCGATTGGCCTTGGGATCGGAATAGAGCGAGCGTACCTGAGCCGAAGCCAAGGCCGGCAACAGCCCCACCAGCAAAACAAATACCGCACTCACCCAACGCATCATCGCCATCTCTATATCCCCACTTGAATGATGCCGCCATCTAGTACATGCCCATAGATGACCTTGCCCGAATCGCTATTTTTCACCCGAATACGATCACCAACACCGCCATCCTGCAAGGCCTCACCGGCCGTCGACATACTCATGCGGCCTGCGCGCGCCACCAACTTTATAAAGTCACCGCGTTTGATCACGGGGATTTTCTGCACATGCTTATCCGTTATAATATCGCCGACGCTCAGCGTTCGCTTGGCCTGCATATCCTGTAGCATCAGCGCATCGACATAATAATTGCCGCGCACCTTCGTTACGTCGCGTTCGTCTAATCCATAACTCTCTGGAACGATTTCTTCGCCGCGTCTAAGCATGCGGTTAGCCACCAATACGGGGCGCCAAATGCGCACGTCCGCCGTCACGCTGATCGTGCGCTGCGTCTGTCCATCCACATCGATACCAACACGCAACACGCTCGGTCCGCGCAGCGGTCGCGACGAGGCGCGACGCACGCGAATCTGCGCCTCGCCCTCTACGCGTAGCGTTAAGCTTCCCCGCCAGCGCACATCGACCACGGCGCGCGCATCGACGTCCAAATCGTCCTGAAGCTGTGAGAGCACAAAGCTTTCGACAGCGGTTTGTACTTCTTCGGGGCTCACGATCGTTTGAGCCAAAAGCGAACCCGACAAAAACATTGGGGCAATAAGTGCGATATAAAGCGATTTCATGGCGTCCGTACCTTTCTTCGCTCAGTCCTAGCGTTTCAAGTTGTTGGCGTTCGAGAGCATTTCTTCTGAAGTCTGGATGGCGCGCGAGTTGATTTCGTACGCGCGCTGCGCCACGATCATGCTAACCATCTCGTCGACGACCTCTACATTGGACAGCTCCAGAAAGCGCTGCGACAGCTTGCCGAAGCCCTCTTGATCTGGCGCGCCGACAAGCGGATTGCCGGAGGCCTGAGTCTCTAACATCAGGTTGCGTCCAATCGTCTTCATACCCGCTGGGTTGATAAAGCGGGCTAATTCAAGCTGACCAAGTGTTTGGAATGCGGAGTCTCCGGGTAACTTGACGGACACCTCACCGTTGGACGAGATATTGACATCTGTCGCATCGGGCGGCAGCGTAATCTGCGGCTCTAATGAATAGCCGTCCGAGGTGACAATCGTGCCATCGGAGGAAACTTTTAACGCTCCGTCTCGCGTATAGGCCGTAGTGCCGTCGGGCAGTGAGACCTGTAAGAAACCATCGCCGTCGATTGATACATCGAGTGGGTTGCCAGTCGGCACGATTGTGCCCTGCGAAAAGATTCGCTGCGTCGCCACCGGACGCGTGCCATAGCCGATCTGCAGTTCCACCGGAACCTGTGCTCCTTCGGCCTGCGTCGCGCCAGCCAAGCGCAACTGCTGATAGAGCAAATCCTGAAACTCCATCTTGCTCTTTTTATAACCCGTGGTATTCACGTTGGCTAAATTATTGGCGATATTGTCGACGTTCATCTGCTGGGCAATCATGCCCGTAGCCGCCGTATATAGTGCTCTACTCATAGTTCAGTTCTCCCCATTACCTTAAACTGGTCGCTAGCCGAGACGGCCCAAATCGTTGACCGCCCGTTCGAGCGTCGAGTCCTGCACCTGTATCGCGCGCTGCTCAGCTTCGAAAGAGCGGAAGATATCGATCATTTTCACCATTTCGAGCACCGGCTGGACATTGGATTCTTCCAGAAAGCCCTGTACGATCTCGACGCCTTCAGCCGGAACTTGCGGCGTAGCTGCATTCGGTATAAAGTAGCCGGCACCGCCCTTTCTCAGCGGTGGCTGATAGGGCGTTTGCGCCATAGCATTTCGATCATAAAGCTCTGGGAAATCCACTATTTTCATTTTGCCAATAACAGTCTGTTCACCCGTCGCCTCATCGCGACCACGCACCGTCCCTCCCGCGTCGATTTCCGGATTGCGGAAATTTTCGGGCACCGTGATCGGACCACCTCCCTCGTCTAAGACCTGATACCCCAAAGGAGTTACCAATTCGCCCAGATCGTTTTTCGAGAAGTTGCCGTTGCGCGTAAATTGCACTCCATCTGGCGTCTGCACTGTGAAGAAACCTTTTCCATGTATGGCCATATCAAAGACATCACCCGTGCGACGCAAGCCGCCCTGTTCGTGATCGGTCCACGCGCCTTCAAAACGATTAATACGCCAATCTGGATAGTCGCCCGACTGGCGCTTCATCTGTTCGCGCATCTCACGCATAAACAGGTTATCCTTTTTAAAACCAGGCACTTCCACATTTGCCAGGTTGTTGGCGATTGCCTCCTGACGCGTCGATTTGGGCAACATACCCGATGCCGAGATAAAGAGTCCTTCTATCATGCCATTGCTCGCAGGTAATTTGTGCAGTGAGTTTCCACTCTCCTTTTGAGCAAGCTATATGCCATAGGCCTACTCCCAGCCTCTCCATACGCGTAAAGATCTGTTTTTAAAGGCGATATTATATTTCCCCAGCAATCGTATTTCCCCTTTCTCGGCGGAAATGATTTCCCCCGCCACCGAGATTGGTTTGCACCGCCAAATATCCCATGTTTATATTGTCCACCTATTAGCGAAAGGATATCTCTATGCTCTACAGACTCGCATTTCTATCTATTTTCTATTTTGTTCCCTCCGTCCTCGCGCAGCAAACGTATATCGACGGTTCGGGCACCGTCGCTCATTACGAAGTTCAGCGCGCAAACTCGCCTATTACGATTGATGGCCGTCTCGACGAATACGCCTGGGAGCCAGCCGCGCAGATCAACCAATTTGAGCGCATTCTCAACAACTACGACTCCATTAGCGCGTCCACTCGGGCCAAAATGCTCTGGGATGACGAGTATTTCTACTTCGCCTTCACCTGTACTGATAGGGACATGTGGACCCTATATGACAAGGAAGATGATCGCTTGTGGGAGGAAGAGGTCGTGGAAGTCTTTATCGATCCCGATGGGGATGGTCGCAACTACTTGGAGTTGGAAGTCAGCCCCACCAACACCGTCGTCGATTTGGCTATCTACTCAGTGGAACCGGAATTCACTTCGTCCGTCGAATGGGATATTGCGGGTTTAAAAACAGCCGTGCAGACCTATGGCACCATCAATGACAGTAGCGATACCGATACCGGGTGGAGTGTGGAGATTGCCATCCCCTGGTCGGCGATGGCCAAAGATATTACGGGAGGTAACCGCCCCGCCATAGGTGATAATTGGCGCCTTAACCTCTACCGCATAGAACGCAAGGGCGGCCGCCAAGCCAAAGCACAGATGAATGCGCTCTCAGCTGCAGCAGCTCCCATACGCACGGCCATTGCAGCGCTGTGGAAGAACAATGGTCTGCAAGCAGGTCAAGAAAGCCAACTCAATGCCAAGACACTTCGCATCTTGCGCGACCTAGAGCAGAAGTTAGAGCCTTTGCAGCAAGCCCAAGAGCATTTTGGCAACGCGACTGAATACACCGCTTGGAGCGAGACCTATCAGCGCGGTTTTCATCATCCCGCGCGGTTTGGCGTCGTGCACTTTACTGACTGATTTTTTCATTTTTGGGTCTTTGGCCTTTTCTTATTTTGCATCTCACTGTGGGCTAGGTACCCTTGGGGCTGTGATTACAGAAGCGGCCAAAGACCCATTTGCATATAGCACCCTCGAGGTTTGTCGATGAAAAGAATATCCCTTATCACTTCTCTGCTGTTCTGCACCACTTCGCTGCTAATAGCCCAAGCCGTGGACAGCCCGACGCCAATGCCCCCAGACCTACGGCCAGGTAGCCGACAGGATACCCTGCTGCAACACGAAGGTATGGTGTTCATCGACGATTTCTATATCGATATATACGAGTATCCCAATCAGCAGGGGGTCCTGCCCAAGGTCAATATTACCTATGGAGAAGCGGATAAACTCTGCGCGGCAATCAGCAAGAGGCTCTGCAGCGAACAAGAGTGGCAGCGTGCGGCTACGGGCCCCGAAAATTATCCCTATAGCTATGGCGAGATATTCGAGTCTGCTCGCTGTAACACGCCACAGCACGAAAATGACCTTTGGATCGGCGGCGCCAGTTTAGCGCCCAGCGGTGCGTTTGCCCAGTGCCACAACAGCTATGGTCTCTACGATATGGTCGGCAATGTATGGGAGTGGACATCCTCTTGGTATTCACCAGATAAAAAGTGGCGCGCCGTACGCGGTGGGTCGTATTTTCACAGTGCCAATATGTCCCGCACCGATGCGCGCTACGGCCGTTATTTAGACGACGAGTATCATCTCGACCTCGTTGGATTCCGCTGCTGTCGCTCAACGGTCTCCCAACGGCCAGCAGCGGAATAAAACGTTTGTTCTTCGCTGGCCTACGCTTTGCTAAACCAATAGCGAGAAAACACCTGCGACCGAGCATAGAATCGCTTAAACGCTCTATATATCATCGGCAACCACACTTCGCCCAGCACCTAGCATAGGTAGCCAACGGGGCAATTCTTTCCATGAACACCAAAGCTCTTTTCCTGCTTTTAGGCGGCATGAGCCTTTCTTTTGTAGTCGTCCTTGGCATTATGCTCAGCGCCGTCTCCAACAACAAGCCACGCCCTAAATCCCGACGCGTGGTCATTACCGAGGCCGTAAAAGAGACAAAACCGACACAAAAATCCCCAGCGCCGAAACGCCAACAAACCCAGACCTCTGCGACCAGGCGTGCAACAGCCGCGGCGACGCCCACTAACACTCCGCGGCAACAAAAACCAACTCCGCAGTCCGAGGTCGTCTCCGTCACCCAGACAGCAAAACCACCGGTGCAGACAGCGAATTCAGTCGCGACAAAACTGCCCGCTGCAGTAAGCCCTGATCCAAAGACTCTGCGCGAGTTTTCTACGCTCAAAAAAGAGCTGCGGCGTGAAATCGGCACCTTAAAAAAAGACCGCGACTCCATGTTAGAAGCACTGGCGCAATCGCTGGTCTCTTTAGCGGCCAATGAAATAGCAGCCGAACTCAGCCCCCTAGACAACGAAATGGCCGCACAGACACTGCGCCATATAGGCAAGGGTAAACGCGAGGGGGTTCTGGCTAAAATGAGCCCTACACGCGCAAAAAAGCTGCGCCAACGCCTGCGCCAACTAGGCGTCAAATAGCTCCCCGTTTGACATATTCGGCACCGTCCCTAGTTTTTTGTTCCATCTCAGCTTAAAATCGTCTATAGACTAGGAGCAACTATGTCCATCCTCCGCGTTTCGCGCATGGGACACCCCGTGCTGCGCCAAAGCGCCACGGCCATCGATCCCACCCAGATTAAACACCCCGACTTACAGCGCTTAGTAGACGACATGATCGATACTATGAGCGATTACGAGGGCATCGGCCTAGCCGCCCCCCAAGTATTTCAAAGCCTGCGCCTAATTGTATTAGGAGTGCCCAACACCGATCCCGAAGACGAAAATTCCATTCCTCTTACCGTTCTGTTCAATCCGGAATTCGCGGCGATGTCGGAAGAAGTGACCTCGGGCTGGGAAGGCTGTTTGAGCATCCCAGATGTGCGTGGTGTCGTGCCGCGATCAACTTCGGTAACGGTGCGAGCTTTCGACCGCGAAGGTCAATCCATTACATTCGAGGCGCGCGACTTTTTCGCCCGCGTCTTGCAGCACGAAGTTGACCACTTAGATGGCGTGCTATTTCTCGACCGCATGGAAGATCTCGATACGCTGTCGTTTTTGGAAGAATATCAGCGCTATTGGATCGAAGAGGGTGAAGAAGACGAAGGAGACGAAGGAGACGATTAGACGAACTCGTCGTATATCTTTTCCAACGCCGCCGTCTGCCGAACTGCGC
>JBLHGI010000060.1:0-21951 GCA_047616505.1 Planctomycetota bacterium
TTTGTGCGCTTAGGTGGGGAGCGTGTTTAAGCATGACGAGGGCTATTTTACGATAGGACCAATTGATTTTACCCGTGGCATGTTCGCGGGTAAAATCGTTTAAGTCGGGCAGGTCTGACTCTGAGGTGCTGGGACTGTCTGTGTCGTTTCTCAAGAAGGCAGCCGCTATTACCAGAGGGCGGACGGGTTTGAGGATGGATAGGTGATCCCATTCTACCTGTGCTGAGGTGCGCATGAGATGCTGTGTGAAAAAGACGTTTGTTTGTGCCTCATTGAGGTTGTGCATCAAAGCGAAGGTAGCCAAGTCAAAATAAGGGTCGGATCTACCGCCGTTCACCCAATCGACGAGCATAAAACCGTCTTGGCTCTGCATAATATTGAGGGCGTGCAGGTCGAGGTGAGTTGGAGTAAAGGGGGTCGAGTGCTTATGGAGCGTTTTCTTCTCTCATATTGACTGGATTCACGCCTAGGCGTATCTAATGATTAAACTAACTCTAATGAGGTTTGAGCGATGATGGACAGCCCTGTAATTTAATGGCGGACCTACCCCAACTGATTCAAACAGCCTGGCAGCAGCGCGCCCTTCTGCATGATGCTGCCGGCCAGAATACCTATCGCATCTTTCACGGCTTCAGTGAAGGCCTTCCCGATGTCAATATCGACCGCTACGCCACGACCGCACTGATCAGCCACCCCGTGCTATGCTGCGCCGATCTCGCCGCCATCACCGCGGCGCTACTGAATTGTCACCCCTTTGATCTCATCGTATCTCGCCCCAAACAAGAGCCGGCCAAAGTCCTGCACGGCACAGCGCCAGCCGCTCCGTTAGAAGTCCTCGATAATGATATCAAGCTCCATATCGAACCTTTAGCTGCTCATCCCGGTCTCTACCTCGATGCCCGTCCGGCTCGCGCCTGGTTAAAACAGCACAGCGAGGGCCGCCGCATCCTCAATCTTTTCGCCCATACCGGAAGTCTCGGCCTTGCCGCTTCTATGGGCCAAGCGCGTTCAGCGATCCACGTCGATACGCAGAAGCGCAGTCTGCGTCGTATTCGCGGCAATTACCAACTCAATAATCTGCGCATAGATGACCGGGATCTGGTTGACAAAAATGTCTTCACCTATCTGCGCCAGTCGTCAGTGCAATTCGACGGCATCATCCTCGATCCACCGCCCCGCCTGCCTCGCGTCAGCCAACAAACGACCAAAGGCCAGAACTTTCAGTCGTTAATCCCCGCCGTGCTGGAACACCTCGCTCCAGGCGGTTGGTTGCTCTGCTTCTTCCATCGCAATGCGCCCCAATACCTCAGCAGCCCTGTCGATATAGAAAAACTAATTTCTCGGCCTCTAAGCATACTATGGACCGCTACTAGCGGTGATGATTTTCCGGAAACGGACGCACGGGCCAAGCTTCGTTTCGCCGTTTATCAAATGGAGTCATAGATCAGCACAGGGCTTTGATCATTCAAGGAACTTCATCGTCGACAAAGTCGGCTCACCCTGCACATAGCCAAGCGAAGCCAGAAATTTATCCGCTGCTATGACCGTCTTGTCGAAGTATTCCCTGTTCCTAAAATTAAAAAATCCGTGCGGCTGCCCTTCGTAAAAATGCGCCTCGCAACGCCCGCCCGCTTTTTCCATTAGTTCCTTAAATTTTCCTACGGTAGCCACGGGGATCAAGACATCTTCTGTGCCCAAGAAAACAATCGACGGCGGCGTGTGCTCTGAAATGTTGTGCAGCGGTGAAATGTCCTGCCAATAGGCTGCAACGCGATCGTTGGCCCATCCATCGGGGCCATTATCAAATACCGGATTAAACAAAACCAGCGCGTTAGGTCGGCAGGAAATACTGAGGTCCTCCCCCTCTTCATTAAACTGCTCTACCGTGGCCGCCGCCGCGGCAACATGTCCTCCGGCAGATCCCCCACCGGCTGCTAATCGTTGCGGATCAATCCCCAACTCACTGGCATGTGCACGAATCCAGCGGATCGCCGATTTGCCATCGCGGACGCATTCCTGTGGCGAAGTGCCGTGCTTCTTCTCCACCCGATATTCCGCCGAGATAGCGACTAAACCGCGCGACGCCAAATATTGGCTATGGGGAAAGAACTGTTCGGGGTTGCCATTCACCCATCCTCCGCCAAAGAAGAACGCGATCGCTGGCCGCGCATCAGAAGGATCAAAATCCACCGGGTTAAAAATATGGAGCTTTAGGTCTCCCTGTTCCGTTTCCTTATAGACAACTGCTCGATCGGCCATAAATCCTCCTATATTTTCTATTGAGCCATATATGGCTAATATATTGTCAATTATGACTATTTAATTGTCGCTATTATAAATCGATTAAAAATAAACATTTAAATTAGTAAACATATAAAATAGACAAATAAATAGTCACTTTATGTAAATGGGGACATTTTTCACTTTAGTCATATAATGTTGTTTATAAATGACTTGTGAAATATAGCTTTCTTTGGCACGCCGCTTGCAATATGCTTGGAGAATGACAGGAAAAAAACTTAAAGGAGCTATAAAATGAAAACTCTACTCTTCGCCACAATCGCCACAATCGCTGCCATCGCCGCCTCAGCCAACGCTGGCAACAGCGAAACCGCCGTCAACAAAGTAGCCTACGTCGAGGTCACACAGACCATAGAGCGCGACGACAATGGCAACACCGCCCTGATGGCCGCCGCCGCTTATGGCGACGTCGAAATGGCTCGCGATTTGATCGAAGCCGGCGCCGCCGTCAACGCTCACGGTCGCATCGGCAACACGGCTTTGATTTACGCCGTGCAAGAAGGCCACACGGAAATTGCCCAGATGCTGGTCGCCGCCGGAGCCAATGCCGACGCCAGCAATGACTACGGCAACACGGCCCGCACCTTGGCCGCAGGGGACGGACAGCGCGAGATGGTCGAGGCCTTTGAGATTGCGTCGCCGGTGCAGAGCAGCCAGAATCTGGTCGCTGGCCTCTTCTAAAAAAGCATACACAAAAAAACCGCCCCTATCGATAGAGATAGGGGCGGTTTTTTTGTGTATGCTAAAACTAGTATCGCTACAATACCAATAAAACTACTACTCAGAGCGACCCTTTTCACCATCGATCAATTCACGCACCTGACAACAGCGCCTGCGCCAGGATCGCTTCGGCGACCTCCATCGTTTTGACGCAATCCCTAAAGGGAGAGGTCGTCACGTCCTCGCCGTTTTTGATCGAGTCGATGAACTCGCGATTCTTGTCGCGGAAACCAAAGGCCTGCCAGTTTTCGCTGCCGCCGGCGACCTCAAAACAATCGAAGGTCTCGCCTTCGTAGTCTCCGTCCTTGTACAGCACTGCCTTTGACTCGACTTCGGCATCACAGTAGATGTTGGGGGCATGCATCTGTATGCGAAAGACGCGCCGACCACTGGCCCAGCTGTTTACTAGAATACCCGTCGCGCCACTGTCGAACTGAAGGGTCGCGCCGATCCAGTTGATATCCGGTGTCTCAATGCGTTTGCAGTGACTTTCGATTTCGACCACCTCACCGCCGCACATCCAGCGTAGCGTATCGATGGAATGGGTGCAGTCGTCCATCATGTGATCTCGGGGACCATATGATGGTGCAATGTTGGATTTGAAGAACTCGCAGACCGCGTGGGTGATCGGTCCACGCTCGAGACAGGCCTCGCGCATCTTGCGCAACAGGGGGCTGGAGCGCCGCTGATGACTGACCTGCGTAATGACGCCCTTTTTCTCGGCTAGCGTGGCCAGCATTTGCGCCTGATGCCAGGTCAGACCCATCGGTTTTTCGATGTAGAGGTTGAGCCCTTCCTGTAGGCACCAGATCCAGATGTCGTACATCAGATGCGGTTGCCCCACGACGTAGATCCCGTCGGGCGCGACTTCGGCGACCATGCGCCGGTAGTCGTCGTAGCGGGCCTCGATGCCATACTGGTCAGCGGTCTTTGTCAGGCGCTCGGCATCGAGGTCACAGATGCCGACAAATTCGACATCTTCGAAGGAGGCCAACGAGGGGTAGTGCACATTATTGGCCATGCCACCGGCACCGACCATGGCGATACGTACGGGAGCACTCATTAGTTTGCCTCCGTGCTGTCGTCGTCAAATAAGGATTTGGCATAGACAATGTCTGCGGCGATTAGTTCATCGACCCGGTCGTGATCGCTGTACTCAGCGGTGAGACAAATATCGCCCGAATAGTCTCGTTTTTTCAGCTCTGCTGCCGTGCGTTGCCAGTAGGCCAGGCCATGCCTGCCCGTCGTCCAGTGCACCTTCCACTGTGCCTCGTCGGCTTCGGGACCGTTGCTGCGCGACCAGTAGGCGCTTTTAAAGTTGGCGACGCGCAGATGCGACCACACGATATCGATGGCCAACTCTGGCGGCTCGCCGTTGAGCCCGTTGTGGGCTTGGTCGAGGACGGCGCAGATATGTTTTGGGTCGTAGCTTTCGATCAGATGCAGCAGTCCCATGGCGTTGTTGACGCAAAGGTCACAGTGGTTCTGCACGCCGATCGCAACACCGTGCTGTTCCAGTATTGGGATCAGTGCGTCATAGCCTTCCTTGAGACGCTTTTCGCTGGCCATGTAGCCGATGCTCATATCTATAGATTCACACACGCGGATGATGGGCACTCCCGCTTCGGCGCAGGCGGCGATGGTGACTTCGTCGGTAGGCCCTGCCACCGTGCCAATGCGCACGCCGTGATCTGCTAAAATGCGCGCCGCTTCGGGCAGGTCTTTCGTAATATTTTCTGGCTCTACTTGATAGCCGGGGCGCACGGGCAACTCGATGCCGTCAAAGCCCAGATCGCTGACGAAGCGGGCCAGTTCGGGCAGGGATTTTGTTTGCCAGGGTTTGGTAAATACCGTGTAGGATAGGTTCATTTTATTTTCCAGTGCTCCTCTTTCCGGCGCGATGGCCGATATAATAGGTTCGAACGGACGTTGTCCATTGGGCGCATGGTTCAACGGTCTATAAATATGGGAATTATACACAGCATTTTAGGGGAATTAGTCAATCGGAAAGCGTCACCCGTTCATCCTGGTTCAGGTTAACTCTCCTGGACAATAGTACTTTCACAAGCTAAGCTAAGCTAAGCCCATAAACAGCTAACAAAGCAACGTAAATATAACAGTGCACTGAGATGCGGCAGCGAGTGTTCGGCAGCCGCGTGCGGCTAAATAAAATAAAGGACTACTAGTATGACTAGCGTTGATCCGGCCCCCGCGGCTCTAAAAGAACAGAGCTATGCGGTAGTGCGAGGCTTGTTCGATTTAGAGACGGCGGCTAGGCTACACCAGATCTGCGAACGCGTGTTGGCGCAGTGGCGGTCGGCCCCGCGCCACGACAACCCGCTGGTCGGCCCGCAAGCCAACTACATGCGGCACCTAAATGACCCAGAATATCATCGCGACCATCCCGATGATTTGGCCTTCTTGCTCAACGCGCTCGGCGCGCCGCAGCTGATATCGGCCATTGCAGAAGCGCTCGACGAAGAGTTCTTCTTTTTTATCGCCAGTCTCTACTTCAACCCGGCAGGTCAAAGCCAGGACGGCTTCTGGCACAAGGACAAAATCGGTGACGAGGTCGATATCGCCCAAAATACCGCGACCGGTTCCGGGCTGCAGATACAGATCGCCTTAGTGCCTTCTGACGACCTGGAGCTCGTGCCACAATCACATCTGCGCGACTACACGCCCGCTGAGCACGCCATCTGCGTCGCCGACGACGCGCGCAACAACCGCTCTAACGACATGCCCGGGCAAGTGCGCGTATCGCTGCAGCCGGGCGATGCCGCCATGTTCTCTCAGACGTGCATCCATCGCGGCCGCTACCACAAGGACAAACTGCGGCGCACACTGATGCTCTCGGTGAAAAAGAAGGTGGTGGCCGCGCACTCGCTGCGCCAACGTGGCCTCGACCAATACAGCGACCAGCCGTGGTTTTTACTGCCGGACTACCTCAACGGCGTCAACCCCGAAGCACGTGCCTTTTTTCAGGAATTCTCCGACTTCTACGCGCCGCATTGGCGAGCTAAGCTAACGGAAATGCTGAAGTACTCGAGCGTGCTGCGGGCCCTCGCCGAATCGGAAGCGCCGAATCCGTTCTTCGCGGAGTGATCACCATTGGCGCCGCTAGCGCTTCGATTGATTTTTCATTATGGGGCGTTTCCGCCAATAAACTTCATTGATTCTCAGCTTCCTTCTGGTCGTCCATTCTGCTCACCACTTCGTCTCGAACCTTTTTATGGTCGATCTTGCCAATCCACTGGGCGACGATTTGGCCATCTTGGTCAATGAGAAATAAAGAGGGCAATACCTTCACATTAAACATATGCCATGCGGGGTCCTGTTTTGCGTCGGAAAATATCGGATAAGAAACGCCGACCTTGTCGACAAAGCGCTCAATCTTCTTAATCCGGTTTTTATCTTCGTCAATCGAAACGCCCAAAACCACCAAGCCCTTATCTGCATACGTCTCGGAGAGTTTCTGTAGCTCGGGCATCATCTCAACGCAGGGTTTACACCAAGTCGCCCAGAAGTCCAATAAGACCCACTGGCCTTTAAAACTCTCCAGCGCCACATCCTCCCCAGTCAGCGTTTCAACGACCATCGCGGGCGCAGGTCGCGGCAACTGCGGCGGCAAATAACCCGCCGGATCTAAATCGAACTCTTTTTTACAGCCGTCTGAGCAAAAATAATAGGCTTTGCCCTCGTGATTGCTGTGGGCTTTTACCTTTTCAAACTCCGTCTGGCCTTCTTTTAATGCACATACGACGCACAGCGCTTTTTCGGGAATGGCCCCTTGCTCTGCTTGCAGCAGAGATGGACTCAAAAAATACAGGACACAGAACAGGTAAAAATAAGACACGATTCCTCCTTTTTAGAATCCGACAGAAAAAGAGACGCCTGGCGTTTCTAGCCATACGTACATCAGGCTGATGCCAAACTGGGTAGTAAAATAATTTAGCATCAGATGACTGCGATCCCCGTCGTACATAGGTCGCACAGAAAATCCCTTGCCCAATTCCATGCCAAAACCGAGCGGCACATTAAAACCGCTGTCCCATTCCGAATAGTTCAAACTGCCGTAAATAGACGCGTGCAGGGCCGGTATGTATTTGCTAGCCGTAGCAAAATAGGCCTGTTCACCCGCCGGCGAACCGATCCGGTCTGAGCTGGTTCCGATAAATAGCGCAGGCATCGTTTCACTTTCAGTCAGTAGAAAGAAGGTGAAAAGCGGCCCGACCTCTTCGGCTTTGGGATTGAGTTCTAAGCCAATCTGTAATCTGTGGTGGACGCGATAGTTGGCCGTAAAACGCCACTGCGGTCGCTGCAACTCCGTATCGACATATCGCCCCGAACCAGTCCATTTTGTATCAATGCCGCTCCCCCGGAGCGGTGCCCCTTCGCCGGGTCAGCCCACTCAGGTAGGTGCCAGCGAAAACTGGGGCCGCTTGTTTTCGACCGAATCAACTTGGGCTTCTTCGGCAAAAATAGAAGCAACGTCAAAGAGTAAAACAGCTAATAAAAATAAAATGGGATTCACTTTCACTTTCCACTGCTTATATAAAACGCGTTTTATAAACACGACCGCCTATAACAGCTCCGCTTTGATAAAAGAATAAAAAGGTCAACTCTCCTCGAAACAAGAGGGTTGCTCTTTTTTGAATGGTGGTGGCTGCAAAAATCGAGACCTAAACTTATAGATTTTGCCGCGTCCGTTCGATATTATACTTGCTATAATAAATCTTAGATCCCTGTAATTTTACAATACCCCGCTCTACGTCGTAGGTTAGCTACCTTGTTGGTTCAGCGGAATTCGGGAGTAAAAAATGAGAAATAAAAAGTTGGGCAAAAGCGGAATAGAAGTCAGTGAATATGGCCTGGGCACCTGGGCCATGGGCGGAGGTGCTTATGGTGTCACAGATGATGACGAGTCGATTCGAACGATTCACCGGGCCCAGGAGCAAGGAATTACTTTCCTCGACACTGCGCCTATGTACGGCCATAAAGTGGACGGCAGGAGTGAGACGGTTTGTGGTCGGGCATTAAAGGATAGGCGAGATAGGTGGATTCTCTCTTCAAAATTTGGCAGGTCCCTTGTGCTGGGTGGTAATGGGGAATCAACCATCCTCGAAGATTATTCTAGTAAAAATATTATAGAAAGTGCTGAGACGTCCTTGGGAAGATTACAGACCGATTATCTGGATGTCTTTTTTGTGCATACTCCAACTCCGGATCAGCCGGGTCTTTTTGACCCCGAAGAAGCCTTTTCTACTATGGCTAAACTCAAGGAACAGGGCAAGATTAGGGCCGTCGGTTTTAGCTTTCACTTGTATGCGGGATCTTGGGTTGAGGAGATCGAGCCCTTCCTGCGCTCTGGAGTTATTGATGTGGTCCAGGTCGGGGTTTCCCTAATGCTGCCGGAGCCGCTGGATACGCTGTTGCCCATTATCAAAGAAACGGGCACCGGTTTTGTCGCAAGGGAATCTCTGGCCAACGGATTTTTAACGGACTCCTTTACGGTCGATGGTCCTTTTAACGATGGAGATCCCAAGGCCAATCTCGCCAAGGAAAAGATTCAGGAAAAGCTGGATAAGGCCAATCAATTTAAATTTTTAGTAGAGCGATCCTCTGGGATCTCTTCGTTGCCCGAGGCCGCCCTCCATTGGACTGTTTCTATACCTGAGGTGAGTACGGTCATTCCCGGCGCTAAGAATATCAGAGAATTGCAGCAGTGTATTAGCGGCGCCGACGCGCTACCATTCGACAAAGCCACTATGGATGAGGTCCGGGCTATACAAAACGCGTGGGGCGACTGGAAGATCTATGGCTGACGAGAAAGGTATACTGTTCCCCTTTTCCCAAAGGAACCCATGAAGGCGATTTTATTGATGTTCGATTCACTCAACCGGCATATGCTGCCACCCTACGGCTGTGACTGGATCCACGCGCCCAATTTTTCGCGCCTGGCCCAACGCACAGCCACCTTTGACAACAGTTATATCTGTTCCATGCCGTGCATGCCCGCCCGCCGCGACTTGCACACCGGTCGGCCCAATTTTTTGCACCGTTCGTGGGGGCCGTTGGAACCATTTGACGATTCGATGCCGCGTCTATTAAAGGAGAACGGTGTCTCCAGCCATCTGATCAGTGACCATTACCATTATTGGGAAGCCGGCGGCGCCACCTACCACACCCAGTACAGCACTTGGCAATTTTTCCGCGGCCAGGAAGGCGACCCGTGGATGGGACAGGTCGGACCGTCGGCAGCTGACGCCGACGGCCCGTACCGCCGGCAGGGCCGCGTCAACCGCCAGTTTATGCAGCGCGAAGCCGACCAACCGCAGGCCAAGACCTTTGACGCCGGCCTCGATTTTATACGGCGCAATATTGACGAAGACAACTGGTTTTTGCAGATCGAGACCTTTGACCCGCACGAGCCCTTTTTCACCCAGCGGCACTACCAAGATCTCTATCGCGAAATGGTCGGTGAAGGGCGACCGCTCTTTGACTGGCCGCCCTACGGCAAAGTGAAAGAAGACCGTGAACTGGTCGAGCAATGCCGCGGCCACTACGCCGCCCTGCTCAGCATGTGCGACGCCAAGCTAGGCGACCTACTCGATGAGATGGATCGGCAGAAGATGTGGGACGACACCATGCTGATCGTCTGCACTGACCACGGCTTCTTGTTGGGCGAGCATGATTGGTGGGCCAAGATGGTGATGCCGTGGTACAACCCACTGGCCCATACGCCGTTCTTCGTCTGGGACCCGCGCTCTGGGGTCCTAGGGGAACGGCGACAGAGTTTGGTACAGCCGGCCATCGATATCGGCCCGAGCCTGCTGGAGTTTTTCGATATGGAGCCCACCGTCGATATGACCGGCAAAGTGCTGCGGCAGACGGTGGAGAACGACGAGCCGGTCCGAGATGCCGCCCTCTTCGGCCTGCACGGCGGCATGGTCAACGTCACCGACGGACGCTATGTCTACATGCGGGCGGCACAGGACGGGAATAAACCGCTCTACGAATACACGCTGATGCCGACCCATATAAGAGAAGCCTTTGCGCCGGAAGAATTACACGAGATGGAATTAGCTCCGCCGTTTTCCTTCACCAAAGCCTGCAAGACGCTCAAGATACCGGGAAGAAAACCCATGGGCGGCGGGCAAAAAGAGTTTCCCAGCGCGCTTTATGATGTGCAGGCCGACCCCGGGCAGCAGGCACCGTTAAATGATGCGGCAACTGAAGCACGGTTGGTCGGGCAGATGCGGGAACTTATGCGGCAATGCGACGCGCCATCCGACCAGTACCAGAGGCTGGGGCTCTAAGGCGGCGGGTTTTCTCGGTCGCGTGTGTGATTTCCAGAGGTCGTTAATAGACCACTGAAATGAGGCGGCTCTCGGTGTGAGTCAACGCATCGCCCGCGACTTCGATCTGCAGGATATAGAGGCCTGGGGGCACCGTTCTGCCTTCCGGGTTGCGGCCGTCCCAAACGATTTTCTGACGCCCTGCCGTAATCGCGGCGTCGCTGATGAGGGCTACCCGGCGGCCGGACATATCGTAGACGCCTAATTCCACAGGCCGTGGGTTGAGCACCTTGAGCAAGTCGAATTCAACGAGCAGGTGGTCTCCTATCCCGTCGCCGTTGGGCGTGAATATTCGGGTGGAGAGTGTCAGGGCGGAGAACAGCCGCTCGTCGATAGGTAGGGAGACAAAGACCTGCTCGCTCTCTATATCCGCCGAGGCGTCACCCGGGTCGACCTGCTGGCGCCCCGTTGGAGTAAGCGCGCTATTAAAAAGGTTGGCATCGAAACGGGTCTGGTTGAGATAGAGGGTGCTCTCGAAATCTATTTCTACCAACGCCGAACGAGCGATTGCGTTGGCGAAGCTGAGCTTAAAACCGCCGTCGATATTTTCGAGGTCGACGCTGGCGGATTCGCCATCTACGCGGATTGCGAGGAAGGTCAGGTCGGCGCTGGAGGAAAGTTCGATCTGGTCGAAGCCGAGACTGGTGGCGTCGAGGTCCGATTGCAGGTAGTAGGTGAACTCGCCTTTCTCGCCCGGCAGCGCCTGGCGGGGAAAGACCTCGGCGCGGGTTTGTTCGGCCAGCGGATTGCCGAAGTCGAGGGAGATATCGTCGAGGGTGGCGGTCGCTGACGGGTCGTCGGAGAGAAAGCGCGTCTCCAACTGCACGTAGCGCCTCGGCCCGGGTGAGAGGAAGAACTGCCCCGACGTGTCATAGGCCCTGCTCCAGTTGCTCCAGTCGTCGCCGGGTGCGCGCACGGTGTCTATTTTGCCGCGGAAGGAGGGAATGAGCTTATCGTATTTTCTCTCCGTGACCCCTTTGCCGTTCTTGTCGTAGAAAACGTACTCTTCGACGAGTGCGTTGCCGGTGCGGCTGCGAATCTCCACGCGGGTGGCCGGAGGCGATGTCCCGCGCCAACTGATCGTTGAAACCGCCTTCTCGCCGCCCAAATCGTAGATAGGCGAGCGCGCCGTCAGCTCGGCGGGAAAACCCTCGCCAAAAGTCTGTATCTCAGCGGTCGTGCCTGACAGCGCGTTCGTCGTCATGCCGAAAAGCAGCCGTATATAGCGCAGCTTCATCAGCGGGAAACGCTCTTCGAAGTGCACGATATCGCGCTGGTTGCGCGGCGATTCGGGCAATTCTCCCAGCGAGACCCAACGCAGCGAACCGTCCGGCGCCAGCGAGCCGTCGGAGCCCGTCATGTGGTACCACAGTTAGTTGATCGAACCAAAGCGGGCGCGGGCCTGTTCGCCGGTGGTTGGCAGTCCGGTGAAGTCTCCCAGTAGTCGGACCCTGTCGATCCAGTATAACACGCCCAGATCCAGGGTAAAGCGCCCCACGGGCAATAACCCACGACCCTCCTTGCGCCCCCAGTACGAGGTGATATCTCCGTCGACCAGATTGCGGCTGATCAAAGGGTTCTCGTCGCGTTCGTCTCTGCCCGAGCCAATAAGGCTGCGCACGACGATCTCGCCGCCGCGCTCGATGGCTCCCAGCGAGAGATTGTCGCCGACACTTTCTACTCGCAGTTCACCGAGCTGGGTGCCGGGTGTTTTTTTATCGGCTTGGATGCGGATATGCCGCAGGGGTTTGAGGCCAAAGTCGATTTCGACGATCTGGTCTTGGTTGAAGCTGTAGAGGCGACGGTCGTTGTAGCGCAGCGTTCCCTCGATGCCGACGCCGGCGTTGGAGAAGAAGGTCTCACCGTCAGAGGTGAGGACCTTGAAAAACTCGAGCGGCTCGCTTGTGGCAGCGAAGTGCAATTCGATGCGTTGGGCCGAGACCACTCGGCCTAGGTCTACTTCGATCCACCAGTCTTCGAGTGGGGCTTCCAAGTCGGGCGCCCAGTATGTTTCGATAGTACCGTCGATGAGGTTTACACCGTCGCGCGCGTTGGAACCCACTGCGCGGATGCCGCCGGCAAAGTCTGAAGCGTTGGCTACGGCGTTGATATTGCGGCGCGTGAAGACCGGCTTGAGCCCGCCGAGTTCGAAATCGACCGCGTCGCCGGGCAGGGTCCACTGGCGCCACGCCTCTGCGCTGTCGATCAGTAACTGGTCGGCCGACACCGTGCAGGGGATGAGGAAAGCCGCACAGGCCATCCGCACTATCTGACGGATCTTTGCACGAACCTTATCCATCAAACCTCTTCTTCCACCAAACGACTGAAATCCTCGCTGCGCTTGCGTTGACCGGTAATTTCAAAGTCCAGTTCGTCCACATCTAGGGCCTGCAAGATGCTCGCCTCCAGCGGCGTATAGTCTCCACCGGACCGTTGGAAACGCATTGGCTCTTTGAGCGACACTACCTTGTTGTTCATGAAGCGGATGCGGCCGGAAGGGTTCTGCGAGGGTGCGTGCAGCATATAGGGGTGCAGGATGATGACGTCGCCGGCCTCGGCTGTCATCTCGCGAAAGTCCCGACACTGCTCGATTAGACGCCCCCATCCGTGGTTGTGTTTCAAACCCTCCGGGTGCTCCAGCAGCTCTCTGCAAATCAGCGGCACCGAATCGGGGGCGTAGAAGGTGCCGCCGCTCTGTGGCTCGATATCGCGCCAGATCACCAGGCACAGAAGCGCCTGCTCGGGGCTGTCGAGGAAGTGGCGGAAAAACCAGCCGTCTTTGTGCCAGCCCGGCGACTGGGCCGCAGGTCCCTGCCAGGGCTGGTCGCCGCCGCGATTGGCGTTGAGGTTAAAGCCGTTGGCAAAAACGCGCGTGCGCTCGTCGATGCGCTCCTCGCCGCCCAAGAGTTCGCAGATGGCCTCCCAGGCTTGGGGTGATGCTTCGGCCATTGGCACGGTGCGGGTGGTTTTGGAAAAGCCGTTGAGGTCGTCGGGCCAAGACTGAGGGGCCGACTCGTCGATGCCGGTGTGCTCGAAATAATCGCCTACCCACTCGTCGCATAACTCGCGCGGAATGGCCCCTTTGAGATGGACCAGATAGTTTTGCAGGAACTCCTCGCGGATATTCACTTTGATGTCCTTTAAATTTTAGATGCTGGCTAATCTCAGATGCCACCGATGCGGCGCGGGCCCCGATCCATCGCTATCGTAGAGGCATCAAAACTGCGTTTTATGAGGTCGGCACGGATGGTGGCGAAGGCGGAGTTCTCCCACTGGTTGTCGAATTCGTCGGGGTCTACCTGTAGGTCGTAGAGTTCGCCGTAGTCGCGGCCGTGGTAGACGACGAGTTTGTAGCGCAGGTCGCGGTACATCGAGGCGAGTGTACTATCGGGCTCCTTCAGGGCGTTGTAGTATTCACAACGCACGAAGTCGCGGTGGTGCTCCGGTGAGCTTTTACCGGTGAGTATCGGCGCCAGCGATTTGCCGGTCATGTTCTCGGGGATCTCCTGTCCGCACAGTTCCAGTAAGGTCGGTGCTTTGTCACTCAACTCCACCAGGGCATCCGAGCGCTGACCCGCCTCGATATGGCCGGGCCAAGAGAAGATCAGCGGCACGCGTATCAGCCCCTCGTAAAAGCGACAGCCCTTCTGTATGAGACCGTGATCGCCCAGCGTTTCTCCGTGGTCGGAGGTGAAAATGATAATGGTATTATCGCGCTGTCCGCTGTCGTCGAGCGCCTGCAAGATCCGTCCCAATTGATCATCGACCAGCTTGATCATCGCATAATAGACTGACTTTAGCAGGCGGGCATCGCTCGGACCGTAGGGCGCGTCTTTCTCTTCGGAGTAGTACTGGTTCTTCCAGCCCAACTCCTCGGGGTTACACCCCTTGGATTGAAAATCGGCGAAGGATAGGCGCTCCTGCTCGGCGAGGTCGGATTCGCGAAAGAGCGGACCGGGCATGTCCGCGGGGTCGAATAGGTCGCGGTATTCGCGCGGCGCGTTAAAGGGCGGATGCGGGTCGTAGATGTTGACGCTGGCCAGCCACGGGGTATCGCGCTTCTCGTTCATAAATTCAATCGTCTTGTCGGCGCACCACGTCGTCTGGTGATATTCTGTGGGCACGCCGTCTGTATTGGGCACCAGGTCTCCGAGAATTTTGCCCTTCTCGCGCACCCAGTCGGCATAGCCGTGACCTATGGCCCAGTCGTCGCGCGGCGCGTGGCTGTATTCCCAATAGCGGTAGCCGTCGTCGGCGCGTGGTTCGACATTTCCGCCCGAGGCCGAGGCCAGGTGCAACTTGCCGATCAGACCACAGTCGTAGCCGGCGTCGGCGAAGGTGCGCGTTACCAGTTTTGGTCGATCCGGAAAATATTCGAGACCGTTGCCATTCACATGCGTGGCGCTGGCGTACATGCCGGTGAGGAAGCTGGCTCGGCTCGGAGTGCAGATCGGGCTCTGGCAATAGGCGCGGGTAAAGGTCGTACCGGCGGCGACCAGGCTGTCGATATGGGGGGTCGATACGTGCTCGTTTCCCAGGGCGCCGATGGTGTCGTAGCGCTGCTGATCTGTGCAGATCCAGAGAATATTGGGTGTCATTGTGGAATCCCGTTGGTATGTTAATGATGGGGTATATATGGTTTGCTATATATGATATGGTTATCTTGGAAAGGCTTCAACGTCAAGAGGAATATTTTTTGGCACCACGAGAGTTTGTTCTCACAAAAAAACCGCGCTATGGCACGGTGGCCATAACGCGGTTTATTTTGCAGAGAATTCCTTGCTTATTACTGGGCCCGTCGTCCCTGTGTCTGCAGCATCATAGACTCAATGCCCGTGTTGTCTATTTTAACGCGAGCACCACCGCGCCGGAAGGTCGACTCACCTTTTCCTTCGGCGCTCCCCGAACGTGGCCCCTTGCCGAACTGAGCGTGCTCGCCCCGGCCTTCGGGTCGTTCCGGAAGTTCAACACCCATGTCGGCCAATTGCCCTGCGACGGCTGTGCGGATTTCTTCCGGCGTCGCCTCGTTCGCTCGCAAGTCACTGACTAGTGCATCGACTGCTGCGCGTTGCTCTTGTGTCAGCGGATTG
This sequence comes from Planctomycetota bacterium, assembly GCA_047616505.1. GTDB lineage: Bacteria > Latescibacterota > UBA2968 > UBA8231 > UBA8231. Next base: position 15,470 of record JBLHGI010000060.1, read on the forward strand.
ACATGCTCGCCCTGGCCGCCTCTACCGCCAGAAGCGACGCCTTCCGGCTTCTCCGGCAACTCAATACCCCAGTCCGAAAACTGGCCCTCGACCGCTGCGTGGATTTCTTCTTGTGTCGCTTCGCCGTCTTTTAACTCACCGACGAGAACTTCGAGTGCGCTCTGCTGCTCGGCGCTCAAAATGCTTGCGCGCGCCTCTCCCGCTCTCTCTCCCCCTCGGCGATGCATGCGGGCCATTCCGTCGTTGATGCCATCGACATTCTCATCGATAAATGCTTCTCTTGAACCCCGCTCCCCTCGAACCTCCTGCGCTTCGAGTATCGAGCTAAAGCTGAGCATTGCCCCTGCGGTCAAACTCCAAATGATTATGCGTTTCAAAATGGACCTCCTATAAAATGTTGGTTAAGAGGACCTACTGTCCTCTACCGTCCTCTACTGCCAGTTTAGCAAGCGGCGTACCTGGAGGTGGCGAAAATTCCTATGTAAAAATTAAGATATTGTAAATGAAGGATTTACGTGCTGTCTAAATGAGTATTGAAACCCCGTAAGACAGCAGTCTTATTTCGACCATTTAGTCGAGGCTATTGTAGGTGTCTTTGGGTAAATGTCTGATTGTGCTGCACATAGGGGATTTCGACCAGATGGTCGGCTGCACGCGACTAGTCGGTTTAGCTAAACGATGCTGGTCGAATTTTCGGGAATATAGAATAGGTAGTCAGGGCGATTATTGCGTCGGCGAGTAAAGTGTCTTCTATATTTCCTTTAATTTGCACAATCGTTGATATAATCAAAGGCGCGCTGTAGCTCGCCTTTCACATCCTCTCCGGGAACGAACTCTTGGCCCCAGTAGCCAACATAGCCGGCGCCGTGAATCGCGCGGACGATTTCGGGATACGGAATCTCGGTGCAATCCGCGGTGCAGTTTCTTTTTGCCGCCGCCGCCAAATGCAAATGCGTCATGATCTCTAGGTTCTCCACGATGTCTGCAATGATGCTCTGTTTCATCAGTGCCATGTGATAAATGTCATACACAATACGCAGGTTCGGTGAATCGACTGCGCGGATTAGATCCAAACCGAATTGCGTATAGTCGCCCATATAGTCGGGATGATCTTTTTGGTTGAACAGTTCAAAGAGTAATACGACCCCTTTCTCTTCTGCATAGGGAGTAATTTGTTGGTAGCCTGCGATGGTGTTGGCCAGACCTTCGGCGTCGTCTTGTCCTTCGCGATTGCCGCAAAATACAATGAGGTCTTTAATGCCATCGGCGGCATTCGCATCGATACCCGCCTTGTGCTGCTGGATTAAGTCCGCATGGTTTTTCAGTTTGTTAAAGCTGTTTTCAATAGAGCCGCAATTGTGGTTGATCACTTCGAGGCCATGGTCGCGCGCGAGTTGCCGCTGTTCTGGGGGCACCATCTCCACTCCACCAATGCCCATATCCGCCGCGGTTTTAAAAAACGCTTCCGGAGATAGTTTTCCATCGCCGACATAACACCAATATGCTGCACTTTGTTTTACCATGCGATATAATTCCTCTTAGTATTGCCCGTCAAATATGAGTCCATTTTATTTATTCGACTGATCCTTCAAACAGGGGGAGTCGCGCCGGATTAAAAGGGGTTATATCAACCGTAGTGGCTGCTCCATCGACGATCAGCTCGGCTAGGGCCTCGCCGGTGGCCGGTCCATTCAGCATACCCCAAACGCTGTGGCCGGTTGCAACAAAAGCACCCCCTATGCCGGGTACCCGACCAATTAACGGCATACCATCCGTTGTAATTGGTCGGTAGCAGGCCTGCTCGGCCAGGACTTCTGCTGCGCCTAACTCCGGAGCGAAAGTCGCCGTCATTGCGAGCAGGCGATCATGCGCACCTTCATCGCCGACTACTTCAGAGGGATCTACCGGTAGCGGGGGCTGGCTAGACAAACCGCAGACATAGGTCGTCCCATCGGTGCGCGGTACTACCTCTGGCGTTTCGATCTCGCCTGTTTCGGTTTCTATTTCGATAAAAAGCGCGCGCGGTTGAGATGGCGTATAACGAAAGACAAGGCTGTGCCCTTTGAGGCCATAGACCGCCGGCAGCGGCAGCCACTGACAGGCCAAAATCGACCAAGGCCCCATAGCAATCACAACGATATCAGCCTGGATGACCTTGCCGTCGACTAGCGCGCCTGTAATACGCCGGCCATCTTCAGAAAGAGCCACTCCCTCGACTGTTCCTGCCATCAGCTCTGCCCCCGCTGCCTGAGCCGCCTGCATCAGGCTTTTTGTAAACTCTTCCGGGTGTATCTGCGCCGTTGTTTCTCGGTTGCCGATTTGTGCGTGTACGGCTGCATGGGGACCGAGCCAATCGAGCGCTTCCATATGCGCTCGATTGCTGAGGTTTTGCTGCTGGCTGGCTACCACACTCAGCGTATCGATTCTGCGATACCCCCAGTCCAGACCTAGCTCTTCTTTAAGCTCTTCCGCCAACTCTGCATGGAGGGAAAAACTGCGTCGAGCCAGTGCGTCAACGGCCGTACCGCGACACCAGTCGAGGGCCAAGAAACCGCCCGATTTGCCCGATGCGGCATGGCCTATGCCCGTTCGTTCGATTACCGTTGCAGACACATTTCTACGGCTTAAGAAGTAGGCGATGGACGCGCCAATAACCCCGCCACCACAGATCACAACGCGCGGTTGATTCGCTGATAGTTCGCTCATATATGACTCTATTTTCCCAACTAATAAACCACCGAAATTACGCGCCGCACGAACTCATCGCCCGCATCGCCCGCATCGCCCGCTATATACAACTCTAATAAGTACAACCCGGGCGGCACGAGCTTACCGTGCTCTGTTCGCCCATCCCACAAAAGCTGCTGCGCCCCGGCCTGTGCATCCTGGCTTATTTCGGCAAGTTGGCGACCGGCCAGGTCGCAAAGGCGCAGGCTCAGCGGGCGCGCTTCCAGCACATTGACCACGTCGACAGCAACCTTCAGTTCATCGTTGACTCCATCGCCATTCGGCGTAAGTACCGCCGTGTTAAACTCCGCATTAATCAAGAGGTCTCGCACAATGGGAAGGCCGACGATATTGCTGCTGCTTTCGACCAAATCCGTAGCGTCGCCTGGATCAATGCGCTGACGACTATCTCCCGCTAAGCGAGTGTCTTGAATAAAGAGCGTAAAAGGCGTTGACTGCTGGTATATGAGCGCAGCGAAACGCAGCTCGATCAGATCGTTATCGCGTAATGGCTGTGCAAAGGTCACGTGAAATCCCGCATCTACTTCTTCGCTATTTATTTCTGCAGGTGCGCCGTTGAGCTGGGCTTCGGTGAAACGAATTTTCGTAGGTGATTCGACTATAAGGCGATTAAATCCGCTTGCTTTTGTCGCCAGCGGTCGCAAGAAAAGGCTGAATTCACTCTCTTGGCCGGGCGCGACTTGGGTGGGGAAAATCTCGCTGATTGCACGCTCGGAAATGGGCTCGCTAAACTCGATTTTCAACTCGTCCAGCTCGGGTGCCACCGATGGGTCTTCTGTAACCATGCGCACCTGTAATTGCGTGTAGCGGCGCGGTGAAGGTGACTGAAATTCTTGCCCTGAAAAGGCGTATATTTTACTCCACGAACTCCAGTCGGAGCCGATGACCTGCACCGTGTCGATGGGGCCGCGAAAAGAGGGAATCAATTTGCCGTATCTCTTCTGAGTGACTTCTTTGCCATTCTTGTCGTAATAGGAGAGCTGGCTCTCAACCTCATTGCCCGAGCGGCTGCGCACTTCGAGGCGGGCGCTCGGTGGCACCTGCGCCCGCCAAGCAACCGCATCTAAATTCTGGGCTTCCTCCAGGTCGATAATATGCGAGTTGAATATCAGGTTCTGAGGAAAGCCCTGACCGAAAACCTGAAACTCTTCGGCCGAACCGCGAAAGGCTCGGCGGCCGCCCGCCTCCCAACTCCGCCACAGAATTTTAATAAAACGCGTGGGAGTCAGGCCAAATTCGTGCGTGGCAGCACCGAGCGTATTTTTGACATGCTGGCTGGCCGTGCCGGAATAGTGTTTTTGCCAGATGAGTGAACCATCTGGAGCCAACGATCCGTCGGAGCTAAGCACTTCGTAAAAATCAAATCCAAAAGAGCGCCGGGTGACAAAAAAGTCGATGCTCTGGCCGCTGCCGGCGGTAATGCCGCCTCCTGGGCGCGCCACCACACCGCCCACTATTTTTATTTTGTCGATAAAATAGGTCGCACCTAGATCGAGCACGATTTGCGAAAATACGTCGCGCTCTGCCTGAATGGTGCGCCCTATGCGCCAGTTGGTAAAAAGATCGCCATCTATCAAGACCTGGGCATTGCCCAAGGGGATGAGTTCCTGTGTTACAAATGCATCGAGCACCACTTCGAGGTTGCCCCCGCGTTCGAGCACGCCCAACGCCATATTGTCCCCGAGCGCTTCGACTTCGACTTCCAACAGGCGCGTGCCGGGCTCTATCGTAAAAAAGTCGAGACGCACATATTGAATCGGCGTGTGGAAGGACTGATCTAATTCATAGATAACTACGTGGCGTTTGTTTTCTTTAAAACGCTCGCGCAGCCGATAGACCACCGTTCCGGGAATGGGATTGCCGACCTCGTCAACGGCGTGTTCGCCGGTGGAAAGTAGCAGGGCGAAAAGTTCGGGCGCAGGGCCCTGTGCATCAAAGACCAGCCTGATGCGACGAGCCGAAACGCCCCGTCCCAAGTCGACTTCAAGCGTCCAATCTTCAACGGCGTCGAGCGGGTCTGGGCTCCAACCCGTGTCTAGGTCACCGTCCATAACGCGATCCGCCTGCTGCGCGTTGGAACCGGCAGAACGAATGCCACCGCCAAAAGTGGCCGCGTTGGCCACGGCGTTTATATCGCGGCGCGCAGCAACGGGACTGATTGCTCCTGTGGGGCTCAGTGCCACCGTGCCGGGCAGCGACCAAGCCTGCCAATCGCGGGGCGTACTAAAGCGAATTTCGTCAGCGTAGATGGGGGCAAAAATAAAAGTGAGCAAAATAATGCTGGAACAGAGGGTATGGTGCACGGGCGACCTCTTGGCGAATGGAATAGACGCAGGATGCAGCATATAGAGATTATAAAATATTTTTGGGGAGCGGGTCAAACGGTGTGGATGTTGCTTCATCCTCGGGTCTGCACACCGAACTCATCCACATAACGGCCTTGCCGGCCGTTTAGTAGTGGGATTGGCCTCTCTCCAAAGCGGAGTCTACTGCTGGAGGTCGCGCCACAGGCACATGAGTCTGTGGCGCAACCCCAGCGCGAATCACCCTAACTTTTCGTATCATAGCGACTCGAGCTCTCTGCAGCATTCGATGGTTCCCTGGCGTCTACCTAGCCGTTATTCACCTTCCACTCTTCGTATTCCGCTCTGCCTTCTTCACTCAGCGGATAGTATTTGCGCAGGTCGCCGCCTTCGGAAAGCTTGATGCGCGTGAATACCTCCCACTCCGCGTGTTCCCCACCTTTCTCGGCGAGCTGTTCGGCTAGGCTGATGGGGACGACGATTGCGCCGTCGTCGTCGGCAATGATGATATCGCCGGGGATCACGAGAGTTCCCGAGCAGTCGATTGGCACGTTGTAGGCGTAGGGGAACTGCACCGTTTGTGTGTGGCCGTAGGGCGTAACGCCTTGTAGCCAAAGGCCCAAGCCCAGCTCTTTCGCTTCGGCAAAGTCGCGGATCGCGCCGTCTATCACCACCCCGAGTCCGCCGCGGCCCTTAAAATATGTGAGCATCATGCCGCCGAATACGCCGCTCGAGAGTTCGCCGCGGCCATCTACAACGACGATGTCGCCGGCCTGGGCGTGATACAGGGCATGCCGGTGGACCTGCGTTTCCGGCTCTCGGTATTCGCCCTCTTTGAAATGGTCTTCTCGTTTGGGCAGATACTGCAGCGTGATGGCTGGCCCGACAATGCTTTTCCCTGGGACAAAAGACTTGGGCCCAACGATGGCGGATCGGCTAATGCCCAGCTTGCGCAGTTCCGTCGAGGCGGTGGCGCTACCAATGCCTTCTAGCTTGGCAATTAACTCTGGAGATGGGCGTTCGATGTCGATCTTTGGAATCGGCGTTTTGACAATCATGGTGTTTCCCTTTCTGGTGATATTTAAATATAGAACAACGCTTCAGGTCGTTGGAAAGTTCAGTGCTACCCTCGTCTACAGGTCCCGCCGAATCGGGGCCTTGGGATTGATGGCTACTGCGCAATCTGTATTGATGCTAAAGATCTCCGCGTGCTCGAGTTCAACCTGTATTCTCACCCATTGTTTCGCTTCGATAACTTTTCTAAATGCGGCGCCGTCTCCCCACAGGACATCGGCGTTCAGGTGGTCGCCCTGGATTTCACGGCAGTCGTCGTATGTGCATCCCGGCAGCGGTTGGTAGCTGGTATCGCAGAGCTGCACGCGCACGCCCCCGAGCGGCGCGTTGACGTTGAGGCTGATCTCGGGACGGTCA
>JBLHGI010000061.1:0-21920 GCA_047616505.1 Planctomycetota bacterium
CCACGATCACCACCACGATCACCACCACGATCACCACCACCGCGCTCTCCCGGACGACCGCGGTCACGGCGCGGCGGCGCCAACTGCTCTTTGAGAAAGTCTTCAGGCATCAACTGCGGCACGCGGACAAATTCATCATCGACTGCAATGACCAAGTGGCGCAGCAACTCGTTATCCAACTTCATCGACTGCTCCATCGGCTGAATAACCGTCGGCTCAGCTTTGAACTGGTACAACACGTAATAACCCTGGCGACGGTTTTTCAAACTCTGAGAGGTATAGGCCAAACGGCGCAGACCCCAAAGATCAGTGTTGACGACCTCGCCCCCGTTTTCGGTGATATAGGTCTGGTAGCGCTCAACGGCCTTCTCAGATTGGCCTTCGCCAGTCTGGGGGTCGAAGATGCAAACGAGTTCATAGTTCTTCATGTATTCTTCGCTTTCTTGGTTATAGTCCGAAGGAACAGTAGGCCCTTAGACGAAAAGCGGTGCCAGTACGAGAGAAATGACCGACATCAGCTTGATGAGAATGTTTAGAGAAGGTCCGGATGTGTCTTTGAACGGATCGCCTACCGTGTCGCCTACGACAGCGGCTTTGTGCGGCTCGGAACCTTTGCCGCCCAGATTGCCTTCTTCGATCCATTTCTTCGCATTGTCCCAAGCCCCGCCACTATTGGCCATCATTAACGCCAACAGCACACCGCTAACGGTTGCACCGGCCAACATGCCACCCAGGGCGATCGGCCCCAACGCAAAACCGACGACGACGGGCGCCAATACAGCTAAGAGACCAGGTACGATCATTTCGCGCAGAGCGGCCGTAGTGCTGATCTCGACGCAGCGCTTGGTGTCGGGTTTGCCCGTGCCTTCCATCAGACCGGGAATTTCGCGAAACTGGCGACGCACTTCTTCGACCATGGCGTGAGCGGCGTTACCCACCGCCGTCATGGTAATGGCGGCAGCCAAATAGGGAATCATCGCACCAATAAAGAGACCGATAACAACAATCGGCTCCGTCACGTCAATAACAACGGGTTTGCCCGTGCCAGCTTCTATCGTAGATGTATAAGCGGAGAAAAGAGCCAGTGCCGTCAGCGCCGCCGAACCGATGGCAAAGCCCTTGCCGATGGCCGCCGTTGTATTGCCCAACGAGTCGAGGCTGTCCGTGATCTTACGCGTTTCTTCGCCGAGTCCAGCCATTTCCGTAATGCCACCCGCGTTATCGGCGATGGGACCATAGGCATCTACCGACATCGTAATGCCCACAGTCGCCAGCATGCCCACAGCGGCAATGCCAATACCGTAGAGACCGGCAAAATGAAAAGCCAGACCGATAGCGGCCACAATACCTAGGGTCGGTAGCGCAGTGCTCTCCATGCCCACGGCCAAACCAGAAATAATATTAGTAGCCGCACCCGTTTCCGAAGCCTTGGCGATATCGCGAACGGGTTTGCCACCGGTGTAGTATTCCGTAATAAGCCCAATGAAGATACCGGCGATACAACCCGAACTCAGCGCCCAAACGACCTGACTGGAAAGACCTAATTGACCGGCGGCCCAATAAGCACCGGCAATCATTAATGCAGCAGAGATGAAGGTCGAGTAACGCAAGGCAGCGCCCGGATCGGCGTTTTGCATAAGGCGCACGCTGACAACACCGACAAGGGATGCTAATAGGCCAATCATAATGACGATCAATGGAAAGCTTACAGAAGCCAAACGCGCCTGAGTAATATCGAGGCCCGGGGCCAAGATCTGCAGTGCAGCCGCTGAGGCCGTAGCCGCAATGGCGATTGTCGCTATGACTGAACCGACATACGATTCAAAAATATCGGCGCCCATACCAGCGACGTCGCCGACGTTATCACCGACATTGTCAGCGATAACAGCGGGGTTGCGCGGATCGTCTTCCGGAATACCGGCTTCGACCTTACCCACCAAGTCGGCGCCGACATCGGCGCTCTTGGTGAAGATGCCACCCCCAACGCGAGCAAAGAGGGCAATGGAAGAAGCGCCCATAGCAAACCCGTTGAGGCTTGCCGATGCGCTTATGTCGTGCCAAAGACCAAAGAAATTGGCCAGTACGCCTACGCCGATCAATCCGAGACTAGCTACAGCCAGACCCATAACGGCACCGCCGGAAAAGGCCACCATCAGCGCCGGTCCCTGACCCTGCTGGCTCGCGGCTTGAGCGGTGCGCACATTGGCGTGCGTAGCCGCTTTCATGCCGATAAATCCAGCGAGAATTGAACAGAAGGCACCGCAGAGAAATGCGTAGGATGTGTTGGGGCCAACAAAAGCGAAGAGTAGGCCAAAAACGATAACGACGAAAATGAGCAGAATAGTGTATTCGCGCTTGAGGAAGGCCATAGCGCCTTCGTGAATCGCCTCGGCAATATCGGCCATCTCCTGCGTGCCGACCGACCCCTTCTTTATATTTGAGTAAAGCAGCAACGAGCAGAGCAAACCCGCCAAGCCAAGGTAGGGTGCCGCCATCATCCAGGTTTCCATTATATCCCCTTCACCCCATTATAGGAAAAAGTGCTTCAGCCAATTGAAAATTTAGGGAACGCCATTGAAGCGATTCATGGCCGCCTCGACGCCCTCAGCGAAATACAAATCTAGGGCCGCTACACCGCGCTGCACCAATTCTTCCACCCCTTTTCCCCCCGAAAACGGAGCCAACACATAGTCGATAATGTCGGTCCCTTGCGGTGGCTGACCTATCCCTAAACGCAGGCGCGGTAAGTCTTGACTTGCAAGCTCTTCTAACACAGATGCCAAACCATTGTGCCCCCCGTCGCTACCACGGCGGCGCAGGCGCAAACGACCGAAATCGATCAAAAAGTCGTCGTAGACGACAAGGACGCTGCTCGGCTCGACCTCATAGCGAGTGCACAGCGCTTTGACGGCGCGCCCGCTGCGGTTCATATAGGTTTGTGGTTTGGCCAACAGCACGGACTGGCCACTCCAATCGATCTCGGCGACATGGCTGTGGTCGCGCGCGCTAGGCACCCAATCGACCTGCGCGCGCGACGCCAAATAATCAACCAGTATAAAGCCGATATTGTGTCGCGTATCTTCGTAGCGCGGTCCCGGATTTCCCAGCCCGAGGACGATCTGCAAGATACTCTACTCTTGCGCTTCGCCCTCTTCGCCTTCTTCGCCTTCTTCGCCTTCTTCGCCTTCGCCTTCGCCTGCGCCTTCCTCAGTCGCCAAGCGCGGAGCCAAGACATTGACAATCGTGCGAACTGAATCGGTCGTAATGCGCGACTCTTGTTCGATCAGGTCGCTTACGTGCAAGCTGTCACCGACCTCTAGCGATGAAATATCGATCTCAATCGCTGCGGGCATTTCCGACACCATGCATTCGACTTCGATGGAAGTCAGCGTCTGCTGTAGGGCACCGCCACTATTGCGCACGCCTTCGGGCACACCAACGGTTATCAGTGGCACATTGGCGCGCAGCGTCTCGGTCGGATCAATGCGCAATAGGTCCAAATGCATCGCATTGCCGCGCACCTTGTGATACTGGATTTCGCGAACTAGCGCGAGCTCGGAATCTTTGCTATCCTCCTCGTGCTCGATCAGGATCGTCGCGTTCTGACCGCCCTTTTTCAAGATCTGCTCAAAGCCGTGAGCACTGGTCTTAAAGGAATAGGGGTCCTGCTTGTGACCATAGACGACACCCGGAAGTTGGTTCTCGAGTCGTCTGAGCACGCCCACGGGCCCTTTGCCATGCTCCGAACGGGAAGCGACTTTCAGCGAGACTTGCGCCCGCGCGTGGAGCTTAAGTGAAACTTGCGGCATGAGACCTCTCCTTAAATAATGGCAGCCCGGCGAGGATTTGAACCTCGATAAACGGAATCAAAATCCGTTGTCCTACCATTGAACGACCGGGCTACCCTAAATTCTGTATTTTTTGTTCGCTGACCAGCGGTTGGCAAAAAAAAGACCGGTAGCCAAGCGCTCGTAGCTCTCGTTGAGCCTTGAGTGCGGCGATCCGGTCGTCGAAAATGCCGTAAACCGTGGAACCGCTGCCCGACATTGAAGTCACATTAGCACCGGCTTGATCCAGGTGAGAACGAAGCGTTGCGACGATGGGATAGGCGCCATCAACCACGGGTAGGAAGTCGTTCTCCAAAACTTCCAATAAATCCCGACAGTCAATGCACCCGCCGCTCAAGGAATCGACAAATCTAAGATAGGGATTATTATCTGTCAAGGCGGGCTTAACCCGGGCATAGGCCCAGGCCGTGCTCACAGCGACGTTCGGGTAGACGAGGACATAAAAAACATCGCCGCGCCACTCGAGGGGCTGTAAATCTTCACCGCGGCCGCGCATCACCGCAGTACCGCCTTCTATCAAAAAGGGAATGTCTGAACCTAACCGTGCTGCCAGCACCCGCAAAACCCCTGCATCAAAAGGATCGCCGTGCAAAGTATTGAGCGCGCGCAAGGTCGCTGCGGCATCGGCGCTACCACCCCCTAAGCCAGCACCGACGGGCACGTTTTTTTCTAAGTGCACGCGATGAGGACGATACTCGCTCTGTAATTCGTCGGCAAAGAGCGTCATGGCTCGCAGGACTAAGTTGTCGCCATTGGTCGGTATACTGGAATCACTACAGGTCAGAATATTGCGGTCGGCGGGTTCAAAGTGCAGTTCATCGGCCAGATCTACACATTGGACCAAACTACAAATCTCGTGATATCCATCTGGGCGTTTACCCAATATTTTTAGACCTAAATTTATCTTGGCACAGGCCCTTTCAACCCACCCCTCCCCTTTCATAGAGCTTGACCTCTTTTTACGTTTATTCTACTATAAATAGATAAAAACTGACAGAATGACAGGTGCATGCTAACAATTATAAAGTACATAAAATTCCTGCCTTTGGCGACGATTTTACTCGTTTTGCCTGTTTTTGGCCAGAGTAGCGCCGAGGACGATTTTAAGTTGGCGCGCAATCTCTACAAAGACGCGCACGATTACGCCACGGCTTCCACGCTCTTTGCCGAATTTATACGCAATTATTCCAACGACCCGCAGCTGGCCGAGGCCCGCCTGCTATTGGCACGATCTTATCGCAATAGTGACCGTTGTGCCCTAGCGGCCCCCGCCTATGAGGCGTTCTTCTTAGAGCATCCCGAGCACTTGGCCACGGCCGATGCGCGCCGCGAGCGCGCCGCTTGCCTATCAGAGCTAGGCCAGTATGTACCAGCGGCGAGAGCTTATGAGCAAGTGCAGCGTCGCTTCAGTGCCAGCGATTTTGCCGCGCAAGCCCTTATCAACGCTGCGGCTAATTACACTTATGGCCAAGATATACAGCGTGCCGTAGATATATACCAACGCGTGCTCGACGACTATGCGACAACAACGGCGGCTCATCAGGCGCGCTACCAGTTGGCCCGCCTACTCTTCGCCTCGGGCCAAGCCGATGGAGCTCAACGCCTACTAGTGCAGATCTCCACGACGCAACCGTCGCCCGCTTTAGCCTCTTCGGCTTTGCTCTTAAACGGACGCATCGATCTCTTTTTAGGCAACCGCGACGGGGCAGAAAAGAAATTTGCCGAGTTGCACAAGCGCTTTACCCGCTCAGCTCAAGCCGATAGCGCTTACCTCGACTATGCGCTCCACCTCTACGAACAGCGCCTTTTTAGCCAAGCTGGTGACGCCTTTGACCGCGCGCACAAAAAAGTCCAGGACGCACAGTTAAAGGGGCGCACTCTACTCGGCCTAGCCGATGCCCGCCGTCAAAGCCACCAAACCAGAGAGGCGCTAAATCACTACCAGACTCTTCTAGCGAGCTTAGAACCTGGTCATGAGAGCTATTTGCGCGCGCGCCTGGGACAGGCCATTGCCTTGGGGCAGGCGGGGCAGTTTGCACAAGCCGTTGGCCACTTCCAAGGGCTGATCCAGATCGGCGATGCCGCCGAAGCACGCGAAGCACTGCGCGAATTGGGGGCACTCTACCGGACGCGCGGCGACCAGAGCCGCGCCATCACCTGGTATCGACGCTATTTACAGGAAGCGGATGCAGAAAAAACCGACGCCGATGCCGTCCGCGTAGTATTAGCCGAACTCTACGCCTCGACGGGGTATAGAGAGGAGGCGGTATCCATCTACCGCCAACTGGCCGCCGGCCAGGGGGGGGTAGCCGCCGAAGCGCAGTATGGGTTGGCTAAAACATTTGAAGCCGGAGACCAACCGCGCGAGGCACTGCGCGAATACATCGCCTATTTAGAGCTCTTCCCAGCGGCTCCACACGCCGAAGAGGCGCGTCAACGCATTGAATATCTGCGCGAGTTTACCGTGATGAACCCAGCCGAGCTTAGCCGCGCGCTCCAGCAAGCTTGGATTGACGAACTCAGCGGTACACCGCGCCAAATCGTACAGCTAGACGTGGCCCACGCCCTTTTCGAGCACCATGATTTTGTCAGCGCCTCGCGCTCGTTTGAACATTATGCAGCGGCCTACGCCAACGGCTCCTACGGGCCTGAAGCACAGTTTTTTCTCGCCGAAAGCCTGCTGCAGTTAGCGCGCCAACGCAGGATAGAAGACCAGGCGACTCACGCCGATTCACTACGCGAACTAGCCCTACAAGAATACCGCATCCTCGCGCATGCCAAAGGCTCTTCTTGGGCGCAGCGTGCGCAATTGCGCCTGATAGAAACAGAGGCGAAAAGTGGACCCGACTCGCTGCGTTTACTCACGTTAGAAGAGGGTTTTTCCAACTTCGTCAACACCTATAGTCGCGAGGGTAGCGAACATCTCGACCGCGCGCTCTTGCAATTGGCCGACGCGCGGCGCCTACTTGGGACCAGCGAAAAGACCAAACTCGAAACAGCCATCGCCGATTACGGCCGCCTGCGCCGCCTCTTTCCGCAGAGCCCACTGGCACCACAAGCGCTCTTTGGTTTGGGCCTGTGTTTAGCCCAGCGCGGCGACCATGCGGCGGCAGCCGACTCCTTAGAACGCGTCCTACAGGGCTATCCAGACAGTCCGTTGACGGCGAGTATTCTATTTGAAATTGGGCAAATACGCTTAGCCCAGGCACTGCCGCAAGAGGCTATCGCCCGCCTGCAGGAGTTGCGTTGGGGCCACCCGGCCTTCCCCGCTCGCCGCGCCGCACTACTGTTATTGGCCGATACCTATTTTTCTTTAGGCGAGCACGGCGTTGCAGCCGAACTCTACCGCCCCTTGGCCGAAGCCCAAAACGTGAGTGATCCCGGAGGCCGAGTGCGGCGACAGCTCGCCCGCTCCTATCATCACATGGGCCAATACGGCGCCGCGCTACAGGTTTATCGCCAGCTCTTGGACGCAGAACCCAACACAACAGCACGCGATAGCATTTACTTCGACCAAGCCGTGCTGATGGTGCGACTGAGACAGGAAGACGAAGCCGTGCGCCAGTTTTTGCAGGTGCGTGACGAGTTTCCCCAATCGCCTCTAGCGAACGAAGCGGTCGCCCGCGCCGGGCATATTGCCTTTGCATTAGAAAACTATACCGATGCGCAGCGCATCTATCAGCCGCTACTGGAAAAAAGCGGGCAGGACTCTCTAGTCTACGGCCAGTACGCACTGGCACTCTTTCGTCTACAGCGCATAGACGAGGGTCGCAAAGCGGCCAAGCGCTATGCCAAACACCTGGGAAAAGACACGGCCTGGGACCAGCGTTTCTTACTCGAAGAAGGCAAGTATTACCAGCGCAACAAAAACTATGAGAAAGCACTCAAGGCTTTTCGCAACGTCGAGAAAAAAGGGGGCACAGAAGCCGGAGAAGGTGCCTATAGGGAGGCCGTGACACTCTGGGAGCAAAACGCCGCAGCCCCGAGTGAAGAGGGCGCTGCTCGTGCACTGGAAACTCTCGCCCACTTCGTGCAAAAATATCCAGCAAACCCACAGCGCGCAGATGCCTATCTGCGCCTGGCCAACTACCAGTTTACCCTGCACAACTATCTACAGGCGGCCGGTGCTTATAAACGAACGCTAGACACGCCCAATGTCGATATCGAATTGGCGCGCGAAGCCATCTGGAAGCTTTTACAAAGCTATCAAGGAGCCCACGAGTACGAGGCGGCACACCAGATCGCCGAACAACTATTGCGCGACTTCTCCGACCATCCACGCACTCTGGAAGCCCGCCTGGAACTGGGCGTTATTCTTAAGGAGAAAGGTCAATACGCCCAAGCAATCAACCATTTCGAAGCGCTGCTCGCCCAACAGCGCCTCGACGCCAACGATGCTTCCGAAGCACGTTTTTATGTTGGTGAATCGTATCAGAACATGGGCGAATATCGCAAGGCCATAGAAGCGTATTACAAAGTGAGCTACCACGGGGCCGGCGGATTTAGCCAGTGGATTACTTCGGCCGATTTTCAGCGAGCCAAGTGCCACGAATCGATGGGCGAGTATGCCACAGCTATCACGGTCTACGAACGCATCGTACAACGCGAAGGTGGCAGCACGCCACAAGGCGGAATGGCGAGCGAGCAGATCACCTCGTTACGCCGTCGTATCGGCCAGCTCAACTAAGCGACTATTGAGCAGTCCACATCCAAGGGAGGGTGCTATGGACATGGAGTTTCTACGCAATGTCTCTCTTTTTGAGAGTCTCGACGAAGAAGAACTGAAGGCGCTCTCCGAGCTTACCTTCACACGCAACTTTGGTAAGGATGGCGTTATCATCTTGGCTGAGGAAGAAGGCGAGACCCTCTTTATTATAAAGGAGGGGCAGGTCAAAGTGAGCATTGTCAGCGAAGAGGGCCGCGAGGTCATTCTCTCCCTTTTAGGCCCTGGTACCGTCTTCGGTGAACTATCGCTCTTAGACGGCAAACCGCGCTCGGCCAACGTAATAGCCACGGGAGAGACGAGCCTGGTCATGCTGCGCCGCTCCGACTTTGTGCAACTGATCTATAAAACGCCGCAAATCGCCACGGCTTTGCTAGCCGAATTAGCCACGCGTTTGCGCAGAACTGACCGTCAGATCGAAGGGTTGGCCTTGCTCGATGTGACCAGCCGCATTTCCGAGACCCTGTTACAGCTGGCTACGGACCAGGGCAAGGAGAGTAGCGATGGCATCACAATAGAGAGTCGCCCCACTCATCAAGAGCTAGCCAATATGTCGGGCACGACGCGCGAGACGGTATCGCGCGTCCTCAAGCGCTTGGAAAAACAGGGTTATATCAACTATGTCGGTCGCAAGATAACCATTCTGCGCGAAGACAATTGGACGAGTGCTAATTAAAACATGAGCCTCGCTAAAAGCAGAATCTTACTCATCGCCACGGAGGCGAAAGCGCGTTTTAAAAACGCGCTGGACAGTGGACGCACGGTCGATGTGCAAAGCCCAGCCGTGCTAGCGACCCTAGCCAAGCGCGGTGCCGATCTAATCGTCGTCGACCTGAGTATGGGGGACCAACTGCTGGATTACGTCGAGCAATTGGCTAATTTCGGCGAAGTACCTCTCTTAGGTCTAGGCGAAGAGGATGAAAACTGGGATCGCCTAGCCGGCAACGCCCACATTGAGGGGTTAGTTGGCTCGACCGCTTCCGATGAAGCACTGCGCCGCGCAGCCGAAACCCACGTAGAAAAGGGTCGATTCCTACGCGGCGGCACGGGGCTAATTGGCAGTTCTGTTGTTATGCGCCAACTGCGCGAACGCATTTTGATGATCGCCGCTACCCCCCTGTCTACCGTGTTGCTAACGGGTGAAAGTGGCGCGGGTAAAGATAAGGTCGCCGAAGCACTGCACCACTACAGCACGCGCCACGACAAACCCTTTAAACCGATTAACTGCGCAGCGATTCCGGAGAACCTGCTAGAGAATGAGCTTTTCGGACACGAAAAGGGTGCTTATACCGATGCCAAGGACCGACACCAAGGGATTTTTGAACAAGCACAGAGCGGTACGGTCTTCCTAGATGAGATTGGTGAAATGCCTCTTTCGGCCCAGGTGCGCCTACTGCGCGTTCTCGAAGAACGCAAGGTCACTCGCATCGGTGGAAATTCCGCTTTAGCAGTAGACGTTCGCGTTGTGGCGGCCACCAATCGCGACTTACAGGAAGCCGTTGGCCGGCGCGAATTTCGCCTCGATCTCTACCACCGACTCAAAGTCGTCGAATTGGCTATACCACCGCTGCGCCGTCGCAGCGAGGACATATCCGAATTGGTGGATTATTTCGTTGACCAATTAACGCAGGGAGGAAAGAGCCGCTTCGAGGGGTTCTCAGCTACCTCTATGACCCTGTTAGAAGACTACGCTTGGCCAGGCAACGTGCGCGAACTGCGCAATCTAGTGGAACACCTCGTCTTTCTGGCGCCACGTCGCTTGGTCGAACCCGCCGATTTGCTGCCGCATCTAGAGAGCCCACCCGATCTCCAGCGCCATCTGCCCGTGCCCACCAACAAAAGCCCGGATCAGTCGGAGCGCGAACTAATATATTTTGCTCTACTCGACCTCAAGCGCGAAGTCTCCGAACTGCGCAGTCGCCTAGAACAGCACATGTCGATGGGCCAGCCACAAAGACATAGTGAAACGCCCCCCCAAGCCATTTACTCACTGAGCGAACAGCCCGTCGTTCCCGTTGAAGATGAAGATCCGCGCTCTATAGGTTCGCAGGCTATCGAACCGCTGCGCAGCCTACAGGAAATGGAGAAAGAGGCTATTCTGGACGCACTGCAACGCGTTGGCAACAATCGCCGCAAGGCCGCCGACATCCTCGGCATCAGCGCCCGCACGCTCTACCGCAAACTAAAAGAATACGGAATTGAATGAGAAGGCCTGCGTGGATTTCGTCATGCAATAATGCACGAACGAACGCGATGGTAGCCGCTGCTTTGATCGTGCTGCTAGTATGCATAGCCCCGACCAAAGCGCAGGACAGCGGGCAAAGTCTGCGCGAGCTAAGCCGCACCTTTAGAACTACCTACGAGCAGGTCAAACCCGCCGTCGCACAGATTTCCACTACGCGCCAGTGGCGCGGTGTGCGCAGCGGGCTGCCTCAGTCTCACCCGGAAATTCCCGAAGAAGCCCTGCGTGGCCTAGGGTCGGGTACCATCGTCAGTGACGACGGCTATATTCTCAGCAACTACCACGTAATAGAAGGCGCCGATTCCATTCTGGTCACTCTGGCCGACCGGCGCACCTTTGCAGCTGAAGTGGTCGGCTTCGACTCACTTATCGATATTGCCCTGCTCAAAATTGAAGCCAACAGGTTGCCCCACGTGCGGCTGGGCTCTTCGAGCCAACTGCAAATCGGCGACTGGGTGCTAGCGATTGGCCATCCACTCGGCATGGGCTCGACCCTGACGCACGGCATTATCAGCGCCCTAGACCGTCGCGCCGATATCTTTGGCGGTTCCGGTTATGCTATAGAGAGCTTTATTCAGACCAATGCTGTCATCAATCCGGGCAATTCGGGTGGCCCACTCTTAAATCTGGACGGCGAGGTCATCGGTATAAATACCGCTATCTCCACGCGCACGGGTTATTACATGGGGTATGGCTTAGCGGTGCCCGTCAATCTGGCACGCGAGGCCATGAACGATATCTTGGTGCATGGGCGCGTCGTACGCGGTTATCTAGGTATACAGATGGACGGGGTCACGCAAGAAATCGTGCGCAGCCGCGGGCTACAGATGGATATACCCCGCGGCGTACTCGTCGTTAGTGTCTCGTCCGGAGGACCAGCTGATCGCGGCGGATTGCGCGATGGCGATATCATTCTAGCAATAGACGGTCAGGAAATCAACAGCCCCAACCAGATCCAGTCCCTTATGTATGGCCGCGATCCCGGCGAGCGCGTGCAGCTAACCTTGCTGGGCCAAGACAGTCTGGAAACCGCGTTAGCAGTCGTCCTAGGTGAGCGCGAAGAGGACCTCTTATTAGCTTTGGGCAGGAGCCGCTTGCTGCAACTGGGCCTGAGCGTGAACACGCTGCCCCCCGATATGGCCGAAGAACTGGGCTTCACACGCGCCGTAGCCGAAGAACTGGGGTTCGGTGCCAGCGAGGGACCGGTAATCGTCACCGAGGTGGATCCTTTGGGCCCTGCAGCTGACAAGGGTATCAAAGTGCGCGATGTAATTACGGAAATAGACCAGGAGCGCGTGACTTCTTTACCGCAGTTCGTGCGCTCTATATCGGGCCTCGAAGAAGGACGATCGGCCCTGTTCTGGTTTTGGCGCTCCGAAAGCGGCGTCGACGTGCGCGCACTGCATATGCCATAACAGAGCACCCCCTAGCACAGGAGTCATATAATGTCATTTGAACTCGGCGAGAACGACGCCCTGTTGATAGTCGGCGCCAGTGAACACCTCGCCGACCTTTACTACGCCACCCGTTTTCGCGCACCGGACGCTTTCGTCTTTTTGTGGACAGCCGAGGAAAAGATTCTGCTGACCAGCAACCTCGAACTCGACCGCGCACGCGAACAAGCGGCCGTAGACCGCGTACTTTCTCACACCCACTACGAGGACAAAGCGCGCGCGACAGGCTGCCGGCAGCCGAGCACTAACGATGTGCTACAAGCTTTATTGGCGGATCTAAACCTTAGCAAATTGCTGGTACCGAGCGATTTCCCCTTGGGCACAGCCGATTTCCTACGCGCGGCAGGGCTGAGTTTACAGGTAGCAGCGAACCCGCTATTTCCGCAGCGGCAGATAAAAAACGAAGAGGAGGTCAAAGCCATACACGGCGCCCAACGGGCCGCCGAAGCGGGCATGGCAGCCGCACGGGCTATGCTGGAAGAAGCCAACATAGAAAACGGCATGCTGATGCACGATGGCGTAACCCTCAGCTCAGAACGCGTGCGACGAGCTATTCACTTGGCGCTTATGGAACTCGACTGCACGGCGCAGCATACGATTGTCGCCGGCGGTGAGCAAGGCTGCGATCCACACCAGGAAGGCCACGGGCCGCTGCGAGCCGGCGAGCCGATTATCATCGATATCTTTCCCCAAGACGACCACAGCGGTTATTTCGGCGACATCACCCGCACCTTTGTCAAAGGTCCCGTATCCGATGAGGTGCGCAGCCTCTACGAAACTGTTTTGCAGGCGCAAGAGACTGCGTTAGAGCAAATAAAAGCAGGGGCTGACGGCTGCGCTATACATGCAGAAGTGTTGGATTCCTTCTCCGCTAAAGGCTACGAAACGGGGGAGAAAGATGGATATATGCAGGGCTATTTTCACGGCACGGGGCACGGGCTGGGGCTAGAGATACACGAGGGACCGCGCATTAGTCTGCGCGGGGATACGCTGCGCGAAGGACAGGTCGTAACGGTCGAGCCTGGGCTGTATTATCGCGGCCTGGGCGGGGTGCGTATCGAGGACACAGTGGTCGTGCGTGCCGATGGATGTGAAAACCTGACGACTTTTCCCAAAGAACTGGAAGTATCCTGAAAACGCACTCCGACGCCTCAGCTGATCCGCTGACGCTGGAAGCATTGCGCTATTTATGCACGACGGCTGGACGAGAGCTACTAGTCGCTGCGCGAGGAACTTCCGACGCCGGGCTAAGTGCCCAGGAAGCACTGCGAATGCGCTTTCCGGTTGAGATGTGTCGCGCGGCGCTTGGTTTGGTCCAACTGCGAGACCGCGCCAAAGAAAAATTTGCACGCGCCGAGCAGATGTTTTTTGATCGCGAAGGCTACGAAATGGCCACGCGCGCCGAAGTCGCCCAGTACAGGGCTTGGCGTTTTCGCGAACACACCGATATTCTAGACCTGTGCTGCGGTATCGGTGGTGACCTGCTCTTTCTGGGACAAAATGCCCAAGTAACGGCCGTAGACGCCGAGCGCCGACGGCTAGAGATGGCCCGACTCAACTGCTCAGTACACGAACTTTCTACCATTCGTTTTATAGCCGCCGATGTGCGCACATTGCGACCACGCGGTGACGCCATATTTTTTGACCCAGCCCGCCGCAGCGACGGCAGGCGGCGACGGCGCAGTGCCGACTACGAACCACCGCTGGCTTTTGCCGACGAATTGCGCCGCCATATCGCCGATGTCGCCGTGAAAGTTTCCCCGGCGATCCCGGAGGAAGAAATCCCATCCGGCTGCGAAGTGGAATTCGTCTCCAGTAGGGGTCAGTGCCGCGAGGCCGTGCTTTATTTTGGGCGCCTGGCCACCGCCGCTCGGCGCGCCACGATCTTACCTGCACGGGACACGATTGCCAGCGATGGCGGTGGCCCCGCACCGGTTGGACCACCCGGAGCCTATGTCTACGATCCCGATCCTGCGGTGGTGCGATCGCATCTGATCGACGAGTTAGCACGAAAGTTGGACGGGTGGAAGTTGGATGAGCAAATCGCCTATTTGAGTAGCGATACTCTTATACAAACGCCTTTTGCGCGCGCTTATCGCGTGCTCGAGACGATGCCTTTCCAAGTCAAGAAGCTGCGCCGCCGCCTGCGTGAGCAAGGATTTTTCCCTCAGCAGGTCAAACGCCGCCGCTTTCCACTAGAACCCATTGAAGTAGAGCGCAAACTAGGCATTGATTCGGGCGATATTCCCGTCGCTTTGCTGCTGACCCGATTGGCGGACAAGACGACGTGTTTAATTTGCCAAATCATAGGTAATTCAGCAGGTTCTATAAGCGCTTAAAACTTTGTTTCTCCTTTAGATGAGGTCGTATGAAACGCCATAAATTCACCGTTGGGGCCCTAGTCGTCGCCACGGGTCTGTTCTATCTCTTCTTAACGGGTTTCCAACAGTCTTCCTCCATGCACGCTACACTGCAAAGTCTGACGGAAGAAGTGGGCAATGGCAATCTGGCGGGACAGCGCATCCAATTAGGTGGTAGCACGGTAGTGCCTGGATCAATTGCCTGGGACAAGTACAAATCAAGTGCCGAATTTGATATAACCGATGGCGAACGCACATTGCACGTGCGCTACGTGGGCAGCGCGCTACTGCCCGATACTTTTAAAGACGAAGCCATGGTCGTCCTTCAGGGCGAATACGACGCACAACGGCGCGCTTTTGACGCCGAAGTCGTTTTTGCCAAATGCCCCTCTAAGTACGAGGGACAAGACTATGAAGGCCATATGCAGGCCATGCAAGACAAAAGCGGCTATTAGCCGCACCTTCTTTCATCCGACCTCCCGGATAATACCATGATCGATTTTGGTTACTTCGCGTTATGCCTAGCCTTGGCCACCTCTGCCTACTCGCTGCTATCCTCTGTAATGGGCGCCCGCAGTGGGCGTCTACAGCTCGTGCGCTCCGGCGAAAATGCCACGCTGGCTACCTGTGGTTTGCTCACCGTTGCTGTCGTCGTTCTCTGGCATGCCTTGCTCACCCACAACTTTCAGGTTCGCTTCGTAGCTGAAAATAGCAATCTAACGATGCCGTTCTTTTATATGATAACGTCCCTCTGGGGCGGGCAAGCGGGCTCGCTACTATTTTGGGGATGGATTCTCTCAATCTATGCAGCTATCGTCGTCGCCCTCTACCGCCACCGCTACCGCGAACTAATGCCCTATGTCGTTGCCACCATAGCGACTACCAGCTTCTTCTTTTGTATACTCCATCTCTTTTCAGCCGATCCCTTTGTGCAGTTGCCTTTTAAACCGGCCGATGGGCGCGGTCTAAACCCGCTATTACAGCAGCCGCTGATGGCCATCCATCCCCCCTTGCTCTATTTGGGCATGGTCGGCATGGTAGTGCCTTTTGCTTTTGCCATCGCCGCATTGGCCTCTGGTCAACTCGACTCTACGTGGCTTAGACCAGCGCGGCGTTGGATGCTCATTCCGTGGACCTTCCTCGCCGCCGGTCTGCTACTAGGGGGGAAATGGGCCTATGTCGAACTCGGCTGGGGCGGTTATTGGGGATGGGACCCGGTGGAAAATTCTTCGCTGATGCCCTGGTTAGTAGGTACGGCTTTTCTACACTCCATTATGATACAAGAGCGCAAGGGCATGCTCAAGGTGTGGAATATGGTCTTGGCCATTCTGTCTTATACGCTCGTCATCCTCGGAACATTTATTACGCGCTCGGGCATGATTTCTTCTGTACATGCTTTTGCCAAATCAAATATTGGTCCGTTCTTCTCTGTCTTCTTAGTCGCGATGCTGGTCTTCTCTTTTGGTTTACTCTATTGGCGACTACCTCATTTAAAGGCGGAAAACAGGCTAGAGTCTTTCGCTTCGCGCGAAACGGCATTTTTGCTCAATAACTGGATTTTGTTGGGTATCCTCTTTGCCGTGTTCTGGGGCACGCTCTTTCCGCTAATTTCCGAAGCCTTTACCGGCCAACAGATCACAGTGGGCCCCCCCTTCTTCAACCAAGTCAACGTGCCTATTGGTCTAATCTTGATACTGCTGACCGGCGCCGGACCGCTCTTTGCCTGGCGACGCACTTCAACCGAGAGCTTGAAGAAGAATTTCGCAGTGCCGGTAGCGGTCGGACTGCTGGCGCTACCCATCCTGTTAGGCCTGGGCGTGCGCAGCATATATGCCCTGATTTCGCTGGTTCTCTGTGCATTTTTAACGGCCTCTATAGCCTTGGAGTTCCACACGGGGACCCGTGCACGCATGCGCAGCACAGGTGAGGGTTATCTGTCAGCTATATATAGACTTAGCGCCAAAAATAGACGACGTTACGGCGGTTATACCACCCACTTCGCTCTCATGCTGCTCTTTGTTGGGTTTACGGGCAAAGCCTTTACGAGTGAAATGGAAGTCGTGCTGGACCGCGGTGAGACGGCACCCGTCGGCGGTTATGAGCTTACGTTTGAGACGATGGCTTTTAAGGAAGATACCAACATGAGTGCAACCGCCGCCGCTCTAACCCTGAGCCGCGACGGGCAGCGTCTAGGCACCTTGCTACCCGAACGCCGTTTTTATAAAGCGTTCGAGCAAGGCACGACTGAAGTGTCTATTTACTCCAGCCTACGCGAAGACTTTTATGTAATTCTAGTTGGATCGGCCGACGATAATAGCACCAAATTTCAAGTCTATATCAATCCACTGGTCAACTTCGTCTGGCTGGGCAGTATCGTGCTGGTCTTGGGTGCTCTATGGGCCATGTGGCCAACGGCACGCGACCGACGCATGGCACATTTTGACCAACACGGTTCTGCGAAATCGGCGCCGGCTGCTGGGATGGACCAAGGCGCGGTGGGAGAACCACGTGGTTAAGTCTCTGGCGTTCTGCCTAGTACTGGTATTTTTGACATCGCCAGCACAGGCGGCAACCACTAGGGAAATCAAAGACGTTGCGCAGGAGATGGTCTGCCTCTGCGGCGACTGTAACCGCGAATCGTTAGCTACCTGTATATGTACATCTTTTGCCGTACCCCAGCGCGAACATATTGGACAGCTGCTCGACCGGGGCAAGAGTCGACAAGAGATCATCGACGAGTATGTGTCGACCTACGGCCAGATCGCCCTAGCTGCTCCACCACCCGAGGGGTACAATTTATTAGCTTGGATTGCCCCCTTTGCCGCGCTCCTCTTTGGCGTTTTCATCGTGCGTTCCGTTCTGCGCAATTGGCGAGATCCCAACGATCAAGAGCAAGCAAAACCACTATCAACATCAACACCTCCAATCGACAAAGAGCGCGAGCGACTGCGCCGCGAGTTGGAACGTTTTGACGAGAGCGATTAGACATGGATCTTATGGTACTCCTGGCCTGCGGGCTACTTTTAGTAGGCTGTGGATTTTATATCGGCAGGCCTCTTCTCGGTCGACGCGGCAGCCTTCTTAACAATACCAACGCCCGCCAACTAACCGAACGCAAAGAGCAGCTCTATTCGTCTATTCTCGAGATAGAATTCGATCGCGAACTAGGTAAGCTTCCCGAGGAAGACTTTCAGCGCATGCGCAGCGAGCTAGAGGCGGAAGCGCTCTCCATTATTCACCAACTCGATCAGCTCAATGGCCAGGCTAGCCCAGATTCCATAGAGCAGCGTATCGAGCGGGAAGTGGCTGCTCTGCACGTAGAACACCCTCCGGCGCCAACTCAACCGCTTCAGTCACCATTGACTGCAGCACCGGCCAAGTTCTGCGGTCAGTGCGGTGGCCCACGTCGCGCTGAGGATCGCTTCTGCACCCAGTGCGGCAAAGCCTTTGAGGAAACGGCCTGATTGATGGGTCGATATACCTCCTTCCTCACAGCAACTTTTTTTATTTTGCTAGGTGGCGCGAACGTAGTGCGCGCCGATGAGATCAACGGTTATATAGTCAACCCCAATAGCGATGCGCGCATCGGCGGAATCGAAGTCGCCTTCTATATAAATCAAGAGGGTCAAGTCGCCGAAATGATGCGCAAAACGGCCGACGAGCAAGGCCGCTTTTCCTTTGCTGGCCCCTTTTTAACAGCGGGCACATCGTTTGCCTTGGCCGCCTTCTACAAAGACGTCACTTATTTCAGCTCGACTCTTGAAGTTGGAGCACAAAAGCAGATCATACTCGAAGTATATGAACCGACTTCTAACGACGCAGAGATTCGCATCGGTTCACATCACGTTTTTCTAGTGATGGAAGAGGGCACTATAGAAGTCGTGCATCTGACCCAAATTCACAACGGACAGGAACAGGCATATACGGGAAGTGGGCAGGGAGGGGAGCGACACGTCACCGAGTTCCAGTTGCCGAACGGAATTTTTAATTTACAGAGCCACTCCGGACATATGGACCAAGCGGACGCGACTACTTTCTTTGATAACCAGCCGCTTCTGCCCGGTTATTCACAGCTTAGCTTCTCCTTTAACATAGATCCAGAACAGTTGGAAAATGGTTATCTTCACCATGTTGTTTACCCCACAGATCGATTTGAACTCTTCGTCCAACCCAGCACACTAGAGATCGGAGCCCCTTTTGAAGATCTAGGGGTCGTCGACCTGCACGGACGTCAGTATCGGCGCTGGCAAATGACTGATTTACAAGCGGGCCAACAGGTAAACATTTCGCTGCCCTTAGCGGCACCCTTGCGCTGGGTTCTCAAGTGGGCCGCCCTGGGTTTTGGTCTAGTCGCCAGCATCGGAGCGCTATTTCTTTGGAGCCGCAACGACAGCCAAGACAGCGAAGCGGGCAGCCCTATCTCTACACCAGACCGACAAACACATCGCCAGCGTTTGTTGGGCGAAATTGCTCGCCTCGACCAAGAATACGCTGCCAACCGCGATGACACATCCTATCTCAGCACCCGGCGCCGCTTGCTGGACCAGGCTCTCGACCTAACGCGGCTATTAGAGACACGAGAACATGCTAGTTGACGATATAGTTCTCGAAAAAGCCTCTAAAAATTTCGCTTCCTTTATCGCCCTGCGCGCGGTAGACCTAAGCATCCAGCGCGGGCAATTCGCTTTGTTGGCCGGAGCAAACGGCGCGGGTAAGAGCACTTTATTGCGTCTCGCGGCGGGCGTCAGCCGGCCGAGTAGCGGCCGAGTGCTTATCGCTGGCGAAGATCCCCAGCGCAACTCCAAGGCACGCGCCGCCATTGGTTTGCTCTCGCACCACACGCTGCTCTACGACGATTTGAGCGCCGAGGAAAACCTGTCTTTTTTTGCCCAACTCTACGGCTTGACCGATGCGACACAGCGGGTGGAGGAAGTCCTACAAGAAGTGGGATTACTAGAGCATCGGCGCCGGCGACTACGCGGTTTTTCACGCGGCATGCGCCAGCGCCTGGCCTTGGCGCGCGCGACGCTGCACCGACCCGCCGTGCTCCTACTTGACGAACCCTTTACCGGGTTAGACCAACCCGCCTGCGCCGCGCTGCGCCAGCGTCTGCTACAGGTGAAAGAACAAGGTCACACCTGTATGATGGTCACCCACCGAGTAGGAGAAGCAGCGGCATTGGCCGATCGGCTCGTAGTGCTGCGCCGAGGCCGTATTTGCCACGACCAAGCATGGCGTGGATCCTCGCAAGACCTGGTCGATACCTGCGCTCCTTTCCTAGGTACAACGCTTTGAACTTCTGGCAGCGAACACTGGCTATTTTACACAAAGACCTCATGGCCGAATGGCGAACCAAGGAACGCCTTAGTCCTATGGCCTTCTTTTCTCTTTTGGTGCTGCTGGTCTTTAACTTTTCCTTTGAGTTAGGGGGGGCCGCACTACACGAGATTGGCCCGGGCGTGCTGTGGTCATCTTTTGTTTTTGCCAGCCTGCTGGGATTGAGCCGCTCCTTTGCAGACGAGCGTGAAAATCACTCGCTCGACGCACTGCTTATGGCGCCTGGTGATCGCAGCGCCATCTACTTGGGCAAGATGTTGGGCAATTTACTTTTTTTACTCGCCGTTGAGTTAATCTGTTTGCCTTTTTTTACCCTCTTTTTTAATCTCTCTCCCGGTTGGTTTCTAGTGCCATTACTCGGCGTTTTCTTTTTGGGTTCGGCCTGTCTATCAGCGGCCGGCACGCTCTTCGCGGCGATGTCGAGCAATATGCGGTTGCGCGAATTGCTCTTACCGCTCTTGATGCTACCGATGATTCTGCCCGCCCTGATTTCCTGCGTAGAAGCCACTGGGTTAGTACTAGACCACGATTGGGGAGAAAGTCTATATCCCCACTTGAAAATGCTCGCAGTATATGCGATTGTATTTATCGCGCTTTCTCTCATGCTCTTCGAATATGCGGTTGAAGAATGAAAAATCTCAGCAGTGCCTCCAAGATTTTGTCCATTCTAGTCTTTGTCTCCATGCTCGCCGCTCTCGGCGCCGTTTTTCTCTATGCACCTATGGAAAAAGAAATGGGTGAGACGCAGCGCATTTTCTATTTCCACGTGCCCGCTGCCGTTTCGGCTTTCATCTGTTTCTTTCTCGTTTTCCTCGGCAGCGTCCAATATCTGCGCACTCGCCAAACACATTGGGACCGCCTAGCGCTCTGCTCGGCAGAGTTGGGGGTGGTATTTGGTTTGATCGTGTTGATCACGGGGCCACTGTGGGCCAAACCAATTTGGGGGGTGTACTGGCGCTGGGAACCGCGTCTCACTTCCATGCTGATCACTTTTACTATTTACGTTGCCTATCTCATGGTGCGCACACACGGCACCCGTTCGGGTCAGGCGCCGCGCTTAGCTGCGGTCCTAGGTATTGTCGCCTTCGCCAACGTGCCACTGGTCTATTATTCGGTAGATCTATGGGCCGCCGAACAACAGCTGCACCCGCCGCGAAACGTCGGATTACAGCCAGAAATGCGCTATACTTTGTGGATTTGTTTTGCTGCTTATTCTCTACTCTTGGTCCAGCTGCTACTCAGGCGCCTCGACCTAGCTCGCATCGAGGAGGCCGTGGAAAGACTACGGCAAAAACGCGATGAACTAGCCGATTACTGAGGTTCTTATGGAAAAACTACAATATCTCTTTGCCGCCTATGCAGCTATTTGGATCATCCTCTTCGCCTATGTAATGCGCTTACAAAATCGAGCTAAGATGCTAGGCGAAGAGTTGGAGCGCCTCGGTGAAGATCTAGGCGGCACAACATCTCCATCGACAGACGAGTAGAAGCGGCCCTCAGCTGAAAGTCTGTTGACACCTACTCTGCAGGCGTGTTATATTTGCCACGTATCGCAACCGACACAACTCCAACCCTCGCGTGCTACCCAATGGTTCAAATGGAAGTCAGCGGGGTCTATAACAGCAGCCCCCAATCCTCCTATCCACAGGTCGTCCTAAAAGAAATTGGCGGCGACGCCTATCTACCCATCATTATTGGCCGCTTTGAAGCAGCGGCTATCTCGATGGCCCAGAACGATCAGACGCCTGCCCGCCCAATCAGCTATGATCTGGCACGGCAAATCTTGGTCGGCATGGAAGCCAAGGTCGTTAGAGTAGAAATTACCGACCTTCACGAAAGCACCTACTACGCCGAAGTACATTTATCTGATGGTGAGGGGCAAGAGCATGTTTTGGATGCTCGCCCGAGCGATGCCATAGCTTTGGCCCTTCGTTTCAACGCTCCCATATTTGCTTC
>JBLHGI010000062.1:0-21581 GCA_047616505.1 Planctomycetota bacterium
ACGCTCGCTTTTCGCAGATCGTGCGCTTCGACCTAAGCACGGGCGCTGAGTTGGCGCGTTTTCCTTCCCCCGTGCTGTGTCGGACCGAAGGGGCTTGTGGTATGGCCTACAGCGGTCACAGTCTGTATATGGTGGATGCGACGGACCCGGATGGACAGATCTATGAATTGAACGCTGAAGATGGCACGATATGGCATAGCATACCGGCGCCCCCTGGACGCATTGATGGATTGGCCTACGAAGCGGGAGTGCTCTACGCGCTCAGTTTTTCTGCGGACATTATCTACGCCCTCGACTCTTTTGATGGACGGGTGTTGCGCGAGTTGGTGCCCGGGGTCGATTTAGTGGGAGGGTTGGGTGTAGCTGGGCATCGCCTCTACGCCAGTCGCATTCGTCCGCCGGCGATCTTTTCTATCGACGGAGAGAGCGGTCAAATACTAGGAGAATGGGCGTCGCCAGCTAGGGTGCCGACGGGTATTGCTGTATTGGGTCAACGGTTATTTGTCGGTGATTTTAGTAGCCAGCGTTTGTTGGAACTCAATGCTCAGAGCGGTGAACTCGTCGGTGAAGTCGCCAATGGCATCGGCAATTTGGCGGCGTTGGCAGCGGGGCGAGCCGATGCTATAGTGCCGTATCATATCCGTTTAGGGCGCGCGACAGAGGAGTTGCGGGCCGATGGGTTAGTACAACTGAGCTTGCATATGGGGCTCTATGACGATACGGGTCGTTTATTGCAGACCAATGACTACAGCGAGATAACTGTTGTAATCAGCGGTGGAGTCGAGTTACAGGCTGTGGCTAAGACGGTAGGTGGTTTGGCTACGGTCGGTTTTGCGTTGGAGCCCGGAGTCAATTTGGTCGCTGAGGTACAGCTTTCGGGGTTGCCGCCAGCGCGCTTAGAGTTACGCGTGGTTTCGCCGGTCGTGCGCGTTGTTTTGGAGTTTAATGAAGATGCGCGGGAAAAGGGGCTGATCGAAGTAAAAGCGAACCTGATTGATGCTACGGACAATCCGGCACTCAACGATACCAGCGAAGTTTCCTTTGCGCTCTTGAGTGGACCGGCGGTCTTAGTGGGGACTGCCGTCGTATCGGCGCGCGATGGCGTGGCGAGGACCTGGCTGCGCACGGATGGGCGCAACGCCGATATACGCGTCGAGACGCGCGTGCGCTCTATTGTGGCGGTGGCGGCCTTGCACACGGGTAAGATAGGTGCTGTAGGGCCTGGACAAGACGGGTTGACCCTGAGCGCGGGGCAGGTAGCAGGGCGCGATGATATTCCGCCCTCTCCGGTGACAGGGCTCAGCGCGCGAAGTATGGGCCAGGGACAGGTAGATATTAGCTGGCAACTCGCGCCCGAAGATGGAGTGCGCTACTGGGTGCCCTTCGGCGAAGGGTTTATCGCGCGAGATGGCATTGAGGGCTATCGTCTATTGCGCGCGGATGCCGGTGGGCTCTTTGCGGAAGTAGCCGTGCTGGAGAGGGGAACGAGTAGTTTTACGGATAGCGTCGATCCGCTGGGGGGTCCCTATGTGTATCAGATTGTAGTAGCCGATGCCGACAATTGGCGCATCGCCAAAATTGCGGCCGGTACTGTAGCCGACGCCGCTCGCACGGTGGTGATGGTGGCGGTGGGTATCGATGCGGATGGGGCCGAAGTGCGCGGCCTCTTCGACGATGATCTCGACGTAGACTTCGACGACTTCTTTCTTTTTATCGATACATTCGGCACGAGTTTTTCCGCTAGCGGCTTCGATGGCCGTTTTGATTTAGACGGCGACGGAGCCGTGGGCTTGGACGATTTCTTTATTTTTGCCGATCATTTTGGCAAAGAGGTCGTGCGCCGTTGACAACTGAGTGGTCGCAGATCGAAGTTGCGCATAATAACGGCCGTTCGCGCCTTGTTTCGAATCTTTCTATACCCCCGCTCAAGCTGATTAACCCCCGCTCAGAGTCCGAGCACTTTGCCGCTGTCATTATGTCCGGTTATGGCGGTGGTATGGTAGAAGGCGACTGCGTGCAGTTGCGCATTGATTGTGGCGAGGCGGCGGGTTTGTATCTGGGCACACAGGCGCTTACCCGGATCTATAAATGTCCAGGTGGCCAGACGACACAGCAAACCATTGAGGGGGTGATTGGCCGCAATGGCTGCGTCGTGGCCCTGCCGGACCTAGTCGTGCCCTATGCGGGGAGCCGCTTTTGCCAGCGTCAGACGTGGCACTTAGAAGAAGGGGCGCTACTGCTATTGGCCGATGGTCATACGGCGGGGCGCATAGAAGGTGGTGAACGCTTTAGCTACGATGTATACGAGTCTGCCGTCCATATCAATGCGCGAGATCGGCCGCTGCTCGTAGACCAGTATTGCTCCGAACCCGCTGTTGCACCCCCGCCGCGCGTCGGGGCGATGGGGGCGATGGGGGCGGCTATGCTCAATGTCTTTGTCGCTGGCTGGGCCGGCGAGGAGCGCTTTGATGGCCTCTGTGCTTATTTGGGCGAGGAGTTGAGCGCAGAGATTGAAGGACAGCTAAAGAAGCGCCAGCTAGACCAACCTCTGGTATCGCTGGCTCAGAAGGATCATGTGCTCGTGCTGCGCGCTATCGCTCGGCGCCACGGCGATTTAAAACGCATCTATGAAGTGCTGGGCAATGCGGTGGCGCGTCCGCAACTCTTGGGAATCAATCCGCTGGCGCGCAAATATTAGAGCACATCAATTGCATCGGCAGTTATAAAAATAACTCTCAGCGCTGAGGGTATAGAAAACAGAATCGCATCTACGACAGGTCATGAAGTCGTAGATGCGATTTTTTTATTTGTGGGTGTCCCTCCTGCGCGTAGCTCGGTCTGAATTGCATCACGTATCATACCCAGATGTGTACGATACGGATCGAAGTTGCCGATAGCATTTTGTAAAAAATGGAACGGTAAACGATAATGACAAAAATGTATGAACGCTTGAATTGAAAATTTGGGAAGTCTGTTTTTTTGTAGAAAGTGACGAAAAAGTAGGTAATAAAATGACAATTATTGTAGAGAAGATGCAAAATTGATGCAGAGATGGGGAGTATAAAGGGGCCTTATGGAGGAAAAATTCAAAACTGTAATATTTAGTTAGAAAGAAACATTAACGTCGTGTTTAATTCGATGAATTTAGGCATTGAATCTCTGCTGAATGAAAAAAATGTAACACCTATCTAATTGTTTTACAAGGGGTGAAGCTCCGAATGAGAATGGTGCATCGAGCGGGATGGGACACATGTGGCACTCATTTTGCAACATGGTTATCACACGAGGAGGCAGCGGACATTGATCGAACTGCTGCTGTTGACAACCAATACCCTGGAGGGATCTGAGGATACTATGATTGGAAAACTAAAAACACCGTTTGCACGACACCTCATTGCATTGGCTTTAGTCTTTGGCATGGCTCTGTCGGTACAGGCTGCAGAAGAGCCGGTTAAGATTGGCATTTTGCATTCATTGAGTGGAACGATGGCTATTTCGGAAGTGTCGCTGCGCGACGCCGTGCTGATGGCAGTAGAAGAGATTAACGAGAGCGGCGGCGTGCTCGGTCGCCAGATAGAGCCCGTCATAGTCGATCCCGCTTCCGATTGGGATCTCTTTGCAGAGAAGGCAAAAGAACTACTGCTCGAACACGAAGTCTCTTCGGTCTTCGGTTGCTGGACTTCCGTTTCGCGTAAATCGGTCTTGCCGGTCTTTGAGGAGAACGAGGGATTGTTGTTTTACCCCGTGCAGTACGAAGGCGAAGAGTGCTCGCGCAATATCATCTATACCGGTGCTACGCCTAACCAACAGTTGATTCCAGCTGCTGCGTATATGATGAGCGAAGAGGGGGGCGGTTATAAGAAGTTTTACCTGTTGGGCACAGACTATGTTTTTCCGCGCACCGCCAACAAGATTTTGCGCGCTTATCTGCTAGACCAGGGCGTTCCACCGGAGAATATCATGGAAGAGTACACGCCCTTCCACCATCAAGATTACCAGACGATTGTGCAGAAGGTCAAGAAATTTGCCGCCGACGGTACCGCTTGTGTGCTCAGCACGATCAATGGCGATTCCAACGTGCCTTTCTACAAAGAATTTGGCAACCAGGGGCTGACCTCAGCGACCTGTCCGATCATGGCTTTTTCGGTAGCGGAAGACGAGTTGCGCGCGATGGACACGAAGTTTCTCGTAGGCCATCTAGCGGCGTGGAATTACTTCCAGTCGATTCCCGGAAAACAGAACGGCCAGTTTGTCAAAAACTTCAAGAAATACGCCGCTGCTAATAACCTACCCGGTGGTATGAAGCGCGTAACGGATGACCCGATTCTGTGGGCATATACCGGCGTTTACCTGTGGAAAGGTGCCGTTGAGAAAGCCGGCTCTTTTGACGTCGACAAGGTGCGCCCGGCGCTCTACGGTCTGACCTATGATTCACCAGGTGGCATGGTTATGATGGATGAGAAGAACCACCATCTGCACAAGCCCGTCTATATCGGCGAGATCAAGAAGAACGGTCAGTTTAAGGTCGTCTATGAGTCCGATGGCCTGGTGGCACCGGATCCCTGGGACGATATCACGAGTGCCGACAAGGACTGTGATCACGTCAATTTTATGGGAACGTATACGATCAAGTAGTGCTGGTAATACGGTGTAGCAACTATGAACGCGGCTAAAAACTAAAAACTATTTAGGAGATTTTTCAAGATGGTAAAGAACATATTAAGCGCGGCTATGGCTTTAGCGCTGACGACGGGCGCTGCGACGGCCGAGATTAAATTGAATGACAACTTTATGGTAAGCGGTTTTCTAGACATGTCGGCTATCAGTGACGATGGCACGAAAGGCATGGCTTTGGA
Organism: Planctomycetota bacterium; assembly: GCA_047616505.1. Classification (GTDB taxonomy): domain Bacteria; phylum Latescibacterota; class UBA2968; order UBA8231; family UBA8231. The sequence continues at coordinate 4,857 of JBLHGI010000062.1, forward strand.
TCAGGCCGAAATCGATTTCATATTTAACTACGATAATGGTTTGTCGCTGCGGGCTGATTTGCAGGGAAGTCCCAATACGACCACCTCGCTCGAACAGGCCTTTATGTCCTACGATATGGGCGATGGTTTGAGCTTGACGATGGGTAAGTTTCTCAGCGTATCGGGTTGGGAAGCCGCCGAGCCGACGGGGCTTTACCAGTACTCGACTTCGGCGACGTTAGTCTACGGTGGCTATCAGCACGGCGCGGCCTTGTCGTATTCCAAAGAGAAATTTGCTCTCTTTGGTTCGGTTGTCTCCAGCGTTTGGGACGGCACGGATACCAGCGCGGAGGAAGTCGGTTTTGAGGCGCAGTTGACGCTCATGCCGACAGAGGACGTCACGGCGAAGGCCGCATTCCTCTATGAGGATTTTGGCGCCTTCAATACTAGTTTGATCAATGTTTGGGCTTCGTATGGCATGGGGGCACTGCTCTTGGCTGGAGAAATCAACTTGCTCTCCAACTGGCAGGCCGATGGCAATGACGGCACGGGATTTCTCGCTATGGCCAATTATGGCATCAGCGATAAGATCGGCGTCACCGGTCGTTTTAGCAGTTTGGACACAGACGCTGCTGAGACGGTCTCTGAGTTTACTATCAGCCCTAGCTATATGGTCAACGAAAATTGGCTGATCGTGACCGAAGCCAAGTTTATGTCTAATGGCTCGGACACTTCGCACTTTGCGTTGGAATCGCTGCTGACTTTCTAACGTTTTGATTTCAAGCGGGCGGAGGAGGTCACACAAATCTCCGATGTCTTGGGTGCGCTCAGGCGCATCCACATATAAAGGTGGGATCCTTGTAAAAGAGGTATGGAAGATCCCCTTCGCTCGCTTGATCGTATTTCAAAAAATTCCTATGAGTATTCACTAGGTAGGGCGGCCCTCTTCTCGATGCCCTATTTACCCATTAATACAGGTCGTTTTTTTGTATAAACTTTCAAATTATATCATTGCGCTAGGGCTGTGTATTGCGCTTATACCCGGCGCTATATACGCTGTGGAACAGGCCGAAGCGGTCGTCTTTGCACAATTGGCCAGCGGTGATGATAGCCAGATCGAGGCGGTAGTTATCGAGCTTGCCCAAGCTGGTGATCCAGTGTATTACGATCTGATGAATTCGCTGTTTAGCGGTGAAGTCTATCAGTGGTCCGAACGCGAAGAATATAGCGGCCTAGTGGCCATTGGCGACGAAGAGACGGATGAACTCGGAGATTCGATCGTAGCGCTCTACTCAATGTTTCCTCGGCGTGAAGCCCTTTTGGGCGGCGATGGGTCTCAGGTTAAAGTCTCGGTTTATGATTTGATGGAAGTCGAGACGGGGCGCAAAATACGCGCGCTTATTCAGCCTTACTTGTTGCGTGCTGAGTTGTTTTCCGTCGACGAAAAAATGAGGCGTATTGCGGCCGAAAATATAGGTAACCGTGGCAATTTGACCGATCTGCCGATTTTGCAACGGGCTATTATGGCAGAGGGAAATACCGATGTGCAACGTTTGTTGCGCGTCTCAGTGGCCAAATTAGAGTTGCGCGACAGCGACCGTGCAATACGCATTCGCGCAGTGGGTAGATTGGCAGAGTTGCGCAGCCCATTGGCTGTGCCGGTGTTGGAGGTCCTACTTAAAAAAGATGCGGCCGGCGAATTTGTTGAATCGGATGCCGATCTTCGTGGGCGGGCAGAAATCGCACTGAGAAGCCTGGAGCAATTCGGCTTTTTTATGCAGATCGTGCAGACGCTTTTTATTGGTCTCAGCTTGGGCTCGGTGCTGGTGCTCATATCGCTGGGGCTGGCCATTATCTATGGTCAGATGGGCGTGATCAATATGGCGCACGGCGAGTTTATGATGATTGGCGCCTACACGACTTTTGTGGTGCAGGATATCTGCGCTACGCTGCTGCCGCCGGCTTATGGCGATTTATTTTTTGCCATCGCGTTGCCCTTTTCCTTTCTCGTAGCTGGGGGCTGTGGTCTGGTGATGGAAGCGCTGATTATACGTCGTCTCTACAGCAGGCCGCTGGAAAGTCTGTTGGCGACTTGGGGCGTTAGCCTGATTCTGGTGCAGGGCGCGCGCAGTATTTTTGGCGATTTGACGTCGGTGCGCTTGCCCGAACTGCTCAGCGGTGGCTACGAAATTGCCCCACAGGTGATGCTGCCGTATAACCGCATGTTCATTATGGGACTGGCCACGGTTATCGTGCTGTCGCTGTTGGCGGTATTTTTCCGCACGCGTTTTGGTCTACGTCTGCGCGCTACCACGCAGAACCGCGACATGAGCGCCTGTGTCGGTATCCCGGTGCGCCGCGTCGATGCCATGGCCTTTATGATGGGCACCGGCATTGCGGGCATCGCCGGTTGGGCCATGACCTTAATCGGCAACGTCGTGCCAAATATGGGGCAGACCTATATCGTCGATGCGTTTCTCGTCGTCGTCACGGGCGGGGTCGGCAAGTTGTTGGGCACGATTAGTGCCGGATTGAGTTTGGGGATTTTTAACAAACTGCTAGAACCCGTATTCGAAGCGGTCTACGGCAAGGTCATCCTTTTGGGTTTAATCATTCTCTTTTTGCAATCACGTCCGACCGGGCTCTTCCCGGCGAAGGGACGCAACGAGGATCTATGAGCGCTTCTATACTAAAGCAGTGGCCGGCTTTTGCGCTCTTTGCATTATTCGGCCTCGTGATACCATTGCTCAATGCACAGGGTATTGTCGCCGATACTACGCTGAATTTATGGGGGCGTTACTTTTGTTTCGCTATCGTTGCATTGGGCGTCGATTTAATCTGGGGTTATACGGGTATCCTCTCGCTGTGCCAGGCGTTCTTTTTCTGTTTGGGCGGTTATGCCATGGGCATGCACATGCTGCTCAAGACGGGGACGCAGGGCGTGTATGGCAGTGTGCTGCCTGATTTTATGGTGTGGAATAGAGTTGAAGTCCTGCCGCTCTTTTGGGAGCCCTTCCACAGCTTACCCGCGACCTTGATACTGGGTATGCTCGTGCCGGGCTGCGCGGCGCTCGTCTTTGGTTTTTTTGCCTTTCGCAGCCGCATAAAGGGCGTCTATTTTGCGATCATCACACAGGCTTTGGCTCTAGCCGTGTGGTTGGTTTTTTTGCGCAATGAAACGATGCTCGGTGGCACCAATGGTCTAACGGACTTTAAGACGTTATTGGGGTTTGACTTAGCCGAGCCATCGACTAAGCGTGGGCTCTACATACTGAGCAGTATGGCACTGCTCGCCGCGTATATGGTTAGCCGCTTCATCGTTCAATCAAAACTGGGAAAGTTGCTCTTGGCCATTCGCGACGGCGAGCATCGCCTGCGTTTTATCGGCTATCGCATCGTGCACTTTAAGCTCTTTGTATTTGTGGTTGCCGCGGCGCTGGCTGGGCTTGGTGGTATGCTCTATGTGCCGCAGACGGGCATTATCACACCGGGGCGAATGGATGTGCAAGCTTCGATAGAAATTGTGGTATGGACGGCGGTGGGAGGGCGCGCTACCCTGGTGGGGGCTATCGTCGGAGCCTTTTTAGTCAACTTACTCTACAGCTATTTGACGGGCGCTTTTCCCGGTACGTGGCTCTACTTTTTGGGCGCGCTATTTATCGGCGTGGTGCTGTATTTCCCCGATGGCATTACCGGCATCGTCGGGCAATTGCGCCAGCGCGTTTTGGGAGCAAAATAAATGGACAATTTATACGTGGAACACCTCAGTGTTTCTTTTGATGGTTTTAAGGCGCTCAATATCGATAGCTTTGAAGTCGAGCGCAACGAATTACGCGTAGTTATTGGCCCCAACGGTGCGGGAAAAACCACGTTGTTAGATGTGCTCTGCGGCAAGACTAAACCGGATGGAGGGCACGCTATTTTTGCCGATGCAGATTTGACTAAAATGTCGGAGGACGAAATTGTTGAACTCGGTGTTGGGCGCAAGTTTCAGGCACCTTCCGTCTTTGAATCGCTGAGTGTGTTCGACAATCTGATGTTGGCTATAAAGGTTAATAGAGGTGTTTTTTCATCACTCTTCCACCGTGTGAGCAGTGCCGAAGAACGGCGTATTGGCGAAGTGGCCGAACAAGTGGGTCTGCAGGATGTGTTGGCACAGGAGGCGGGTGCGCTGTCGCACGGTCAGAAGCAGTGGTTGGAAATTGCCATGGTCATCTTGCAGGAACCACAGCTTTTACTGGTCGACGAACCAGCGGCGGGCATGAGCGATGAAGAGACGCATCGCACGGGGGAGTTGCTGCTGCAACTGGCGGCCGATCATTCGCTGATTGTCATTGAACACGATATGGAGTTTGTTCGTCAGATAGCGCGCAAAGTGACCGTATTACACGAAGGGAGAATTCTCATGGAAGGGGCTATGGACGAAGTGCAGAATGACCCGCGCGTAATTGAGTGTTATTTGGGCTCAGCTATGGACAGGAGCGAGAGCCATGCCGCCGGCTGATGTTATTTTAGCGGTCGAAGACCTCGATGTGCACTATGGCGGCAGCCGTATATTGCGCGATCTGAGTTTGCAAATTGGCCGTGGTTCAATCGCCGCCATTATGGGGCGCAATGGCGTCGGTAAAACAACTTTATTAAAGGCGATCGTCGGCCTTTTGACGCCGACGAAAGGCAAGATGTTCTTTGCCGGGGGCGAAATAACGACGGAGTCGACCGATCGCCGCGCCCGTCTCGGTTTGGGGTATGTGCCACAGGGGCGCGAAATATTCCCGCGTCTGAGTGTGCTGGAGAATCTACAGACGGGCCTGCAGGCGCGGCAGGATGGCTTGCGTCAGGTGCCGGAAGATATCTACGAGCTCTTTCCCGTGCTGGCGCAGATGGCCGATCGCATGGGGGGCAATCTAAGCGGTGGTCAGCAGCAGCAGTTGGCCATAGCGCGCGCGTTGGTCGGCGACCCGGATGTGCTGATATTAGACGAACCGACGGAGGGTATTCAACCGTCTATAATCTTGGAGATCGAACGCGTGCTGCTCAAGTTGAAAGATGGAGGTAAATTTACTATAGTGCTGGTCGAGCAATACTTTGACTTTGCCCGTCAAATCGCCGACCATTTCTTTCTAATGGATCGCGGTGAGATATTGCTACAAGGTCGGGCAGACGAACTCTCTGACGAGAGCATCAAGTCCCATCTGACTTTTTAGGTCTATTTATAGCGAGGAGTGCGACGAAGATGCGCCTTTCCCCGAAGGAGATCGACAAGCTAGTCCTACACAATGCAGGATGTGTAGCGCAGAAACGCTATGCGCGCGGTCTCAAGCTAAATTACCCGGAAGCGACGGCACTGATCGCCGCGCAGTTGTTGGAATTTATTCGCGACGGCGAGCGCGTGGCCGTATTGATGGACAAGGGCAAAAAATTGCTCGGCTTAGAGGATGTGATGGCGGGTGTGGCTGAAATGGTCGATGAGGTACAGGTGGAGGGGACCTTTCCCGATGGCACGAAACTGGTAACGGTACACCAGCCGATCTGCCGCGCGCAGGGCGATTCCGAGTTGGCGCTCTATGGTTCGGGGCTAGTGCGTGCTGAGGTCAGCTACTCGCCGGACAATAGCTCGTCTTCCGAACCGGGTCAGAGCCAGATCCTCGCTGGCGAATTAGATCTCAACGCAGCGCGCGAGACCATTGAGCTAGAAGTGGTCAATACGGGGGACCGCCCCGTACAGGTGGGATCTCATTTTCCATTTTTTGAAGTCAATGCCGGACTGAGTTTTGCGCGCGCGCAGGCCTATGGTTTTCGCCTCGATATTCCATCGGGCACCGCGGTGCGTTTTGAACCGGGTGAGAGTAAGTCCGTGCGTTTGGTGAGCGTGGCGGGGCGGCGCGTAGTGCACGGGGGCAGTGGTTTGATCGGGGGAGAATTGAGCGAAGAAAATAAGAGCGAAGCCTTGGAACGGGCGCGCCAACGCGGCTTTTTAGGAGCCGAGGAGGGATAGGAAATGCGCATCGACCGCAGGGCATATGCCGATATGTATGGGCCGACGACGGGGGATCGTATACGGCTGGGGGATACGGACCTGTTTATCGAGGTGGAAAAAGATTTCACCGTCTATGGCGAGGAGTGCAAGTTTGGCGGTGGCAAGGTGCTGCGCGACGGCATGGGACAGGCCAGCGGCGCCAGCCAGGAAGAGGCGCTTGATCTCGTTATAACGAATGCGCTGGTCTTAGATTATACGGGTATTTTTAAAGCGGATATTGGTGTCAAAAACGGTCGTATAATCGGCATTGGCAAGGCGGGCAATCCCGATATTATGCCGGGTGTAGACCCGCGTATGGTCGTCGGCGTGACGACGGAAGTCATCGCCGCGGAGGGGGCTATATTGACGGCTGGTGCTTTGGACGCGCACGTGCACTTTATATGCCCGCAGCAGATTGAAGAAGCCACTGCATCGGGCATTACGACGATGCTGGGCGGTGGCACGGGTCCGGCGACGGGCACCAAGGCTACGACCTGTACACCGGGTCAGTTCTATATCCGCATGATGTTGCAGGCGACGGATCTGTGGCCGCTCAACTTTGGTTTTTTGGGCAAGGGTAATGCCGCGCTGCCGCAAGGTTTGATAGAACAGGTCGAAGCGGGGGCCTGTGGTCTCAAACTGCACGAGGATTGGGGCACTACACCGGCGACTATTGATGCCTGTCTAAGCGTGGCCGAACAGTATGATATACAGGTGGCTATCCATACGGATACGCTGAATGAGTCGGGTTTTGTTGAAGCATCGTGTGCCGCCTTTAAAGGGCGCACGATCCATACCTATCACACCGAGGGCGCTGGTGGTGGTCATGCACCCGATATTATGCGCTTGTGCGGCGAGGCCAATGTGCTGCCTTCGTCGACGAATCCGACGCGCCCCTATACGATTAACACGATTGACGAGCATCTCGACATGCTTATGGTCTGCCACCACCTCGACAAGAATATTCCCGAAGATGTGGCCTTTGCCGAAAGCCGGATTCGCCAAGAGACGATTGCCGCCGAGGACGTCCTACACGATATGGGGGCGCTGTCGATTATAGCTTCTGATAGTCAGGCAATGGGGCGGGTGGGCGAAGTGATTTGCCGCACGTGGCAGACGGCGCATAAGATGCGCCAACAGCGTGGCTTGCTGGCGGAAGACGCGGCGCTGGGTGCCGATAATTTTCGCGCGCGGCGCTACGTCGCCAAATACACTATTAATCCCGCGATTGCGCATGGAATGAGTTCTCATATCGGTTCAGTCGAAGAGGGTAAACTCGCCGATTTGGTGCTGTGGAAACCGGCCTTTTTTGGCGCCAAACCCGAATTGGTTATCAAGGGTGGCGTTATTTCCTGGGCGCAGATGGGCGATGCCAATGCTTCGATCCCAACGCCGCAGCCAGTATATTCACGGCCGATGTTTGGCGCACAGGGTGCGGTGGCAGGCCGCACTTCGCTGGCCTTTGTTGCGCAGGTTTCGCAAGAGAGAGTAAAAAACGAGTATAGTTTAGAGAGCGAGGTGGTGGCGGTGGAGAAATGTCGCGACATCTCGAAGGCCGATATGCAGCTCAACGATTTGACGCCCGCTATTGAAATTGATCCAGAAACCTATAAAGTGGTCGTTGACGGCGAGGAAATCGGCTGTGAACCGGCTGAAAAATTGCCATTAGCCCAGCTCTATAACCTGTTTTAAATGAGCTCAGTCCCGAATCTTTTAGCGCTGTTGCAACTAGCTGATAGTGGGTTGCCGACGGGTAGTTATGCTTTTTCGAACGGTCTAGAAAGCGCTTATCATTTAGGGCTCTTTGAATCACCGGCATCGTTGGGTGATTTTTTGCGCTGTACTGTAGAGGCAGTAGCCTGCGGGGAGATCCCTTTTGTAGAGTCGTGTTATGCGATAGAGGGTGACGGCTGGCAGCAGGTGGGCGATATGCTGGCTTGGTACGAGGCTATGGTGACGGCGCCCTCAGTCCTGCACGCTAGCCTAGTCACGGGAAAAAACTGGTTGCGTTTGCTCGAAGGGATGTATGAACAAGCGGGTCTTGGGGCACTACGGCAGCGCCTATTAGCCGACCGTTTACCGCTACACTTTACGATTGTTTTTGCCCTGAGTTTAAAAGAAATAGGTTTTGAATTGGAGCAGGTTAAGCGGCTCTTGATCTTTCAGTCGCTGCGGGACCAAGTCAGCGCTGCCGTGCGTTTGGGGTTAATCGGACCCTTAGAAGCGGCGCGGCGTCTACGGCATCTCAACGAGTATGGCGAAGTGGTCTTGGCGCGCGTTGGTGCGCGTTCGTATAGACAGGCGCATCGTTCGCTGCCACAGCTGGACATTGCTCAGGGAATGCACGGCTACCTGTATTCGCGTCTTTTTCAGTCTTAGTTGTTTTAAGGATTATCGGAGATATAAACGCATGTCGGGACACCACCATCACCACGATCACGGCCATACGCACGAGCCTTTTGCCTCGGCGGGTGAGTTTGCCGCGCGCGAAATGCTCGTAGCCGATCGCGATTTTTCTCAGCGCTCTTTTACCGTGGGCATTGGCGGTCCGGTAGGCAGCGGCAAGACGGCTTTGTTACAAGCGCTGTGCGAACGGCTGCGCGAAGAGCTGAGCTTGGGCGTTGTGACCAACGATATTTTTACACGCGAAGACGCTGAATTTTTGCTGCGCCACGAAAGTTTAGCCGCCGATAGAATCGTTGGCGTCGAGACTGGCGGCTGCCCGCATGCGGCGATCCGCGAGGATATCTCACTCAACTTGAATGCATTAGAAGATTTGATGGCGCGTTTCCAAGGCGAGATCGATTTGCTCTTGGTCGAGAGTGGTGGCGACAATCTCGCGGCTCATTTTAGCAAAGAACTCGTCGACTATTCGATCTATGTAATCGACGTGGCCGGTGGCGACAAAGTGCCGCGCAAAGGGGGGCCGGGCACGACGCAGTCGGATCTACTCGTCATTAACAAGATCGATTTAGCGGCGATGGTGGGCGCGGATTTGGGGGTGATGGACCGCGACGCGCGGGCGATGCGCGGCGCGGGGCCGACGATATTTGCCTGTATAAAAGACCGCGAAGGGTTGGAAGAGATTGTCGAGTATGTTTTGGCCGCGCGAGCGCAGGTGTTAGTGAAAGTAGATATAGCGGAAAAAAAGTAATCGACATCTACAGCTATTTTAGTGTAATTAAGGCCATTGGCGACCGGGGTTTGTTGTTCATAACAAGCCCCGGTCGTTTTGCTATTAGTGGTGAAAGAGCCGCACGCCCGAATTGATCATTAGCATCCCGTACTCGTCGACGGCTTCAATGACGAGGTCGTCGCGTACGGAGCCACCGGCTTGCACGATATACTCGACGCCAGAGCGCGAGGCGCGGTCGATATTGTCGCGGAAGGGGAAAAAGGCGTCCGAACTGAGGGCGATGCCCTTGAGCTGGTCGAGCCAGGCGCGTTTCTCGTCGGCGCTGAGGCGTTCGGGCACTTCTCTAAGGTTGGCCTCCCAAGCCTTCAGTTCGGCCGGCGTCGCTTCTTCCTGTAGATAAATGTCGATGGCATTGACGCGTTCGGCGCGGCGCACGCTCTTTTTAAACTGCATGGCGCGCACGCTGGGGTGTTGGCGCAAATACCAGTTGTCGACTTTTGAGCAGGCCAAGCGCACGCAGTGCACGCGCGACTGCTGGCCGGCACCGCTGCCTATGATCTGGCCATCGAGTGCGAGGATGACGGAATTTGATTGGGTGTATTTGACGGCAATGGTGGCCACCGTTAAATCGCGGCGTGCTGCGGCGGAGAGGTCTTTGCGCTGGCTGACGATATTGCTAAAAAAAACGTCGCTCGGAGCAAAGTCGTTGCGCGTTTGTTCCAAGGTAACGCCATATACCTCGCGCGCTTCGACGGCGGCCGGCATGTAGTCGGCGTCGATTTGGAATACGGGATAATTGCCGCCTTTTTTGCTTTTTAAGAGCTCGAGTGCCTCGGGCGTATAGCCGGGGGCGATGACGCCGTCGGAGACTTCGCGCTTGATGATCTGTGCTGTGGCGAGATCGACTTCATCGCTGAGGGCGACCCAGTCGCCAAAAGAGGCGAGGCGGTCGGCTCCGCGCGCCCGAGCGTAGGCCGTGGCTAGGGGTGTTAGCTCCAAGTCGTCGACAAAATAGGAGGCGGCTAGCGCATCGGAGAGCGGCACGGCGACGGCGGCACCCGCCGGTGAAACGTGTTTAAAAGAAGCGGCGGCGGGCAGGTCAAGGGCTTGCTTGAGTTCGCGCACTAGCGGCCAGGCGTTGAGCGCGTCCATTAAGTTTATATAGCTTGGGGCGCCATTGATAATTTTGAGCGGCAGGTCACTGCCGTCGCGCATATAGAAACGCGCGTCTTTTTGGTTGGGGTTGCAGCCGTAGCGCATCATCGATTCGGCGGGCATTATTTCTCCTGTCGATAGGGCAATAGCGGGTGTCTATTGAGTGGCCACCGTTGTTGACAAAGGCAGGTGGTCTAATTAATATGTTGTCCTCAATGAGAACTTATGGTCGCAAATCATTGCCCTTTTGGCAATAGTGGTGCGTAAAATGAGTATCCTGCCCGTCAGTACCCATCTCGTCAGTATCCTACCAGAAGGTGAAAAATATGTTTAAAGGTTGTTATACCGCCATTATTACCCCCATGCGCGAGGATGGCAGTGTGGACTACGAGGGCTTGGAGAAGCTGATCGAGTTTCAGATTGCCAACAATATCCAGGGCGTATTGGCCGTTGGCACTACCGGTGAGAGCCCCACCTTGCTGTGGGAAGAGCACAACGAAGTGGTCGAGAGTACGGTGCGTCTGGCCAAGGACCGCTGTCTGGCGATTGCCGGCACCGGCAGCAATTCCACCAAAGAGACGCTCGCCGGCAGTGAGCACGCTGCGCACGTGGGGGCCGATGCCGTACTCTTAGTCGATCCGTACTATAATGGCCCCAGTTCGCTGGAGATCCGCCGCGAATACGTCGAACCCGTCGCCAAAGAATTTCCCGAAGTACAGGTGATCCCCTATATCATCCCAGGGCGCACCGGCACTATGATGCACGTGGAGGATCTGGCGATCTTAGCGGCTGAATATAAGAACATATCCTCGGTGAAAGAGGCCACGGGCGATTTGGAGAATATGGCCAAGACGCGTCGGATCTGCGGCGAGGATTTTACGATTCTCTCCGGTGACGATGACAAGACGGTCGCGATGATGAAGAGCGCCCAGATCAAGGCCGCAGGCGTTATTTCCGTAATGTCCAATATTATTCCCGGCCCGATTCAGCGCTTGACGGAATTGCTCAATGAAGGCAACGAGGCGGAGGCCGATACGTTGGCCGCTGCACTGGCACCGCTCTTTGGCTGCGTCGGTGTCACGACCCAGGAAGACACGCCCTACGGCAAGGCCGAGTGCAAGGCGCGCAACCCGCTGGCCGTCAAGGCGCTGATGAACGTGCTCGGTATGCCCTCGGGACCCACGCGTCGCCCCTTAGGTAAGATGACGCGGCAGGGCATTGAAGTGGCCGTGGCTGCTGCGCGCCAGGTGCAGGCCAATGATGCTACGGTGCTGGCACCTATCGCCGCTTTCTTTAACGTCGATATCGAGGCCCGGCTCAGCGATGAGAGCCTATTTGAAAAACTGGTTTATTCGACGTATTAAGGGAGAATGAGATTATGGTGAAAATAGCCGTTTGTGGCGTGGGCGGGCGCATGGGACAGCGCTTGGCGCATTTGATTTTGGAGGCCGATGATTTGGAGTTGGTCGGCGGTACGGAGTATGCTGGCCACGACGTAATCGGCAAAGATATCGGCGTGGCCATTGGGGCGGGGCTGCTCGACATCCCCGTGAGTGATTCGCTCTCTACCTGTGTGGTTGACGCCGATGTGGCCATCGCTTTTACGACGCCGGCAGCGACCTTGGCCGATGCGGCGATCTGTGCCGATTTGGGCGTGCCCATGGTCGTGGGCACGACCGGTTTTAGCGAAGAGCAGCTGGCCGAATTTAAAGATATCGTTGCTGCCGTTCCCTGTGTATTTGCCTCGAATTATAGTACGGCTATGAACGTGCTCTTCAAATTGGTGCAGGATGCGGCGAGCATACTCGGGGACGAGTACGATGTCGAAGTATTAGAGATGCATCACCACTTCAAAGTCGATGCACCGAGCGGGTCGGCGTTGACGCTGGGTGAGCGGGCAGCCGAGGGTTTGGGGCGCGACTTAAAAGAGGTCGCTGTACACGGGCGCCAGGGCGTTGTTGGGCAGCGCGACCGCAAAGAGATCGGCATGCATGCGATCCGCGCCGGCGATATTGCCGGCGTACACAAAGTGCTCTACGGGGCGCCCGGTGAATATTTGGAGTTATGTCATACGGCTACGAGTCGGGATGCTTTTGCCAACGGCGCCCTGCGCGCCGTGCGTTTTGTCGCCAAGGCAGAGGTGGGGCTCTATTCGATGTGGGACGTGATGGGGATTAGCTGAAAGATAGAGTATATAGATGGGCTATGGCGCCGGGCACTAGCCTCGGCGCCATTTTTTTTAGCGGCCGGGTCGGTCGGGCCGGTCGGGCCGGAATAGGCGACGAGGTCCCGGCCACATCGTCTTAATTTTATCGCGCAGCCGTGCGGCTTCTTCGAAATCGTCCTCTTCGACGGCGGCGGCTAGGTCGCGCTCAAGCTGTTCGCGCGGAGTCAGTGGCCGCTCCTGTTCCAACTCTTCGTACCATTCGCGCAAAAAGGCGATTTCGGGCAGATCTTCTTCAATCTCCGTTTCCCACTCTTCGACAAAGGTCTCAATCTCGGCGATGCCTTTTTCTACGGCGCGCAGGGCGGCTGGATAGTCTTCGCTGTCGAGGGCCGCCATGGCGTGCGCGCGCGTTTGCATCATGATGGCGTGCGGGTAGTACTGCTCGAAGTACCAGCGGATCTCATCGTTTGGCGCGTATTCGTCGACTAGGTCAAATACCTTTAACGTGTGTTCAGTGTCTGCTACGACGCCCTTATAGTCTTCGAGGTAGAACAAGCTGAGATAGCGGTGGTAGAACTGCCAAGCCTCCTGGAATAGATCTTCACATTCGTCTTCGTCGAGCGTGAAGTCCTCGTCCTTCGCCTTTTCTGCTTGGGCAGTATAATAGTCCAGCAGCGAGTTATAACCATGCGGCTCCAAACCGTCAGGGCGGCCTGCCGGTTCGAGTTGCAAGATGCCCATATCGATGCGGATCTGGATTTTCTCCGAGCCGTCCGGTGTTTTTATCCGGCGGGCGAGGAACTCGTCGGGACTGAAGTCCCATTCGTTGAGCAAATTACCTATGTCGTGATCCATAAAGAGCTTCTCGCAAGGACGATGGTAGAGGGATGAAGCACCCTAGGAATATAGAGCAGAAAGAGGTGCTACGCTACCGGCGAGATGCTTTGATGCTGACGATAGCTACGCCGATGATCAGGGCAAAAACTCCAACTAATATGAGGATGTTTTGGCCGAGATGGGCGCTGGCGGTGACGCGGATTGTCAATTCTTTTTCGCTGGCTTCTACTTTCTCGCCGTCGCAAAAACCGATGGCCTCGACCCGCACGTCGTACTCGCCGACCTTTTGCTCGGCGGGAGGGATGAGGAGAGCGGTCACCGCAAGTTTCTCTCCGGATGGAATTCGCTCTATAAGTTCAGGGGTAGTCGAATAGGTCCAGTCCAGTGGTGGGGTGAGCACGAGGTGGATATCCTCGACGGCGAGCGTGCCCATATTGAGCAATTCTATACGCACGGAAACGGATTCATTGCTGGAAACTTCCCAATAGCGCGTGGCGATCGTCATTTCTAGGGCGCCGCGCCCGCGCGGGATCAGTTCGAAGCGTTCGACGTTGCCTTTGAGAGAGGCCAGGTCCTCCTTGGATATGGCCGCGTCGCGCCCGTTGAATTGTTCAATGCGGCGATAGCCGTCGGCGTCGGTGACGAAGACGTAAAATTCTATAATTTGGTCGACAAAGCGCCGGCTGAGTTTCTCGGGTATTTGCAGTTCGAGTTCGAGATGCTGTTGGCTCGTTTCCTCGCTGAATTTAACCTGTGAAAGGTTGGCATTGCTATTCTTTTCAATAAAGGAATAGTTGATTTCGTCCGGTAAGTTGAGCACGGCTAAGCGGAAGGTCTTTTCGTCCTCGGCGAGGCGTTCGAGTATGAGGTCATAGCGCACGCGACTGTTGAGATCGCCTTCCTGAGAAAATTGCGCCGAGTTGATGGTGGGGGTGTCTTGCAGGGAATCCTTGCGCAACACGATGTGAAAATCGTCGCGTTGGCCAGCGAGTGTTTTGAGCACGACGACGACCTCGTCTTCGTCTCTGAGTAAGCGGAAGACTAAGACGAGGCGCTGACCGAGAGCGAGCGACTCGATGGGCATCTCATAGGGGATGCCGACGACCATTTTTTGCGAACCGCTCTCTAGGGAGACGTTGATATTGCGCAATTCGAGCAGGGCGCTGACCTCGGCGCGCGTCTTGTCCGGGTTAAGGGACATTGCCTGGCTTAGGTTGGAACCGTTTTCCAATACGATCTCGACCTTACGATAGCCCTCCGCCGTGCGATATTTGCGGGCCTCGACAATCGACAGGTGCGTGGCGTCGCGCAGAAAGGAGAGCCGCGTCTGCTCCAATGCTATAGCGGCCTGGTCGTAGGACAGCTTGGTCTTTTGGTAGGCGCGCTGATAGCTGTTGAGTTCGTCGAGGGTGCGGATATTTTGCTGAAAGAGGTCGCGCGTTTCCTCGTAGTCGCTGAGTCGCGTCTCCATCTCTAATTTCGCCGCATCTACTTTCCACTGGGCTTGGCGCAGTTGGATTTGGTAGAGGCGCTGTTCCTTGGTGCGCAGGTCTTTGCCCTGTGCCGAAGAAACCAGAGGCAAGACCAGCAGCAATAACAGTATTTTATGGATTGCATGCATAGTGTTTTCGCGCCTAGCGCCTGCTCAGGCGCACGCTGGATATGCCGATGCCTATGACCATGACGACCAGCAGGGCAATTAACAGGGCATTGCCGGCTATATTGCTGCTGGCAACGACGCTGATCGTTATGTTTTTCTCCGTGGACTCGACGTCTTCGGTGCCGACCTGTCCCCGTGCTTTAATGCCCAGTTCGTAATCGCCGGCCGCGACAATTTCGGGCGAGTGGGCGATAATGTCGATGGCGGCGCGCTCGCCGGGCTCTAGGAGTTTGACCAACAGGGGGGTGACGCTCTCCTGCCACTCGTAGGGCAGATCGAGAATGATTTTTATATTCTGCACGGCGGCGGTACCTCGATTGACAATTTCAATGCGCACGCGCGATTTTTCGCCGATGTCAATTTCCTGATAGCGGTTGGCCGTCTGGATTTCCAATTTACCGAGTCCTTTGGGCGTCAATTCGAGTTTGACATATTGGCTTTCGAGTGCGGCGATTTCTTGCTCGGGAACGGGTTCGTCTGCAAAGCGCGTGCGCAGCGCATTGATGCGCGCATATTGGTTCGGCTGGGTTATCAATGCGTAGAACGTGCGCGTCTGATCGATAAAATTCGCGTCTATTTTTTCGGGTAATTGCAGCTGGAGGCGCAAGTGAACTCGCGACGTATTCTGGTCGAATTTTACTTGGTTGACCTTGGCGTTGCCGTTGTAAAAGGCGTAGTCGATACGCCGGGGCAAACCGATGACGGAGAGGGCAAAATTGTGCTCTTCGTCGGAGAGCCACTGTAGCGTTAAGGCAAAGGAAACGCTCTGTTCTAACGCACCCTCTTGGGCGAACTGTGCCGAATTAATATTGGGCAGGTCCTGGTCGCTGCCTTTCTGCAAGAGCAAAGAAATGCTGTCCTCGATATCTAAATAGTTGAGCTGTACATAGACGGACTCTACATCGCTGAGCAGTCTAAAGTGTAGGCTGCGGCTAGCGCCGACGTCGAGAGACGGCACGCGGACTTCATAGGGTTCGCCAACTATGGGTCCGTTGCGCAGCGATACGTAGATGTTTTCTACTTTCAACAGCGTGCGCACTTCATCCTCGCTGAGCGCATCGTCCACTAAGAGGGCATTGCGCGTGGCAGAGGCGTTTTCGAGCACGATTTCGACCATGGTCCTGTTGTCTGCTGTTTTGTATTTGCGCGCCTCGCGAACGGTGATATGGGTGGCGTTTTTTAACAAGTCGAGCTTGACTTGTTCGAGCCCAATTTCGGCCTGTTCAAAGTTGAGCCGCGCCTGCTCATAGCGATTGCGCGTCTGGTTGTATTTTTGCAGGGAGATAAAACCTTCGTCAAACAGCATTTTTATGGCATCGAGTTCTTCTTTCGTGCTTTGCAGGCTAGCGCTGCGCTCTGCTAGCAGAAGCAAGCTCTCTTGTAGTTTGAGTTTGTTCGACTGCTCTTCGCGCGTGAGTGTTTGCGTCTGGGCAAAGGACCCACCAACGAATAGGAGCAATAGGAGGCAGGGCGCCCTCATTCGAAGTGTCCTATCTGGCGCCGCAACTGAGCGATGCGGCGGATATACGTGGCTTGGTCTTGGAAGAGGCGATCTTGTTCGTTGAAAAACTGGGTGCGGAAATTCTCAAGGAGCGTCTCGTCGGCCTGTCCTTTTTCTTTGAGGATTTGGTTTATTTCGAGGCGGCGGCGAGCAATGCGGACTCGTTCTTCTTGGATGCGCTGGCGTTCCTGTGCCTCCAACATCGATTGGTAGGATTGGCGAACGTCGAGTTCGACGGATGTGTTGAGATTGCGCAGAGCAATCTCGCGCTGTC
>JBLHGI010000063.1:0-21482 GCA_047616505.1 Planctomycetota bacterium
TCGGCTTTTAACCAGCGCGACAAAATTGACGAGGCGATGGCCCGCATCGCCAGCCTGTAATGAATATCCGCCGCGCCAAAATCGTCTGCACGATTGGTCCAGCTAGCAGCGACCCACAGCAACTGCGCGCATTAATAGAAGCGGGTATGAATATAGCCCGTCTCAATTTTTCGCACGGTAGCCACGAAGATCATGCTGCCGTCGTGGCCGATCTGCGCCGGATCGCTGAGGAGTTGGGGCGGCCAGTGGGTATTTTGCAAGATCTACAGGGACCTAAAATTCGCCTGGGCACGCTCAAAGACGGCAGCGTCGAACTCGTGCAAGGCCAGCGTTTCACGCTGACGATAGACGAAGTTGAAGGCACTGCCGAACGGGCCTCAACGACGTATAAAGCGCTGCCTAGCGATGTGGCCGCAGGCGACGAAATTCTGCTCAGCGATGGGTTGCTGCGCCTCGTTGTCGACGAGGTCAGTGGCCACGAAGTTATTTGTACGGTGGCCGACGGTGGGCGTCTGCGCCAGCGGGCGGGTATCAATTTACCCGGCGCCGAGCTCAGCGTGCCCTCGATGACGGAAAAAGATCTGGTAGACCTGGCCTTTGGTGTCGAGCAGCAAGTGGACTTTGTCGCACTGTCTTTTGTGCGCCGCGCTGCCGATATTGCCGCCTTAAAGAAGGAATTGGCGCGGCTGGGGGGGGATGTCGTAGTGGTGGCTAAACTGGAAAAACCCCAGGCCATCGAGGCGCTCGATGAGATCATCGCAGAGACGGATGCGGTGATGGTGGCGCGCGGTGACCTCGGTGTGGAAATGTCACCAGAGCGCGTGCCCTTTATTCAGAAGCAGATTATTCGCGCCTGTGCGGTGGCGGGCAAACCCGTTATCACGGCGACGCAGATGTTGGAGTCGATGATTGAAAACGCGCGCCCGACGCGTGCGGAAGCGTCCGATGTGGCCAACGCGGTTTTTGACGGCACCGATGCGGTGATGCTTTCGGGCGAGACGGCGATGGGGGCCTATCCCATAGAGGCCGTGCGCATGATGGATCGGATCGTGCGCGAGGCAGAGCGCCACGGCGGTTTGAAGACCGTGCGTCGGCGCCGCGAGGCGCACGAACTGCCGCTGTCTTTTTCCGATGCCATTGCCGAGGCGGCCGGGCAAGTGGCTGCCGAGACGCAGGCCGCTGCTATTATTGCCTTTACGCAGTCGGGTTTTACGGCGCATCTCATCGCCAAATACCGTCCCGAGACGCCGATCTATGCTTTTACCCCCAACGAACGAGTGCAGCGGCGGCTCTGTTTGCATTGGGGGATAGAGCCCTGTATGGCCGAGTATGTCGAGCGCACTCAGCAGATGATCGAAGTGGTCGACAATCTATTGCTGAGCGAAGGGCATGTGCAAGAGGGGGAAAACCTAGTCTTTCTCGCCGGCATGCCGAGCAATAGGCCCGGTACGACCAATATGCTGCGTTTGCATCGGGCGGGTGAGAGTTTTAGCTAATAGTCTATATCGCGCAATAGGTTGATAAAAATCAAGGACCACTGGCGGCTGTCGAGCCAGTGGTCCTTGATTTTTATTTATTAAGCCGTGGCGGGCGTGGCAGCCTCCTGATTTAAATATTTTACATAGGTGCGGTGTAGCACTTCGAGCACATCGAGACGCGATACTTCTGGATACTGCCGTGAATGCACGTTAATCAGGCGATTAAGCTTGCGCGATAGATCGGTTTTTAAGGGGCCGGTTTGGCATGTTTCTTCTAAAATATCTTTTTTTTGCCGTGTCTCTTGTTCGCGAATTCGATTGATATCCACTTTGTAAAAGACTTCCTGTGGAGGTCTGTCGCTCCAGGCGCGCGCCTTGGGAATGAGGCCAATCTCTTGGTAGTGGCGCAGTGCCTCTATGCTGAGACCGGTGAGAGTGGATAGTTGGTCTATGGTGTAGGGGCCGCGCATTTTTCTTTTTAGCATAGTTATACCTTAAATAAATTCAAACGAGATGGAAATGGGTGTTGGGTTTATTTAGCAATTACAGTGCCAGCTCCGTTTTCATCATAAGATATTTATAAGCAAGCACTTATGGTTTTTTTATTATTGTCCGTAATGACAATAATGTATTTTCATACAATTTTTATTACAGTGCTGTGTTATTTTGCTACATCTACAAACAAAAAATGCCCAAAAAAGAATACAAATCGTTGACGGTTGTGTTCTATATGGTTAAGTTATGTATACCTATTAATTAAAAATTATATAAGAATTATATAACATGCCGCCAGTAAAATCGAAGAGCGACAAAGCAAAAGTTCGCACGTTCTCCGCCACAGACCGCGATCATGACATGTTAGATGCTATTGCCCATTATCACGGCACGAGTAAGAGTGCTATGATCACTGGTCTGGTCCGCAAGGAGTTTTGGCGAGTTTTCCCCAATGGTACCGAAGCTGTCGAACCCGATGAAGGAGCACAGGTCAAGTCATGAGCCAGATGCAGACATCTAGTCAGGTGACTGAAGCGCTTACCGGTTCCGATCTGCCCGCCGAAAAACTGGTCGAACAGATCAACCGCCTGCGCAAAGAAAAAAATGCGGTTATTTTAGCGCATAATTACCAGGTCCCCGAAATTCAGGACGTGGCCGATGTCACGGGAGATTCACTGGGATTAGCGTTAGAGGCATCTAAGACGGATGCCGAACTTATCGTCTTTTGCGGCGTGCATTTTATGGCTGAGTCGGCTAAGATTCTCAGCCCCAACAAGAAAGTGTTGCTACCGCATCTGGGAGCGGGCTGTTCTTTGGCCGATTCGATTACGCCAGAGAGCCTCGATGATTGGAAGGCGCGTTATCCCGGTCGTGAAGTCGTCACCTATGTCAACTCGACGGCCGAAGTCAAAGCCGAGTCCGATATCTGCTGTACGTCGGCTAATGCGGTATCGGTCGTGCGCAGTTTAGAGACGGATAAAATTCTTTTTACGCCCGACCGAAATCTGGGGCGTTGGGTGGCCGAACAGGTGCCGGAAAAGGATATCGTCATCTATGATGGCGTTTGCCCGACCCACGATGTTTTGCGTTCGGCCAGCGTTGAGCGCACGCGTGGTGACTTTCCCGCGGCCGTGATCATTGCCCATCCCGAGTGTCGTCAGGACGTGGTTGAGGTCGCTGACGAGGTTTGTTCAACTACGGGTATGCTCAGTGCAGTAGAAAAATATCCCGAGGTGAAAACCTTTATTATTGCCACGGAAAACGGCATGCTGCACCAGCTTAGAAAACGCTTTCCGGACAAAGAATTTGTCGCTGCCGACGGCTGTATCGGTTGCCGTTTGCACTGCCCCTATATGAAGATGACGGGTTTGCAGGATCTCTATTTTTCGCTCGCCGAAGAGCGTTTTGAGATCAAGCTAGACGACGAAGTTATTGCGGGCGCACGCCGCTCTTTGGAACGCATGATGGCCGTGCCGCGCGACCACTAAAAGTTGTGATAAAAACAGAAAAAGGCCGTCCCGCAAGGGACGGCCTTTTTCTGTTGTAGGAGCAGTTGGCGTCTAGACGAATTGGTCGTCGGATTCACCGCGTACGATAGTGATTTGTCCCTGTTCTTCTAGCTGGCGCACCTGCTGCACGATGCGCAGCTGTACTTCTTCGACCTCGGAGAGGCGCATGGGGCCGAGAAATTCCATTTCTTCCGTAATAAAAGTGCGCACGCGTTCGGACATATTGCCCAATATTTTGTCGCGCAATTCCTCGCTGGCTGTTTTTAGAGCGATGACGAGGTCTTTTTGGTCGACTTCGCGCATCAAGGTCTGAAGCTCGCGATCGGTGAGGCGGCCAATGTCGTTGAAGACGAACATCAGGTTGCGCACTGACTCGGCGACTTCCGGATCCATGCCATCCATATTGTCGAGCACGTTCTTCTCGACGGAAGAGCCGGTGAGGTTGAGAATGTCGGCTACGACCTTGGGGCCACCGACGTCTTGATTACCGCCGAGAATGTCGCGCAGGCTCGATTCGAGGCTCTCCTCGATCTGCTTAATGACATTGGGTGTGATATTCTCCATGGTGGCAATTCGATAGGCTACATCGGCCTGTAGGCGTTCGGGCAACTGCGAGAGGATCCCCGAACCTTGAGCCGCTTCTAATTGCGAGAGAATAAGGGCGATGGTCTGCGGGTGTTCATGGCTGATAAAGGGGGCGATTTGGTCGGGCGCCACGTTTTTCAGCATGTAAAAACCCGAGGATACTTTAGAGGTGACGCGTTCGAGTATTTCCTGCGCTTTGCGCGGACCTACGGCACGTTCTAAGGCTGCACGCGCAAAGTCGACGCCGCCTTGGCTGATCCAGTCGCCGGCCATCAGGCTCTGCTCAAATTCCTGGAGGATGCGGTCCATAACATCGACCGAGACATTTTTGAGAGCGGCAATGGCCTGGGTAATTTCTTCAATTTCGTAATCGGAGAGGTGTTTCATTACCTCGCCGGATACTTCTTCGCCGAGGGCGACCATGACAATAGCGACCTTCTGTACTAGCGGTACTTCTGGGCCATCTTCGTCGTCGACATCGTCGTCAACATCTCGATTATATTGTGACATTTCGTGTTTTATCAGTTCGGTATAGGAGAGGGCTGACGTTGCCTTTTCGCCCCGATTGGGCAACGCAGCTCACTAAGACTTTACAGTGACTATGCCGACCTGTCAAGTTACAAAAATGGCGTCGCCCGCGGAGGGCTGACGCCATTTTCTCTTACTATATTTATATATAAGAATTTATGATATTTTCTAGCATTTCCTCGCGCCCGCTTCTCTTTTGTGCTTCGCCATTTTTTATGACATAGGCCTCCAGTTCGGTCATGCTAGTTTTACCCTGCATGATCTTTTTGCCCATGCCGCTGCGATACGAAGCGTAGCGCTCTTTGACGATATCGGCCATCGCGCCGTCGTCAATAATACGCGCTGCAATGCGCAGACCGCGAGCAAAGGAGTCCATACCGCCGATATGGGCGTGGAAGAGGTCCTCTAAATCAAAGGAGCCCCGGCGCAGTTTGGCATCGAAGTTGACGCCCCCGCGCCCTATACCGCCCTGCTTTAAGATCACCAGCATGGCATACGTGGCGCTGTAGATGTCGGTCGGAAACTGGTCCGTGTCCCAGCCGAGAAGATAGTCACCGCGGTTGGCGTCGATGCTGCCGAGTTTGCCTTCGGCCGAGGCTACCTGCAGGTCGTGCTCAAAGGTGTGGCCGGCCAGCGTGGCGTGGTTGGCTTCGACATTGATCTTGAATTCGTCTAAAAGGTCGTATTTGCGCAAAAAGCTGAGCACGGTAGCCGCGTCGAAATCGTATTGGTGTTTGGTTGGTTCTTTAGGTTTGGGCTCGATGAGTAAAGTGCCTTTGAAGCCGATTTTCTTTTTGTGCTCGACGGCTAGGTGCAACAGGCGCGCCATCTGGTCTTGTTCGTGTGCCATATCGGTGTTGAGTAGGCTGGAGTACCCTTCGCGCCCGCCCCAGAAAACGTAGTTGGCTCCCTTTAATTCGTGAGTGCACTCCATTGCCTTTTTGATCTGCGCGGCGGCCCATGCAAAGACATGGGCATCGGGGTTGGTGCCGGCGCCATGGGTGAAGCGTTCATGTGAAAAGCAATTGGAAGTCCCCCACAGGAGCTTGATGCCCGTGTCGCGCTGCTTTTTTTTCGCCAGGCCGACAATATGGTCAAGGCGCTTGTTCGTCTCTCGTAGATTCTCTGCTTCGGGGGCTATATCGCGATCGTGCCAGCAGTAGAACGGCGCGCCGAGTTTGTCGATGAATTCAAAGGCGGCATGCAGCGTGTCTTCCGCGCGTTGCATCGGGTCGCTGGCCCGATCCCAAGGGCGGTCGTAGACGGGGTTGGGGCCAAAAGGATCAGTTCCACCTCCCTTGAATGAATGCCAATAAGCCACGGAAAAGCGCATGTGCTCTTCTATGGTTTTCTTGCCAATTTTTTCTTTGGCGTTGTAATACTTGAAGGCCAGCGGATTTTTTGAATCCGGGCCTTCGTATTTAATTTTTTTAATGCCTTTAAAAACCTCTGCCATCATTCGGCCTTTCTTTTAGTGGGTCTATGTCGGTGAACGGCGATAAAATAGATACTTTTCAGATTAGGTCCAAGAGCTCGCCCGGCGTCTGTAGCAAGCGGCGGGCGCCGCTTTGCAATAACTCCTCTCCGGGGCGAAAGCCCCAGGCTGCTCCCAGCGCATACATGCCAGCGCCGTTGGCCGTCTGCATATCCGTATTGGTATCGCCCAAGTAAAGAAAGTTAGCTGGGGCGATATCCAGAGTTTTAGCAATTTCTATTGCCGCCGTTGGATCGGGTTTGGTCGGCACATCGGGGCGGGCGCCGCGCACGATGGTAAAATGCCATTGAGGCAACAATTCAGCTACGGCTTTTAGCGTGAAGGGCTCGGGTTTGTTGGAGAGGATGACCATGGGCAATTCGCGTTTCGTTAGGGCATCGAGCAGATCCGGCACGCCGGAGTAGGGGCGACTCTTCGCGTGCCAGCGCTTGCCGTATTCGTCTTCCATGGCCGCTTTTAGTCGGGCGCAGGTGTTGGCGTCGCGCGAACTCTCAGGTAATACGCGCCGGACTAACATATCCATGCCGTCGCCGACAAAATAGCGGTAGCCATCGATGGCATGCGCCGGAAAGCCTAGGTTGACTAAAGCGGCATTCATCGAGTCTGCCAGATCTTCTAAGGTGTCGAGTAGCGTGCCATCGAGGTCAAAGAGCACTGCCTGAAAGTTCATATTTCTCCGTCTGTCAAATAAGGTGCGAAGAGCGATTCGAATTCGCCTAAGCTACTGTCGTCAATAGAGAGTTGTACTTGGTTTGCAAAACAGTCGAGAATGATGAGAGCGTTGGCGCTGGTGTCCTGGGTCTCTATTTGCTTAAGGCGTTTGAGAAAGTGGGTGTTGATTTGATGGATGTCCTGGTAGAGTGCGATAAGGCCGCGTAGGTCCCAATCGGTCTCTAGGCCTTTGCGTTTGCGGAAATACTGAGCCATGAGATACATAGAGATGACTCGGTAGGTGGTTTCAGAGGCATTAGAGAAGGGCAAATGAAAACGCACCATAGGGCGCAATTTATCCATGATAGGGCAGCCACTCGCGACCATATAGATGCCGAGAATGGAGGCTACGGCGCGCTGTGCGGTCGTGTTTTTGGAATAGCTGCGCTCTGCTGTTTCCAGCTGCACATCGACCGCTCCATAGGAAGGGCCGTCCTTGAAGAAATCGACGACGTCAACAAGAGCAACGGCTATTGGGCAGCGGGGGTGCTCGCTTGTGCTGAGCGGACAGTTGGGGCACTGGTCGCACTCTAATGCGGTCCAAGACGGGTAGGTTTTTCGCGCGGGTTGTGCAATCGCCATGGTCTGTGCATCGAGCACTATATCGAAGACCCGCTGTGAGCCGTCTCCAAGGCGGAAGGCATAAACGTAATGCACGGTGTTTTCAGCCATGAGGCCCTTCTGTTATTCCGCTGTTACATAAGCTGCGGTGATACCACCGTCTACATTGAACGCTGTTCCAGTGATATAAGATGATTCGTCGGAGGCGAGAAAGACGACTGTTTGTGCGATTTCATCGGCTTCGCCGAAGCGGCCCATCGGTATGTGGACTAAGCGACGCTGCCGTTTTTCTTCCGTGTCGAGATACTTCATTAGCAATTCGGTGCGCAGTGGTCCGGGGCATAGGGCGTTGACGCGAATATTTTCGCGCGCGTGCACTACCGCCAACTCGCGACTCATCGCCAGCACGCCGCCCTTGCTGGCCGTATAGGCTATCTGCGGCGTAGCGGCGCCTAGTTGAGCTACAAAGGATGCCGTGTTAATAATCGAGCCGCCGCCGGCGCGGCGCAGGGCAGGTATGCCGTATTTGCAGCCGAGAAAGACGCCTTTGAGATTGATCTCCATCGTCACATCCCACACGGCCTCGTCTGTGTCTTCGGCATCGCCGTCGTCGATATGGGATATACCGGCGTTGTTAAAGAGCACGTCGAGGCGGCCGTATTCTTCTTCTGTTGCCGCGACCATATCTCGACAGTCGGCTCCGCGCGCTATGTCGGCTTTGAGATAAATGCTCTGCCCGCCCATCTCCGATATTTGCTGCACCGTTTCGGCCGCGGCCTCGTCGTCGCGGTCTACGGCAACGACGCGCGCTCCTTCGCCGGCGCAGCGCAGGGCACTGTGCCGGCCTATGCCACTGCCTGCACCGGTAATCAGAACGACTTTGTCAGCTAATCTCATATGAATATTCCCTTTTTTTACCAGTGGGATTTCTGCTTATCCGCGTTCGAAATAGCGGGCGCGCTCCCACGAGGTAACGGCTTCGTCGTATTTGCGCTGCTCCGTGCGGAAAAAATGTATATAGTGTTCGACTACGGCGTCGCCAAAGGCCTGTCGCAGCATGGATGACTGTTCCAACTCGGTCGTAGCTTCTGATAAGTTGGCGGGTACCCTAGGACGCTCTGCGCTTTGGTAGACATCGCCGCTGAAGCTGGGCGGTGGTTCGATCTTGTTGATTATGCCATCGATGCCGGCGGCCAGAGCGGCGGCATAAGCTAAGTAGGGGTTGGCGTCGGCGCCGGGCAAACGCGACTCAATGCGCTGTGCATCGCCCTGGCCGACAATGCGAAAGCCGGCCGTGCGGTTGTCGCGGCTCCAGGCGATATGAGTCGGTGCCCAGGACTGGTAGACGTATCGTTTATAGGAGTTGGGGGAGGGGGCGTAGAAAGGAGCTATGGCACGGGCGTGGGCCATCCAGCCGCCGAGGAAATGGCGGAAGGTATCGGATGCCTCACCAGCGGCGAAGGCGCTCAGGCCCTGTTGATCCCACAGGCTCAAGTGCAGGTGCATGCTGGAGCCTGCCAGGTCGCTGCGCCACTTGGCCATAAAAGACACGGAAATTTCTTGGGCCCAGGCGATCTCTTTAAATGCCTGTTTGTAGACGCACTGGCGGTCGGCCATGGTGAGGACTTCGGCGTAGCGCAGGTTGAGCTCGTGTTGGCCGGGGCCCCATTCACCTTTGCTGGACTCTACGGGGATTCCACTGGCCTCCATATGGCGGCGCACCTCGGCGTTGATGCGCTCCTCTTTGGTGCCTTGGAACATGTGATAATCTTCGATATAGGTGCTAAAGGGCTCTAGATTTTCGTAGCCTTTTTTATGCGCCGCTTCGTAGGAGTCCTTAAATAGATAATACTCTAGCTCGGAGCCGCCCTTGGCACTGTAGCCGAGTTCGGCCAGTCGTGCCAACTGCGCCTTTAGCATAGATCGAGGTGCAATAGCTACTAATTCGTGCGTCGCTTCCGTTTGCACATCGCAGACGACGATGGCGGAACGATCGAGCCAGGTCGCTTTGCGCAGCGTCGACCAGTCGGGTACGCAGTGGAAATCGCCGTAGCCTTTTTGCCAGTTGGCAAATTCGTAGCCTTCGACTACATCCATTTCCATATCGACGGTGAAGAGATAATCACATACGTGCATGCCGTTGGCGGCGACTTGGTCGAGGAAGTAGCTACCTGCGATGCGTTTGCCGACGAGGCGGCCGTAGAGGTCGGGGAAAACGGCGAGTACGGTATCGATCTGGTCGTTGCGTATAGCATGTTCGAGTTGGTCTAGGCTGAGCATGCCTTGGAGGCCGTCGGTATTCATGGCGCGCTTTCGGGAAGTGTAGTCTATTTTGACGGAAGTGTAGCATGGTGTAGGGGTGGGCGCAAGGAGAATGTTGACAGTGAGGAGGTGGTGTGGTTTTCTATGGGCGAGTGAATTGGTGAGAGATTGAAAATGAGCGTGCTGTTTAGATGTCCAAAGGGGTTTGCTAAAAAGGAACATTGCAACTCGGCCCTGCGGACCTCAAACAGCAATAACCCTTTTTAGCAAACCCCTTTAGACCTATAGATTGGTTGAAAGTAGATCGACTATATATAGAGGGAAGAGAGGTGTGTGATGGAGTTGGATACGGCGTTTGAGATGGCTGCTTCGAATATTCGTTTTGGGCGGGGGATCACGCGCGAAGTGGGGATGGATTTAAAGGACCGTGGGCTAAAGCGCGTTATGGTGCTGACGGATCCGAATTTAACGGAGTCGGTGCCGGTGCGCACGGCGCTGGAGGCGCTAGAGGCCGAAGGGGTGGAGTATGCGCTCTTCGATCGGGTGCGGGTCGAACCGACAGATGCTTCTTTTAAGGAGGCGATTGCCTTTGCTACAGAGGGCGGCTTTGACGCTTTTGTCGCTGTTGGCGGCGGTTCGACGATCGATACGGCTAAAGCGGCCAATCTCTATACGAGCTACCCCGCCGATTTCCTCGACTATGTCAACGCGCCGATTGGCAAGGGTAAACCAGTGCCCGGGCCGACCAAGCCGCTTATTGCGATCCCGACGACGGCCGGCACGGGTAGCGAGACGACGGGGGTCGCCATCTTTGACTTGGTAGAGATGGAGGCAAAGACCGGCATTGCCCATCGCCATCTAAAACCGACGCTGGGCCTAGTCGATCCGGACAATACGCGTACCTTGCCGCCGGCGGTGGCCGCTTCTACCGGGTTGGACGTACTCAGCCATGCGCTGGAGTCGTATACGGCGATTCCCTATGACCAACGCCCGCGTCCCGAGCGGCCGCCGCTGCGGCCGGCTTATCAGGGGTCTAATCCAATTAGCGATTTGTGGTCGTTAGAGGCGCTGCGTTTGGTCGCGGAGTTTTTGCCGCGCGCGGTAGCAGATCCGTCCGACGACGCGGCGAGAGCCCAGATGATTCTGGCCTCGGCATTGGCTGGTATTGGCTTTGGCAATGCGGGGGTACACTTGCCGCACGGCATGTCCTATCCAGTGGCGGGTATGGTAAAGAAATTTACCCCGGCAGGGTATGCTGTGGATTACCCGTTAGTTCCGCATGGCATGGCCGTTATTGTCAACGCGCCGGCCGTTTTTCGTTTTACGGCCCCGGCCTGTCCCGAGCGACACCTACACGCGGCCGGTGTTTTGGGTGCAGATACAGATGGAGTTGGAGTGGAAGAGGCCGGCCAGGTGCTGGCCGCTCGCATTATCGAGTTTATGCAGGAACTCGATATGCCCAACGGGTTAGCTGCCTTGGGTTATGAACGCGAGCATATACCCGCCTTGGTGCAGGGCACGCTGCCGCAGCATAGGGTCACGAAGCTCGCGCCGCGGGCTGCGGGCGAAGAAGAGTTGGCACAGCTCTTTGAGAGTGCTTTGCGCTACTGGTAGCTAAGGGCTCGTGTTTTCTAATTTTGCAAACAGAGTGCGGCCCAGTTTTGGTAGAATAGGCGCGCATGGTTGTTGAGTGTTTCTATATGCTCGGCGCACCCCGCCGTAATATCCTCGGTGGACAGGCCTAAAGCATGTACCTCGGCGGCAAACTGATCGACCATATCGCCGACTATTTGCCTTGTCACTTCCATGTGAAAAAGGACGCCATAGACGTTGGTCGCATAGGAGAAGGCTTGGTGAGGAGTTAGCGCCGACGAGGCTAGGTTTTTTGCCCCGTCTGGCAAATCGAAGATATCGCCGTGCCAGTGGAAGCCCATAAAAGAAGGGGCCATGTCTGCACCTAGGAGGGTGTCGCGCGCCGCTGCTGCGAGTTTTATGGAGTGCCAGCCTATTTCTTTTTCTTTGTTGGGATATACGTTGGCGCCTAGGGTGGCGGCCAGCAGTTGGCTGCCCAGGCAGATGCCTAGTACGGGTTTCTGCTCTTTAATCGCTTGGTCAATCAGACGCATCGCGTCGTTCAAAAAAGGGTAGTGGTTGTTCTCGTAGACGCTCATGGGGCCGCCGAGCACGATGAGCCCAACCGCACCGTCCATA
This sequence comes from Planctomycetota bacterium, assembly GCA_047616505.1. GTDB lineage: Bacteria > Latescibacterota > UBA2968 > UBA8231 > UBA8231. Next base: position 11,835 of record JBLHGI010000063.1, read on the forward strand.
TAGCGCGGCACCGGTTCGCCGGCGAAAGTGCGCACGTATTCAGCTGTTATGCCGTAGCTCTGCACAATTTGGGCGATAATGCCCAGATTTTCCGGCTGCGCGTTTTGTAGGACCCAGATCTTGGCCATGAGTAGCTCCTATAGGTTGGGTGCTGAACGGAGTGTGCGTTTCTTATTCTACCCATACGGGTTCGCGTTCAAGGCGTATGCCAAATAGTTCTTCGACTCTTTGCTGTATTTTTGTGGCCAATTCGAGCAGTTCGCGCGTCGTACCCCCGCAGTTGATAAGCGCCAGCGCGTGTTTTTGTGATACGCCGACACCGCCATGGCGATACCCTTTGGCAAAGCCCGCATTTTCTACTAACCAAGCTGCGGGTATTTTGACGTCGTCTCCCGCGGCGAAGGAGGGGATGTCTTTGTATCGCTCCCGCAATTTTTCGAATTGTTCTAGCGCAATAATCGGATTGACGAAAAAAGAACCGGCTGAGCGGCTATTGGCATCGTCGGGATCGACTAACATCGACTTGCCGGCGCGTAGCTTGAGGACGATTTCACGCACTTGTCGCAGGGCAGCCGCTCCCTTCGCCAATGGCTTGATGGCGCGCACGCTGCGCTCTAATTCGGCGTAGCGCAGCTGGGGATCGCCATCCGTGCGCAGTTGGTATTGCACCTGGGTTACGATGTAGCGATCGCGATCGGGGCCTTTGAAGCGGCTGTGGCGATAGGCGAATTGGCAGTCCTCGTTGTTAAAACGGACCTCGTCTAGGCTGTGGCGATCCAGCGCTCGCACTTCGCTGATCGTCTCTTTGACTTCCTGGCCATAGGCGCCGACGTTCTGGATGGGCGTGGCTCCGACCAAGCCCGGTATGCCGGAGAGGCACTCGACGCCGGCTAGGCCGCGGTCAATCGCTTGCTCGACAAAAGTATCCCAGTTTTCGCCCGCTGCGACGGTGGCCGTCGAATCGAAAAATTCGATGCCACCGAGCTCGACGTGTAGCACTAGGCCATCGCAACCGGCATCGGCGAAGAGCATATTGCTGCCGCCGCCCAACACGTGCACGGACAGATCTTGGGCTCGCGCCCACTCTAAGCTCTGCCTCAGTTGCTCTAGCGTCCGACAGGGGGCGAAATAGCGCGCGTTGCCACCTAGGCCCAACGTGGTGCGCGGGGCGAGTGGTATTTGCTCTTGAATATGTGCGGGCATGTCTTTCATAACTAAAATTAAAATAGGACGGTGTGGCGCTTGCGCCAATGAGCGCGGGGCTGCTTTCTTATAAGACTATGAAAAAGAAAATTTATCTGGCATCACCCTATGGTTTTTCCGCCCAGTGGAAAGAGCGGCTATTACCCGATTTTGTTTCGCGCTTGGAGCAGATGGGAGCCGAGGTCTGGGAACCCTTTGCACGCAATAATCAGATCGACTTCTCCAAAGGTGGATGGGCCTACGAAGTGGGTCGCGCCGATTTGCGCGATGTCGTGGAATCTGACGCGATTTTTGCCATCGTCAACGGCACGCCTCCCGACGAAGGAGTAATGGTCGAATTGGGTGTAGCCATCGCCTTGGGCAAGAAGACCTTTCTCTTTCGCGACGATTTTCGCCGTTGCACCGACTGCGAGGAGTATCCGCTCAATTTGATGGTCTTTACCGGGCTGCCGCGCGAGGGCTGGAGGGACTACTATTACGCGTCGTTAGACGAGATCGCTGCGCCGGACAAGGCGCTCGCCCGCTGGCTGCGCGACGAGCTGCCATGAGCGAAATCCTCCTTATTAATGTATCTGGTCAGGACAAGGCGGGGCTGACGGCGTCGCTGACGAGCATTTTGGCGCGCTATGAGGTCAATATTCTCGATATCGGCCAGGCCGTTATTCACAATACACTCTCGCTGGGTATGCTGATAGAGATTCCACCTGCAGCCGAGCCGGGTCCCGTGCTAAAGGATCTGGTCTTCCGCGCGCACGAGTTGGGAGTTAACCTCGATTTCCAGCCGGTGGCACCAGAAGATTATAACCATTGGGTGGAGCATCAGGAAAAGGCGCGTTTTATCATCACATTGTTAGGGCGGCGGATCAGCGCGGGGCATATTTCGCAGATTGCCGGTATTATCACCAATTGCGGTTTGAGCATTCACGATATTACACGCCTATCGTGGCGCATGCCGTTAGATCAGGATAGTCGCACGCGCCGAGCTTGTATCGAATTCCGCCTGCATGGCGATCCACCCGACCGTGCGAGCATGCGCGCTGCGCTGATGCAAACGGCTTCTGAACTAGGGATCGATATCGGTTTTCAGGAGGATACGCTCTTTCGTCGCAGCCGACGTCTCGTCGCTTTTGATATGGATTCGACGCTGATCCAGCAGGAAGTTATCGATGAATTGGCGAGCGTCGCGGGCGTTGGTGAACACGTGAAAAAAATTACGGAACAGGCGATGCGCGGTGAGATCGACTTCAAGGAGAGTTTGCGGCGGCGGCTCGATTTGTTGCGCGGTTTGCACGAGTCGGCCCTGTTGGAAGTTTGCCAGCGTTTGGTGTTGACCGAAGGGGCTGAGCGCCTGATACAAAACTTAAAAAAACTGGGTTATAAAATCGCTATTATCTCCGGTGGTTTTACTTATTTCGGCGAGTATCTACAGCGGCGCTTAGGCATCGATTACGTATATGCCAACGAGCTGCAGATCGTCGATTCGCAGGTTACGGGCAAGGTCTTGGGGCAGATCGTCGACGGTGCGCGCAAGGCCGAGCTCCTACACGAGATGGCCCGTCGTGAGGGGATTCGCATGGAGCAGGTCATTGCCGTAGGAGATGGAGCCAACGATTTGCCGATGTTAAACAGCGCTGGTTTGGGCATCGCCTTTCACGCCAAACCCATGGTGCGCGAAGGCGCCGAACAGGCGATCTCGACGCTGGGTTTGGATGGCGTTTTATATTTGATGGGGATACCCGATAGGGAGACGAGTTAATGCGCACTGATATTGCGCCGCATTTGTTGCGGGAGCCCGATGTCAAAGATTCAGAGCAGGTGCTGCGCGCCTGTGTGCACTGTGGTTTTTGCAATGCAACGTGCCCCACGTATTTGCTCACGGGCAATGAGCTGGAGGGGCCGCGCGGGCGGATTTATCTGATTAAAAGCTTGCTAGAGGAGAGCATCAAGCCGAGCCGCAAGACCTTAGAGCATATCGACAATTGTCTGGGGTGTCTGTCCTGCGAGACGACGTGTCCGAGTGGGGTAGACTATTCGCGGCTCCTAGATGATGCGCGCCCGCGGCTCGACAAAAAAGTAAAACGTGCTTTCTCCGATCGCCTGTTGCGTCGGATGTTGACGATGCTTTTGCCGCACCCAGGGCGCTTTCGTTTTGCTCTAAAAATGTCGGGTTTGGGGCGTGTCTTTTCTTTTATGTTGCCCAAGAATATGAAGCCGCTCCTCGATATGGCACCGAAGCGCCTACCGCGACCCGCCGAAGTGGCCAAGCCGGGCGTGATTCCAGCCCAGGGCGAGAAGCGCATGCGCGTAGCGCTGTTGACGGGTTGCGTGCAGTCTTTGCTGGGACCGCAAATCAACGACGCCACGGTGCGTTTGCTGACGCGCTTGGGCGTCGAGGTGGTGATTCCAAAGGAAATGGGCTGCTGTGGGGCGCTCACATTTCACATGGGCGAGCGCAAGCGCAGCCGCAAGCTGATGGAACACAATATAGAAGTGTGGCACAAAGAGATTGAGGGCGAGGGCCTGGACGCTATCGTGCTCAACACTTCGGGGTGTGGCACCGCGGTGCGCGAGTACGACTATATCTTTCGCCACGATCCCAAACTGGCCGACAAAGCCAAAGCCATCGTGGAGCGCGTGCGCGATGTGTCAGAACTCGTGGCTGAACTGGGGTTGGGCGAGGTGAAAAATAAAACGGGGCTGCGGGTAGCCTACCACGATGCGTGTTCGCTGCAGCACGGTCAGAAAATTGAGAGTGAGCCACGCGCACTGTTGAGAGAGGCTGGTTTTGAGGTGTTGGAAGTGCCCGAGGGGCATATCTGCTGCGGTAGCGCTGGCACGTATAATATGCTGCAGCCGGAAATGGCCAAACAGCTACAAGAGCGCAAAGCGGCGCACGTCGAAAGCGTCGGGCCGCAGATTGTGGCGGCGGGTAATATCGGCTGTATGGAGCAGATAGGCGGCGGCACCAAGATACCGATGGTGCATACGGTAGAGTTATTGGATTGGGCTACGGGGGGGCCGCGCCCGGCAAATGCACCTAGGGCATAAATCATATGGGAATAATTATTTTTATCAGTCTGCTGCTGTGTGCTGCTTGCAGCGGGGAGGACGCGATGAGCAGTGCAGGTGAAGTTGATGAAGGATCTGCCTATACCGTCGGAGTCTATTATTATCCGTGGTATGGCGGCGATTTTCACGGTGGGCGCTATATGCGCGATCGATTGGTGCCGCCGCAGTATCCTGAGCTTGGTGAATACGACGATCGTGATACGGCGGTTATTGCACAGCATTTAGCGTGGAGTCGCCAGGCGCATATTGACTTGTGGGTGGCGAGCTGGTGGGGGCCGGACAAGCGCGAGGACCAGACGCTATTAGAACAGATTCTGCCGCACGGCGATTTGGGTTCTATGCAGATCGCGCTCTTTTACGAGACGTCGGGGCGCACGCGCAACTTTGAGGATTTTTCCAATGTGGGCGCCGATATCGCCTATATGGCGGAGCATTATTTCGATCACAGCAACTATCTGCGCATCGACGGCAAGCCGGTGCTCTTTGTATACCTAACGCGCGTATTGTCGCGCAAGGGCACGCTGGGCGAGATGGTGGCTATAATGCGCGCGGCGGCAAAAGAGGCGGGTCACGAGATCTATATCGTCGGCGACGAGGTGTTTGGTCAGCCGCCCGCGTCTTCTGACGGGATTGCACTGTTGGACGCCGTGACTAATTACGATGTCTATGGCAGCATGGGGGCCAAGGGCTACGCGGGACAAGCGACGGTGGACCGCTACTATGCGGTACAATCTCGTTGGCGCGAGAAGGCGCACGCAGAGGGCGTGGCCTTTGTACCCACTGCTACTCCGGGTTTTAACGACAAGGGCGTGCGCGGGGGCCATGCGGCCGTCTCGCGCAAGTTGGACGAAGGCGCGGAGTTCGGCTCGTTGTTTCGGGCGATGTTGGAGCAGGCGGTGGACTATACCGACGAGTCTACGGGCAAAATGTTGCTGATTACTTCCTGGAACGAATGGCACGAAGACACGCAGATAGAGCCCGTGGAAGAAGCAGTTCCGACAAAAAAAGATGCCAGTGGGACGGGAGAGGATTTTAGCGAGGGATTGGAGTACGAGGGCTATGGCGAGCGCTATTTGCAGGTTCTGCGCGAAGTGGTGGAGCGCTAAGGCGAGATGATCCGTTTGTCAGGGCTATTATAAAAGCCGGTTCCCTGCAAGAAGGGGAACCGGCTTTGTTCATTGTGTTCGTAAGCGCGCCCGCCTAAGATCGTCTGTTAAAAATTTTATAACACCTGTTCGACCATTCCCAAACTCTTCTTGTCCAATTCGTCCAAGCGCGGTATCTCAAAGCGGTTGCCGTCTACGTCGATAATGAGCAGGCGGTGGTCGCCGAGCCACTGTGCGTTCTCTGCGACGTTCTGCACTACGAACTCGCGCTGGCCGCGATCGGTCTCCACCTCCCAATAGGAAGTGCCGAACTCGTTGCGCACGGAGAGCACATTTTGAATGATCGAGGTCAGATAGCGTCGGTCCAGCTCTTCTTTTATGATGCCGCGTGCCGCATCGTCCATCTGTTTTAAATCGTCGACCATGCAGATCTCTTCGTCTTTGGCATCCAAAAAAGAGATGTACTGGTCGGGGTAAGAGAGCGGGGCGGCGCGCACGACTTTGACCCGCGTGTAGGAGCGGTCGCCGTCGATGGTTAAACGCAGCATCCACGCGGGTTCGCGAAAGAGCTGCAGATCACCGACCTCGACATTCTCGGGATGTGTGACCGTGATCGGCGTGGTGGCCATCTTCTTTTCATCTTTTTTCTCTGTAGCTGCATCCATGTCGTCTATCCTTTTGTGGCCATGACGGCCGAAGTTTCCTGCTGCGTCTGTACCAAATTATAAAAAATACCACGGCGTTCGATCAACTCGGCATGTGTGCCCACTTCGGCGACCTTGCCCGCATCGAGCACGACTAGGCGGCTGGCACTGCGCAAGGTGGAGAGTCTGTGGGCGATGGCAAAGGTCGTGCGCCCGCTAACCAAACGCGTAATAGCCTCCTGTATTTTTTTCTCTGTCGGCGTATCGAGCGATGAGGTCGCCTCGTCGAGAATGAGAATTTTAGGATCGTGCAGAATGGCGCGCGCAATGGCGATGCGCTGTTTTTCACCGCCCGAAAGTTTGTTGCCCTGCTCGCCGGCGATCATATCGTAGCCGTCGGATTTTTTAATGATAAACTCGTGGGCATTAGCCGCGCGTGCGGCGCGCAAAATATCGGCAAAGGAAGCGCCGGGTTTACCATAGGCGATATTTTCCGAGATGGTGCCGTTAAATAGAAACGACTGTTGTGCCACAAGGCCGATCTGCGAACGCAGGTCCTCCAGGCGAATATCGCGGATGTCGACGCCGTCTATTTCGACGCTTCCCCTACTCGCGTCGTAGAAGCGTGTGATGAGGTTGATCAGCGTGCTCTTGCCGACGCCCGACTTGCCGACGAGGCCGATCATCTCACCGGGTTGCACGTCGAGGTCGACATCGCGCAGGACGATCTTGCCCGGGTCGTAGGCGAAGGCGGCTTTTTTGAAGCTGACATGGCCCTTAATCGCGGGCATGGGCACGGCATTTGGATCGCCGAAGGGCTCGGAGCGCGCGTCGATCACTTCGAAGATGCGCTCGGCACCGGCAAAGGCGCGAACCATAAAGCTGTAGAAGTCACCAAACCACTTCAACGGCTGGTAGAGCATCCACAAATAAGAGATAAAGGCCATCAGTGCGCCCAACTTTAGCTGGCCTTCGAGAATTTGCACGCCGCCAAAATACCAGACGAAAAAGGCGCCAAAGCTCATAAAGAAATTGGTTACCATAAAGAACACCAGCCACGAGCGCTCGGCGCTGACGCTGATATTGCGCAGGTCGTGGTTGCGCTCGTCGAAGCGGTTGCTCTCGCGCGTTTCTTGGGCGAAAGCCTTGACGACGCGGATGCCGGCGATTGACTCGTTGAGATGGGTCGAAAGGCGCGACCAGCGCGCCGACCAGCGTCGCCAGTAGCCCTGTAGACGGCTCCAAATAAGGCTGGAACCGAGGATGATGGGTGGCACCGGCAAGAGCACGTAGAGCGCCAACTCCCAGTTCATATAGAACAGCAGGCCGAGGATGCCGACGATCATGGTCGCGTTGGAGAGGATAAAAGGTGCGTCGAAAATAAGATAACCTTCGACCATATCAGAATCGTTGTTCATACGCGAAATGAGCGAACCGACTTTGCGTTTGTCGTAGAAGCGCAGCGGTAAAAATTGCAGCGCTCTAAAGAGGTCGGCACGTAGGTCTTCGATGGCGCGAAAACCGACCCAGGTGTTGAGCCAGCGGCGTACGATATTGCTGACCCACATAATGATATTGATACCGAGAAGCACACCGACAAAGAGACTGAGTTGGTCGGTATTTTGCCGCTGAGTAAGCACGTCGTCGATGATATATTTGATGATATAGGGGGGAGCCAACTCCAGCAGGGCCGTAAAAAGCGTCAACGCAATCAGCACTAGCGCCTTGCCTTTATAGGGCATCATATAGCCGAGAAGGCGCTTAATCGTATCACTCATTTTGATGCAGGCTGGACAGATCCCCCCCTTTTCCGGCAAGAGACGATCGCAGCTAATACAGTGCGTGCGATCGAGGTCCAGCGGTAGGTTTGGGTCCTCGCCTTCAACTAAGAGCTTGATGCCCTCGGCCACTTCGGCAAATTTTGGCGCCAGCGAATTGGAGTAGTAGAGTTGGGTCGGTGCGCCCTGTTGCCGCTCTACTTCTAAACGGCCGCCGCCTACTAAGATTACTGCGCGGGCTGTCTTTACGGATTGCATGGATATTTGTATATCGCCACCGCCGCCGTTGGGCTCTAGAAAGAGCAAGCGCTCTGGCGTGACGACGAGCCAGCGTTTTTCGAAACGGTCTCTCCCCGCCATATCCGTAGCGACTTGGATGAGCACCTTTTCGTCTGCTCCTTTAGCGGCCTGTACTTTGTCGGCGATGGTGCGGGGCAACTTTTCGATAAAAGTCGACATGCCTATTCCTTAATAGCGATGATTTGAGCCACCGCCTGCTGTAATTTCACCAGGTCGTAAAAGGTGCCTCGCTTTTCCATGAGCTCGGCGTGTGTACCTTCTTCGACGACGCGGCCTTCGTCTAGGACGATGAGACGGTTGGCTTCGCGCAGAGTAGAAAGCCGATGCGCGATGGAGATGGTGGTGCGTCCAGCGGTTAGATGCCCGATGGCTTCCTGGATCAGCCTTTCGGTCTCGACATCGACCGAAGCCGTTGCCTCGTCGAGAATTAGGATGCGCGGGTTGTGCAAAATGGCGCGGGCGATGGAGATGCGCTGGCGCTCGCCGCCGGAAAGGCCGATGCCCTTCTCGCCGACCTGCGTCTCGTAACCGTCTACTTTGCCCATAATGAAATTATGCGCGTTGGCTGCGCGCGCTGCCGCCATGATTTCTTCGAACGCGGCGCCTGGGTTACCGTAGCCGATATTGTCGGAGATGGTGCCGGAAAAGAGCACCGGCTCCTGCAGCACGATGCCGATCTGCGAGCGCAGGTCGCGCAGGTTTATGCGGCGACTGTCGATGCCGTCGATCTCGATTGAGCCGTGGTCGACGTCGTAGAAGCGGGCGATGAGGTTGACGGTCGTCGTTTTGCCTACGCCCGACTTGCCGACGAGGCCAATCATTTCCCCCGCCTTTAGCTCTAAGTCGATGCCTTTGAGCACGGGTTTGCTTTTGTCGTAGCCGAAGGTTACGTCGTTAAAGCGGATACTACCTTCCATGCGTGGCAAGCGCACGGCCTCTGGATTGTCGTAGGACTCTGGCTCGGTATCGATAACCTCGAAGATGCGCTCGGCACCTGCGAAGGCGCGTGTCATCCAGTCGTTGACCTGGCCGAACCACTCCAGCGGGCCGTAGAACAGCCACATATAAGAATAGAAAGCCAGCAGCGTGCCCAGCGTAATCTCGCCGTCTAAGACCTGCTGGCCGCCGAGCAGCCAGACGATCAGCATGCCGATACCGGTCAGGAACGTAATGGTCGCAAAGAAGATTCCGCGATTGAGTGCGGTCTTGACGGCAACATCGCGCAGGCGGCGATTGGGTTTGGCGAAGGCCTCCATTTCGCGTTTTTCCTGGGCAAAGGCCTTGACGACGCGGATGCCCGTTAGTGTCTCGACCGTGCGGTCTGTCAAGTTGGACCAGACCTGGCCCCACTGGTTAAAATAGCCGCGCATGCGCTTCCAGAACACGATGCCCCAGACCATGAGTATGGGCACTGGTAGCATTATATATAGACTCAGCGACCAGCTCATCCACAGCAAGAAGCCGAGGATGCCCAGCACCATCAGACCGTTGATGATCAGGTAGGGCAGGCCGTCGACGAGAAAATCCTGTAGCATGCCGGCGTCGCGC
>JBLHGI010000064.1:0-21473 GCA_047616505.1 Planctomycetota bacterium
GCAGCGCATTGAAATTCGCGCCGATGGCGAGCTGGTACACGACTACTTTGCCGCCGACCCTGACCTAGGCGATCCACCCCCTGTTGAACGCCTCTTCTCTCAGTGGAGCGTCGGCTCCTATGTGGACCCCGACCCAGAGCAGGGCACGTATATGGTCCTTCGCGTGGCTCCCTACGAATCGCAGTCCCTCATCGCAGGGACTTTGAGCTACCGCATATTCCGCACCAATTTCATACCCGTTTTTCGTCGGTTCTCTGTTTTAAAAGCGGCGGACCAGCTAACGCTGTCGGAACCTTTTGTGCTGGTGCTTCCCTTCACGAATCAAGCGCGCTCCTTTCCAATGGAGGCCGCCTTTCTCGACTATATGCGCAACTCACCCACCGTGCAGCCCTCTGCAGTAAAGCCGACAGGCTGGGGGCATATCAAGGCACATAGGCGCTAGTCCACCAAACCCTCGGGAAAACCGCGCGGCCCCGGCTCGTGCGGCGTCACATCGCTGGTGCGCAGTTGCCAATCGAGCAACGCCTGCTCCAACTCGCCCTGGGCAACGGTATTTTCTGTTTTCCCGTATATATTCTGCAGCTCGTGCGGGTCTCCCTGCAGATCGTAGAGCTCGTGTCGACCGCTCGAACGCCGCACCAACTTATGCGTAGTCGTGCGCACCATCTGCGAGCGGCACACACTCTCCGGATGCTCTTGCTGCTGCATGCCTTTGGGATAATAAATGCCATCGGGGTTGCCGGCCACACCGTCCGAAGGTTTGCCCTCAAAACACTGCGGCTCGTGTACATCGTATCCCCCTTCGGCAAAGACGGCCCGCGCTGGGTCGCCGCTACCGCCGCGCAGCGCCGCAACCTGCGAGCGCGCGAAGTGCGTGTGTCGAGCTTCTACACCGGCTAATTCCAACGTCGTCGGCGCGATATCAAAAAGTTCCACCGGCGTCTCGATTACGTTGCCCCGTTCCATACCTTGCACCGAACCTGGTGCGCGCATAATCAGCGGCACGCGCGTCAGCGTATCGTCGAGCCCGCTCGGCCACTTCTCAACCAAACCATAGTCTCCTGCCCAATCGCCGTGGTCCGAAAATGCAATAACGGCGGTGTTCTCGGCCTGTCCCGTCTCGTCGAGTGCCGTCAAGAGCTTACCGAGCAAATGGTCCACATACGAGGTCATACCCAAATAGACCGCCATGATCTTGCGCAGCACCGCTTCGTCCGTGTTTTCCAAGTCGCGATACTGGCGAATAAGGCGATGGAAATCAGGGGCTCCCTCGCCGACAAGAGGACGCAGCGGTGGCAAATCATCTGGATTATACATATCGTACCACGGCTGCGGCGCGTGGTAGATTGGGTGCGGAAAACTGGTGGCCAAAAACATAAAGAACGGCGGGTCATCCTCTTTGCGTTGACGAATTACATCGACGGCCCGATCGTAGAGTAACTCGTCGCGCGACGGACCATCCATCGCCCCTTTCAAAAAGCTATAATAGCCGGGCTGCCCTTTTTCGAAGAGATCTTGCGACGTTCCCACTTCACCCTGAGCGCCCTGTGTACCGTAGATGCGCGTGACGGAACGATCGAAGGCGCCCGGGGCCAGACAGTCGTTCTTGCCGAACCAATGGGTCTCGTAACCGTTCTCTTTTAAGTAACGCATCGTATTCGGTTCGTGTGGCTGTAGCGGATTCCACAGCGTGCGATGACCCGCTACGTGCGGATACCAGCCCGTCATAAACGAGCAACGCGACGGCGTGCACACCGTGTGCTGGACGTGGCATTGGTCAAAGCGCGTGCCTTCGGCGGCGAGGCGGTCGAAGTTTGGCGTTTGTGCCAATGGGTGACCGTAACAACCGAGTACGTCGGCGCGCATTTCATCGGGGTTTACATAGATGATGTTCATGGGTGCTCCTGTTGGCAGTTGGGTTGGGTATGCCCTTCGCTCGTGCTCGCGCCACATCCTGTGGCGCTGCGCGGTAGGTAATCATTTTCGCTATCCTGCGAAAATGATCACCTAAATCCGCTACGGGCATACCCCAATCCAACCTCAGCTAGCAGTTGTAAAAAAGGGGGAAGAGAGATGGAGAGCTACTTCCACTGCGGGCGGTCCATGCTGAAGGTTTTGTCTACTTTCACGTAGTCCAAATAGCCTAGGCGGCCTATCGGTTCTAGCGCCGCCGTGTCGACTAGGCCGTCTTTTATAAATTGGTCGTCGATGTGCACGCCGATCACTTTGCCGAAGACCACCGTATTCGGGTCGTCGTCTTCGTCAGATTCCAATTCTAACGACTGCGTATAGAGACATTCTAAATGCACCGGGCTCTCGGCCACGCGCGGCGCTTTCACCAAGGTAGAGAGTGCTCTTTTTAAACCGGCGTACTCAAACTCATCCACGTCGTGCGGCGCCATTACAGCCGAGGCATTCATCGCTTCACGCAGCGACCACGTCGCCATATTGACTACGAATTCACCCGTTTCTTTTGCATTCTGAGCCGAGTCTTTAAGACCGCCGAATGCGTGGTTGCTCGTAGCGGCAAACATCACCTGCGGCGGATCGTACGCGACGGCATTAAAAAACGAGTAAGGCGCCAGATTGGCCCGCCCCTCTGTATCGAGCGTCGAGATCCAGCCGATGGGGCGCGGCACAATGAGGGCATTGAGCGGATCGCGCGCTAAACCGCTGCCTTGTTCGGTGCGATAAAACATTAGTCGTAATTGCTCGGCGTGTGGTCGCCCAAGAGCCGCAACTGCCTCGGCGTCGCTCGCTCTAAAAGTTCCTCGTCAAACTGGAATTTATTTAGATACGGAGGAAGCTTCTGCGTTATAATGCGTTGAGAATAGTGCACCTGTAATAGATAGCGTATCTGCTCGCTGGTATTGGCCGTGCCTCTGTGCCACACTTCCGAGCGAAAGAGCACCGCATCGCCGGCCTTGCACATAATGCTCTGTTCTCCGACGCCCTTCCAACTCTTTTCCCCTGCATTGGGCCGCCGGCCCGCACGATGGCTGCCGGGCACAAAGTTCGTCGGGCCCAGTTCCTCGTAGATATCGTCTAGGTAAAAATGCGCCGTACTAATAAAGATTGGGATCTTTACCCGCGGATCTTCCATCACATCCTCGGGCAAGGTCAGCGGCTGCCAATCGGCGTGTAATGTCTGATCGGGACGCCCCGGCCCCGTCACCCAAGCCGTCATACCCAAACAATGGCAATCGGCCCCGAGCACCTCTTCGACCAAGTCTATAATCCCTGGCCGATCCAAATAGGGCACAAAGACGGGGTCGCGATTAAAGGCGTTGTTAATGCTCTTATTCATAAAGCCGTGCTCGACCGGGTCGGTATCGCGATCATAACTCTCGGGCAACGCCGTCAGCTCATCCATCGCCCTCCGCAACCGTATAATCTCATCCTCGTCGAGCACGCCGGGAAAATAGGCAAACCCATCCTCCTCCATAACGCGCACATAATTTTGCAAATCGCCCTGGGCTACCAACGGCAACGGCGTAATCATATCCTGCTCCTTATTCTAAGGTCTAGTAGAATTTCCCCATACTCTAACAATAATCTCATTATCCCAAAAGAGCCCGTGGAGGGTTTGCAAAAAAGGAATGCGTTGTCTGAGGCCCAACGGGCCGAGTTTCGCATTCCTTTTTTGTAAGCCCTTTACAGGCGACCCTGCACAAGCGAAAAACTTATTCCTTAGCACCCAACTCCCGCAACAATTGCGTCATTTCTCTGTTTTTGCCGCGTTCGGCCCACTCCAGCGCTGTCTTGTTTAGTATGCCGCTGCGCGTTTCACACTCGGCCCCCGCTTCGACCAAACGGCGCACGAGCTGTAGGTGGCCGTTTTGCGTCGCCGTGTGCAACGGTGTGTAACCAGCCCATAGGTCGGGATACTCGCCCGCTTTGTTCACCAGCGCTGGGTCTACAGCCAGAAAGCGTTCGACGGCCTCTAAGTCACCCAGTATAGATGCAATGTGGATCGTCGATATTTGCGCGCCCTGTTCCTGCAAAAAACCGACCAGCTCTTTGTTACCCTGTCCACATGTCCAAGCGTGTATGGCTGACATGAGCGGCGTAGTCCGGTGTCCGTAAGAAAGCGCTTCAATATCTGCGCCGCGTTCTAGCAACAAACGCGCGGCTCCTATAGATTTAGCCTGATGCAACGGCGTATCCTTATGATCGCTAGCGCCGGCGTGTACAAGTTCATCATTTTCGTCTAGCATGGAGGAGACGCGGCCTATATCGTCTAAGAGAACAGCCGTAAATATGTCGGTCACGGCCGCTCCCTTTTCTATCAACAACTCGGCCACTTCTATCCACCCCTCTCCTGCCGCGCTGCTGAGCGCATCCTGTAATACAGTGGCCTCACTGGCCGCACCGGCCGCCAATAACTGCTTGGCAACAGCGGCACCGCGAGCGCACTTTAGCGGCGTTTTACCCTCTGGTCCTTCGACGTGTAGCTGTCCAGCGTCCTGCGCCAAAATCTGGCGCACGCGTTCTGCATCGTCCATTTGCGCCGCCGCACACAAATCCACCACAGCACCGCGGTCGATCAGCAAACGCATCGTCTCTTGCTGGTTGCGCCAGATCGCCAGCGTCAGCGGCGTCCAGTTGTTGCCACCGACTGCGTTGATATCGGCACCCGCCGCCAATAACTTCTCGACCACCTCGTCGTGACCACCGGCCGCCGCCAAATGCAGCGGCTCAAAATCGCCGTTCCAGAACAGTTCTACCGAGCCACGCACACGCACCAATGCGACGTTGTTTTCGAGCAATTGCCCCATTTTTTCGACATCGCCGTGCAACGCGACAAAAATCGCTGCCGCCACCTCTTCGGCAAATGCGCCGTCTTTAGAGGGCCTATGCTCTGTAAGTGTTTCTTCCACCATTTCCAACATCCTTTCTTCCAATCGCCTGCGAGCATCGTAGAGCCGCTTCTTTATCGTAGAAACAGGCACGCTCAAAAATGTGGCGATCCCCTTTTGTGAATAATCCGACATATAGAAGAGTACGGTGACCTCGCGCAGACGCTCCGGCAGCGCAGCAATGGCCTGCTGCACCTGTTCTTGCCGTTCGCGTTGCTGGTATTCTTCGGCCGGGTTGCGCCCTTTTGAAGGCAAACCTTCAGAGACGGGTTCCCACTGGTCGCGCCGAGTGCGCCGAACTAATCGACAACAATTTAATACCGTCTGACGAAACCAGCCGGGAAAAGCCGCCGGCTCGCGCAGCTTGTGCAGGTCCAAAAAGGCGCGCACAAAGGCTTCCTGTGCAGCATCTTCGGCGAGGTGAAAATCCTCGAGCACTGCATAGGCAAAACCCGTCGCCATATCTTGAAAATGCCGTACGAGCACATCGTAGGCATCGAGATCGCCCTGCTGTGCCAGCAGCACTTACTCTGTAACTCTCCCACTATTCCGTTTTATCCATCCGTTTTAGAGTGCCTTCTACAGAAAGGAAACAGCTCGTGGTGAAAAGGTTACCAGCTTTATGCAATTAATTTTTCGAGCACCCTATCACGCATACAGCATATACTTCTACAGGTGGACTGCGCACAAAAAAATCCGCCGGACCCAACGGCCCGACGGATTCCTCTATTAACGCGCTCTATACGCTAAAAAATAAGCGATAACTTGTGTTCGATAATGCGCGGGTTATCACCCGCCTGAATCGCCATAATGCCTTCAATGACCTTTATATACTTGGTCTCCTGCTCGTGCATCAGCGACTTTTTCCACGTCTCTAGCATATCCATGATCAGTGCCGGCTCCGTACCGTCGACGGCCAAACTGACCGCTGTTTTTATATAGTCGTCGGCCATGCTATTGCCCGCCGCTTCCATCGCCAGAATGCCTTCGCGACGCGCCGTCTCAGCCAAGTCGACAAAGAGCTGATTTATCTCTTCGTAGCTCAACTCGTGCAGCTTTTTCTCGCCCATGCGCGCAATGCGCGCGGCCTGTTCTTGTGCGACTTTGTCCGGTTTTTCTTTTTTTATCGCACTAGCGCCCTTTTTTCTCTTGTTCGGCGGCTGCGGTGGCCATTGTATATGGCCCCGTTCGCTCAGCTGCACCACTTGGGCAATCATGCGCAGCTGCACGGAGTTCACATCTTCTGCGTCCAGTGGCTCCAGGTGTTCCATTTCTTCGCGGATAAAAGTGCGCACGCGTGTGCTCATATTGTGCAAGAACTTTTCGCGCACGGCTTCGCTGGCTCCGCTCAAACCTACGACCAAATCCTTCTGGTCGACTTCGCGCAAATAAATCTGCGCTTCTCTATCCGTCAAGTGAACGAGCACTTCAATCGTCGGTTTGATCGCCATAACCATAGCATCCCAAGCGCTGAATCCGTACTCGCGCGCCAGTACGTGCTGGGCATCTTGCAGCACAAAACGCTCTTTGGCGATTTCCGCATCCGATTTCCCCGCCAAGCGCGGCGTATGCGCACGCACGCGTGCTAGCGTTTCGGTTTCGGTTTCGCCGTTATTGGTCTTGTAGTTTTTCAGGAGTTCTTTGGCCTGTTTCTTGAGTTGTTCAAGATGCGGCCGTGCAGGTAGGCTTTTGGCCATGCTACAACCTCTTCCCGTTAATAGGCACCAGTTGTCCGCCTTCGACTGGTAGAAAGAAGTTGTTATGTCAGTGCGTACGAAACAATACGTACGAGATGAGGTAGGCTCTGCCTTTCCCGCGGACTTGGAGGCGCCCTCTGTCGCCTATCACGAATCTAAAAAAACAACGCAAGGCGGGTCAAGGAAATAATGAAGATGACAAAAAACCGGCGCGAGAAGGTCTTGATTTCTGCGCCGGTCTATAGCCATCTGAGCCGCGTGCTAATAGTACGGATTATCACCCGCTCCGTGGTCCGTCACGTCTATGACCTCATCTACTTCGGGCACCGCTTCTTTAATCATACGCACGACGCCGTCTTTGAGCGTAACACTGGCCTGACCGCAGCCCTGACAGCCACCGCCGAGCTGCACGTATACCGTATTATTTTTGACGTCCATCAGACTGACCGTGCCGCCGTGAGAAGCCACCCCGGGATTGATTTGGTTTTCGATGACCTCGTGTACGCGTTGCGCGATATCGCCATGCAGGTGCGTGGGTATCCCGCGCGGGCGCTCAATCTTAAAACCGCTGCCCATAAGGCCATCGACATAATCGACCGTAGCCTCTTCGAGCAGGGTCAGGCTATCCGAATCTATAAAGACTTCAAATCCCTCAAAAGGAACTCTCTCGTCAGACTCTTCTATTTGCTCTTCGGAAATAAAGGCCAATTTGTAGTCCACTTTTAATGGCGACTCGGAGCGCGCGCCAATGCGCAGCCCCTTTACCGGTTTTTCGTTTTTCGTCACCAACTCGGCTATTTTCTTTGCGGCTGCTTCGGTAATCGTTATCATTTTAAACCTTCGCTAATCGTCATAACTTCAGTGTATCTCTTTGAGGACTCTCTCCTGTGCAAATGTACGAGCCGTGGGCAAAGGGTCAAGACGCACAGCACAGATTGACAGACCTACCTAATATCGCAGTGCGTCAAAGCAAGCACTTGGTCCTAGAGCAGATTTAAAAGAGGGGTCAATCTTCTTGGGGCAGAATTTCCCGCACTGTGCTGAGCAGATCGCGCGGGTGAAATGGTTTCTTTAATACGCGGACTACATCAAACTCACGCACGCGCTCTAGTCGGTCGCCAACAACTCCCGTAATGACCACGATTGGGATCTGCGGCTTTTCTTGCTGCACAAATTCTATGAGTTCTTCACCGCTAGTGCTCATGACCAAATCCGTCATCACCAAGTCGATCTGTGACCAGTCGCAATCGCTTATTGCCTTCGCCGCATCCACAAAGAGCACCATTTGGTATCCGGCGCGTTCCAACACCTTTACAATCGTGTTACCCACATTTTCATCATCTTCAATTATCGCAATCCGGGCCATTAGGGTCTGATACTCCACCTTGTTAAACGGGAAAACCCAAGTTTCAAGAATCGGCACAAATTACATATAAGTCCAGTATTATTTGATATTTACATATGCATTTAATTTTCGTTTTATTGTATTTTTTCCGCATAATAGCAATGGACTCTATTGTGCCCAATACCGTCCGCACAAAAAACGCGGAGGAAACCATTCCCCCGCGCCTAGTGTCTTTTACTGCAAACGGATTCACGAGCTACGGAATATAACTGATTGTATTGGCCAACCCACCGGGCTGCGTCAGAGCAAATACCATTAAATTGGTACCAAACTGCAGAGCGCGTTCGCGCGCATCAACCGCCGGATCCCCCCAATACCAACTGATATTGAGATCGCTGAATACGGCCACTACGCGGCCCCGCACTTCTAGCAACTCCAAGTCGAATACATTGCCGCCCGGCGCGCCTCCCAGAGGCGGACCATGGGCAAAATCCCAATAGCTGGAATAAATCGGATGGTCCAATGGCACTTTATGCCAGTGCCGACCCTCACTGCCCAAGACCAGCGGATCCTTTATCAATGCCTTAAACTGCATGTCAAACGGTGTTCCTTTGACGCCAGCTCCTTCAGCGGGCAAACCCGTGCTCAGAGAGGTCTGGCGGATTTCTTCAGCAAAGAGAAAACCGCCGTTGCGCAAATAGTGACCGAGATTTTCGCGAGCGGTCTGGCTGGGGCTGAGAATGCCGTCATTGCCCGTCATATAGAGTACTGGTGCAGAAAATATAGCCGGATCGCTCAAGCGCAGCGCAGCCGAACCAACCTGCGCTTCGATATGAGTCTGGTCACGCATATAACGCATGAGTTCGGGAGCCGCCGCAGGAAAAATATCGCGAGCCCTATCGGCGCGGCGCGTATCGACGACAAAGAGATTGAAGAAACCGCTGATCTTTTGCCGCTCTTCGGGATCGTTTAGCACAATGGCCTGATAGCGCTCTTTGGCTGGTGCCCAATCCGCTGTCTGCGGCGTGAGCATAGCGTTGTGCAGAGGGTCGGCGGCAGCGCAAAGGGGCAGGGCAGCCAGGGCGAGTGTTAGGAACGTAGATGAAACGTGCATGATGGCCTCCATCGATTGGGTAAAGGATGAAAACCATTGGGCAATTTATATGCCATCTTACTGTAAAATAGTAACTTCCTACAAGTTATACGAGTTGCTAGAAAACCACCTCACATGTATTTCAATTAAATACATATAAAACAATAGTTTACTAAAAAATACAATTTTATATATTTCAACAATAAATAGCTGTTAACTACTTGTAAAAATATAGTTTATATAGATACAAAGCACTCTTTTGATTGATTTAATAGCGACTTTCGCCATATTTGGCGGTTTACGCCAAATAGGAATTGCTGAGAACAAGACTATTTTGTATAAAAAACCGCTGTATAGAGGCCCCCTTGCCAACGGCAATTGAGCTGTGCAGCACGACCTAGTATATTAGCCGCTTACACTGCATCTACGGAGTTTGCCGAAGAAAGGAACGCAAAAGAACGCAATGGAAAAATTCGCCCCCCTCAGTATGGCCCCCGAAGAACTGATAGAATACACCCCCGAATGGCAGGGCGAGCGCTTTGCCGATGGCCGCCCCAAGGTGGCCGATGCCCTTATCGAACGGATGCGAAATGTGAGCATCACCCAGGCCTGGGGCGTCGTGCGCGGCGACGGCTACGAGCATCAGTATGAAGGCGACTGGCAGTGCACCCACCCGGGCGGCACCCTCTGCGGGCGCGCCGTCACCGCCATGTATATGCCGCGCCGCCCAGTGATGCGACGGGTTATGGAGGAAAAAGGCGAGCGCACGGACCAAGTCGGCGACCAGATATCATGGCCTATCGATGCCCTGGTCCAAGGCGATGTCTACGTAGCCGACGTCTTTGGCAAGATTGTGCAAGGCCCCGTCATTGGCGACAACTTAGCGACTGCTATCTATGCCAACTCGGGCAATGGCGTGGTGCACGACGCGGCCGTGCGCGACCTAGAAGGCATTGAAGAGATAGAGGGCTTTACCAGCTTTGTGCGCGGCTGGGATCCTTCTTTCGCCTCGCCGACGATCATGCTCGCCGGCATGAATTGTCCGATACGCATGGGCCGTGCCACCTGCATGCCTGGTGATATTGTCTTAGGTAAACGAGAGGGCGTGATCTTTATTCCACCACATCTTGCCGAAAAGGTCGTGACGACTTCGGAGGTGATCCACCTGCGCGATATGTTTGGCAAACAGCGCTTAAACGAAGGCACCTATACGCCGGGGCAAATCGACCGCCGCTGGTCGGACGACATCGAAGCCGATTTTTCGCGCTGGTTAGAAGACCAGATCGACGAGTTGCCGGTGCCCAAAGAGGCGATACAGGATATGTTAAAAACGCGAACCTGGTAGAGGCATAAGCCAAAGGAGGGTTGATGTCTGAGGCCCAACGGGCCTAGTTTCAACCCTCCTTTTTAACAAATTTCCTCGGCCCTACTCAAGCTCTACGCCCGCTCGCGCACGAACGCCTCTAGCGTGGCACGTGGGCAGACGCTCTCGTGGATATAGTCGAGCAAATTAGTAGCCAAAGCGCGCACGCGTTTTTCCACGCGCGCATCTAAGCAGCGACCGTCTTCGGCAAAAGCGTCTTGCACTCCGGCCACGGAAACGGGCCCGGGCAGCACGATGGCGCCGACGTGTGAGGCCACGCTGCGCAGGTGTTCTAAGGCCTTGATCGCGCCAATTTGACCAGCGGCTACGCCGAGTAGCGCCACGGGTTTACCCGCCAACTTCGAAGGGAAACCCATATTCTCGATAACTAGCTTAATAGCCGCCGAGTAGCTGCCGTGGTATTCGGGCGTGGCCAACACGACGCCGGTGGCCTTGGCAATGAGTTCCTGCAACTCGTCGGCCGAACGGCTATCGCCCATCCCCGGCAACTTGAGGTCCATGCCGACCGGATCAATCACATCGACTTCGACCCCCTTCTCGCGCAGCTCTTCTACGACCAGGTCAACGGCCATGCCCGTGTAGTTGCCGGGGCGCACGCTGCCCTTTATCACTGCAATACGCAGGCCATTATCGTCTGCACTCATTTTTTCTCCATTTTTGCTGGATTGTCTTTCATGAATATCGCCGCCGAGTGGCTGCGGGCAACTGCACAAAAAAATGCCGAGACCTAAGGCCTCGGCATCTATGCTCAAACGATTTGTAATTTATGAGCGTTAAACTCTATAGGTCTTTTTTGCGAAACAAGCGCAGGGGGAACTCTTGCCCTAAGAGAAAACCTAGCGGAAACCAAACTAACGCATGCACAAATTTGAGTACTGCGAGCAATATATTTCTCATGACAACCCCTCCGATTCTGACAATACACCGCTGCTGACCGCTGTCAAGCTCACAAGGGCGAGTCGACAAAGAGCTGGCGCGCGACGGCCGCCATGTATTCGGGCGTGTCGCTGTGGCGAAAGAGGAAACACACTTTGCCCTCTTGATCTAACAAATATGTATAGGTCGAATGGTCGGCAAAATAATCGCTCTTGCCCTCTTCTTTGTTCAGGTCATAGTGGGCGCCATATTTCTGCACCACGGCATCAATTTCTTCGCGCGTTCCCGTCAGGCCAATCGTCTCCATGGCAAAATAACTGAGATATTCTGCCAACTTCTCGACCGTATCACGCTCGGGATCGACGCTAATAAAAATGGACTGCATCTCCTGCGGACCGATATCCAAAAGCTCGTAGACGCGCGCCATCTTCGACAGCGTCACGGGGCAAATATCTGGGCAATACGTGTAACCAAAAAAGAGCATAAGCGGGCGCCCCGCGAGCTGTGCCAGAACAAATTTCTGGCCCGCTTGATCTGTCAGTGCAAAGTCACCACCAATACCGCCATAATCTTTGAGCGGAGGCACATTTTCGGGCAAGGCCGTTTTGGCAACCGATTCGACCTCTTCGTCTTTGGGCTGCGGTTGGCTACAGGAAAACAGCGCCATGCTCGCACACAGCAACACCTTCGCATAAGCGATTATTCTAGTCTGCATAGCTTCCCCTGCGCACGGCGGCCAGCACCTTTTTGTTCTGACCGTCGGCAAAGCGCAGGGTCAGCTCTATGCTCTCTCCCGCTTTCGGCGCCTGCTCCATACCTATCAGCATCAAGTGCAAACCACTCGGCTGCAACAGCAGATTCCCCTTGGCAGGTATTTCTAAGCTCTGGATCTGGCGCATGCTCATTTTACCGTCTTTGTGTGACATCAGATGGATTTCTACGCGCTCGACGACCGGGGACTCTGCCCCTACCAATACCAGCGCCTCGTCCGTTGGGTTTTCCAACAGCATATAAGCCGCTGCGATCGGGTGCCCGCCCGGTGGCTCGCGCACCCATGCTTCGCGCACGACCAGCGAACTCGTCTGCTCTTCGGAACAAGCAGCTAACAATAAGAACAAGAACCAACAGGCTCTCTCCACGCCCTCTCTCCTCTTAAACATCAGACGGCATCACCAGGTACTCGCCCTCGCGGATACCGTAGTTGCTACCCATTTGGCGATAGTCGTTAGCGGCGCGGCCATTCCAATCCCAGGCCACTGTACCGTCCTTGAGCGTCAGTTCGCAAGCGAGGCGCTCGCTTCCTTTGAGAAAGCCACCAAACGAATCGGCGTAGCCGAAATCGCCGTCCATTCTATTTAGTACCGCCACGTCTGCGACTGCACCCACACTGAGATGACCCAATTCAGGATGGCCAATTTCGTTGGCCGGGTTGATGGTCGAACGACGAATAACTTCGACCAACGGCATGCCCATAACCAGAAACTTTGACATCGTCGTCGTCATATCGAGCATGCCCTGATTCATACACATGACGTGCAGGTCCGTAGAAATAGAATCTGGGTAAAAACCCTGTTCTATGGCCGGCACCGCATTGCGAAAACAGAACGACCCGGCCCCGTGCCCCACATCGAGAATCACGCCCTTTTCGCGCGCCTGGTGCAAATAGGGCAACACCTTGCCGTCTT
Organism: Planctomycetota bacterium; assembly: GCA_047616505.1. Lineage (GTDB taxonomy): Bacteria > Latescibacterota > UBA2968 > UBA8231 > UBA8231. Next base: position 12,940 of record JBLHGI010000064.1, read on the forward strand.
TGCCAAACCACGGCGTCGGCCCGCGAAATATGTGTGTGCTGATATCGCCCGCCCGCAGCTTTTCCGTTACGAGTTGGTAATAGGGCCGCTCTTTCTTGAAAAAACCGAAGTCGATCATCACGCGCGTATCGGCTTTTTGCGCCGCTTCTAAACAGCGGTCGACCGAGATCCACTCCGGGCCGTAATAGTGCGCTGTCTTGATGCCGACCATAATATCGGCGTGCTCGCGCGCCATCGCCGCCGTGCGTTCGCTATCCATATCGTAGGGGTTCTGCTCGTGATCGGTATCCGTCATACCCGTGCCGCTGATATTGATCAGCGCAAAGAGTCGCGTCTGGCAGCGATCGATCACGCGAAAGCGAAAATCCTCAAAGTTGCGCCACCCAGCGCTGCCCGTATCGACCATAGTCGTGACACCCGTGCGAAAGCTAAAACCATCGGGCAGGATGCTATTGTCGCCGGCCCAAGCGCCGCGATGCCCCGGCGTGGCATAGGCATGCATATGAATATCGACCAGCCCCGGTGTCACATAGAGTCCGCTTACATCAATCGTCTGTAGCGCCTGGTCCGTGGGAATATCCACCGCGACGGCGGCGACTTTGCCATCTGTTAGCGCCAAATCCATAGCGGTATCTATCCCGTTCTTGGGATCGATCAAATGGCCACCTTTTAGAACTAGATCAAATGCCATACTGCTCTCCTAATAAATTAGCTCTGCCCTCAAGCACCCTATCCTCTATATCGAATCCATCTTCAGCGCCCGCTCCAACTCGCCCTTCTCCTCTAATGCTCGCAGCGTGTCCTCGTCGCCTAGATAGTCGCCGTCGACAAAGATCTGCGGAATCGTAGTCTGACCACCGCTGCGCTCAACCATCTCTTTGTAGTTCTGCGTCGGCGGTTTCCAGCCGAGAATGAGCGGCACCCCTTTAATGGTGTACGACACACCCTTCCTTTTGAGCAAGAAACGGGCTTCCCAACAGTAGGGACAGAGGCGGCTGGAATATATTTCGATTTGTGGCATGAGTCTGCTTGTTTACGGTTGGGGATAGGGCATCCCCAACGCTCATTCTCGCCCGACATCCCTGTCGGGCTCCGAGGTATATGCCTCTACGCCACATCCTGTGGCTTCAAGGCATATAAATCCGCTACGGGGACACCCCTATCCCCAACCTCGAGTAATTCATGGGTTTAAAGTCTCATTCATCCTTAAGAAAGAGGGAGTACCCTCCTCTCCCATCCACACCTTTTCTTACCCCACCCAAGCGGCTAAAGGTATCGGCGTGTCGCGGAGGAAACTTGTGCCTCTAGGCCCTGCTCCACGGCGATGGTCTACCCATATGCTAGCGATAATAACGGGCGATGCGCCAGCATCGCGGCGCTTATGTGCAGCACCCAAGCGCCTAGGCCGTCTTGCACAAGTTTCCGCAGCGATATGCCGATGCCGCCCCACCTAAGTAGGACGACATCGGCTAAAAACGCTAGGCGCTCACATCTCCCTGCGTCCACGCGCCATCGATCAAACGCCAGACCTTCGCCGGATTCTGGTTGCGCAACTCCGCTGGCAAGCGGTGCTCGCGCACATTATCGTAGCTCTCCAACATGGCAAAGCGCACGATCGAAGCCGGAATGCCCACCGCCGTAAAACCCGGATGCCCCGTCGCCGGATAGGGACCGCCGTGATTCATCGACGGCGCCACCGCTACGCCCGTAGGCATCTTGTCGTTGAGCAAACGACCCACTTTCTTGCGCAAAATAGGCGCCACGCGCTGATAGAGCGGCTCGTCTTCGCCTTCGCTGTCGCTGTAGATACAACCCGTCAAGTTGCCCTCAAAGTGGCGCGCAATATCGACGGCCTGTTCTTCGTCTTTGGCGACGATCAACAGGCTTTCATTGCCAAATGCTTCCGTTTGCAGCGTTTCCGGGTCGGCGACGAACTGGTCGCCGGAAACTTTGAGCAGCGTATTGTTAAAGCTGTAACCCTTGCCGCCGCCGGCCTGACCGCCGATAAGCACTTCGGCGCCAGCCTTTTGCAGTGTAGCAACGCTGGCGATCATGTTCTTTTCGACGCTACCCGTCAACATCGTGCCCACCGGTGCGCCGCCAAACTTAGCTTTGGCCGCTTCGATAAAGGCATCCGTCTCCGCACCGGCCACCAGCACTATAATGCCTGGGTTGGTGCAGAACTGACCCGTGCCCATCAGACACGAGGTCAGAAACTCGGCGGCGATCTCCGCGCCGCGCTCTTTGAGCGCACCCGGCAAAATATAGACCGGATTGATACTACTCAATTCCATATAAACGGGCTTACCCGCTTTGTCAGCCGCCTCTTTTAACACCAGGCCCGCCCCGCGCGAACCCGTGTATCCGGTCGCCGCAATTTTGGGATGCGAAACCAGGCGCTTGCCCACCTCGTGATCGGTGCGGTAGATCAGTTGCACCGTAGCATCTGGCATGCCGGTGTCCCGCGCCGCACCCAGCGCTTCTTCGGCCAAGAGCCGCGTGGTGCCCGGGTGCGAGGAATTGCCCTTGCCAACGACGGGATTGCCCGCGGCAATGGCCGCGGCAAAGTCGCCACCAGCCACGCTGTTGAAGGCCAGTGGAAAGTTGTTGGGGCCAAAGACCGCTACGCCACCGCCCAAGGCGCCAAACTTGGCGCGAATACCGCTAGCCGTGTCGATGACGGGATGGGTCCACGAGCGATCGCGCACAGCTTGAGCTGCCTGGCGCAGTTGGGACGTCGTGCGCGGCAACTCAATATCCTTGAGGCGCGGCACAACGGGCAGCCCGGACTCGGCGAAGGCCATCGCACAAATCTCGTCGCCGCGCTCCTCGATGCGCTCGGCAAAGCGTTCGATAAACTGAGCGAGAATCTCGTCGCCCATCTCGGCGATCTGTTCGGCGGCCACGGCGGCCGCTTCTACGGCTTCTTCCACGTCTTTGACCGAACTGACGGGGTAAACCTCACCGGTCTTTTCCTTGGTCGTCGGATTATCGGGTTCGAAGGTGCCCTGCGCGTCGGCAGGCCGCCATTTTCCGGCAATTAGCACGGGCTGTACATCGGCCATTTTTGTTTCCTTTACTAGGTGGGTTTCAGTGGGTGCTTGTGGGTGTTTCGCATTTTGTTTCGGAAACTATAAGTATAGTAAACAGCGTGATATAGAGCTAATCTGCATCATTCGCGGCAAATTTTATGCACAAAAAAACTCTAGCGAAATATGGATTTCGCTAGAGTTTTTTTGCTCATACCACCACTTCTACCCCGGCCCTGCGTTGCTATACACCGTCTGTCCTTCTGCCGGAATGCGATAGCCTTCGACCATCAAGCCCGGTCGGCCCTTGCTCTGCCCACCCGTCTGTATATTGTCCGGCGCGCGATAGCCGACGCGCACCAGGCGCCGCGCCCGATCCGTCTGGTTGATATGCGAGCCGTGAACCGTATGGATGCAAAAACAAACGACGTCGCCGCGCTTGGCTGGCACCGCCACCGTGTCTTCTAAACTATACTGATCCGTCGGCAAGTGCGGCGTACAAGGCCCTTCTTCCGTTTGCGTAATATGCTCCAAAGCCCCCTGTTTGTGGCTGCCATCGAGGAAGCGGATCTCGCCGTTTTCATGGCTCGTATCGTCCAAGTGCACCAGCACATCCACATAACGACCATCCGCGTGCTGGTAAAAAGCCCAATCCTGGTGCATGGGGAAAGGGTGTCCCGTCTCCGACGGTTTGATATGCATCGTCGAATGGTGCAGTTCCACGTCGGGCCCGATAAGCTGGCTTATCGCCCGAGTAAGACGAGCATTGGTCACGGCGCGGCACCAAGCATTAGAATAGAAGTAGAGATCGTGCATCGCCGTCAGCTTAGAGGCCTTCTCCGTATCTTCGTCCATATACTGTTTGCGCCAGGGGCCGCTCCAGCCCTTGTCCGTAGTCGCCCAATCCTGCACCAGACGCTCTAACTCTTCCTCTAAATCGTCGGTTTCCGCCTGAGTAAAAACCTCGGGTATATGCAGGTAACCGTGCTCGTGGTAAGAAGCCACCTGGTCTTCTGCTAGCATGTGCGTTCTTCCTCTCTCATTGATATGCGCAAGACGTCCATCTTTTCTTTGCTTAAATTAAGCAGAGTCTTCGCACCTCTCAACCAACTATTTTAAAACCTATGAGAGATTTTTCGCTCCGCGCACTGCAAAAAGCTCTTTTCGCCCCAATTGATGCAAGCGCTCTAGCGCTCTTCCGCATCAGTTTTGGTCTCGTCATGGCCTGGGAGATGTATCGCTTTCTGAGCGAGGGCAAGGTCGACTACTACTTTGTCGAGCCCGTCTTCCACTTCAAGTATCTCGGCTTTGCATGGTTAGAACCCTGGCCGCGGCTGTGGATGTATGGCCACTTCTACGCCCTCTTGGCCCTAGCGCTATGCATCGCGGCAGGACTGTTTTACCGCCTCAGTACCCCGCTCTTTGCGCTGGGCTATACCTATGTATTCCTGCTCGATCAAGCCCAGTACCAGAACCACTACTATCTGATCTGCCTGATTAGTTTTCTACTCGTATTTATACCGGCACACCGAAACCTAGCGCTCGATATACGGCTCTTCTCTACCCCTGCTTCTACCGTTCCCGCTTGGGCACTGTGGCTGCTGCGCGCGCAGATGGGCCTGGTGTATTTCTACGGGGGGATAGCCAAACTCAACGCCGACTGGCTCTCGGCATGGCCGCTGCGCCAGTGGTTACCCAACACCGTCTATCTGCCGCCTTTCACCCACCTGCTCGATACGATGGCCGCCGCTTATCTCTTTAGCTATTCCGGCTTGCTCATTGATCTGGCCGCCTTCCCCCTGTTAATGTGGCGACGGACACGCCCCTATACGATCGCCGCCTTGCTGCTCTTCCACTTTATGAACAGCCAGCTCTTCGGCATCGGTGCCTTCCCCTATTTGGGCGTGGCTCTGACCCTGCTCTTTTTACCTGCCGACTGGCCGCGCCGCCTCTTCAACTGGCCGTCAGATCCCCCAACCCATACAAATAAGGCGCCGAAACCAAATTATAGAGCAACGCGATTAACACTCGTCGTACTAACTGCCTACTTAGTCGTGCAGGCTCTGCTGCCGTTGCGCCACTGGCTCTATCCCGGTAACCCGAGCTGGACGGAAGAAGGACATCGCTTCGCTTGGCATATGAAGCTGCGCGACAAAGAGTGCGAGGCCACCTTTCTTTTGCTAGAGCCTACGCGCGACGAACATTGGTTAGTTCATCCTGAAAAATACCTGACCGAACGTCAACATAACAAAATGGTCAACCGCCCCTATATGGTCGCACAGTTCGCGCGCTTTTTATCGGAGCGAGAACGCAGGCCAGGAGATGGCCCGATTGCCGTGCGCGCCCACATTTCCTGCTCGCTCAATAGCCGCGACTATTTTCCGCTCGTCGACCCCGATGTGGATATGGCCCAAGCGCACTACGGGCTGGCAGCCGCCGAGTGGATCCTACCGCTACCACCAGCGCAGGCGGGGGCGATATATCCACAGTAAAACACAGAGACCTTTAATACGTTTCCAGCGACGGCAGCTCCGCGGGTAGCCAGCGACGCTTGCCCAATTTGTCGTAATCGGGCGCATAGATCTTTACCCCTTGCAACGCACTACCTGCACGCAAGGGCGGGCGAACCGCAGCGTCTTCGGGCCAGCGCATAACCAGCAGCGGCTTGCGCACGTGGGGCGCATTTTGCATGGGGCGGAAGGGCTCGTAGACAAAGAATAGCGAGAAGTGCGTGAGGTGATTTTCCGGCGAATTGTAGTGCCGATCTATCCACTGAAAATAACGCGTGAAGTTTTTTTGCGGATCGCCATCAATCTCTGGAGCGACAAACCAGTAGACACTGCCCAAACCGCGAAAGGTCCTGTGCGTGGGCACGGCAAAACTCGGTTTGGCACCGGTGATCGGGTCAACTTCCTCGCCAGAATCCGTAAGCCCGACGCAAACCCACCAACCGCCATAGCGCGGCGGGCCGGGGGCGTACATCTGCCAATGCGTTTCTAACTCTATAACGTGGCGCAGCGCGTCGATCTCGGCCGCACCGTCATAGGGCCAATATTCCCCCTCTATACGCCACAGGCGACGACCCTCTATATTGACCAGCACGACGACGGCCAACAACGCCCACAACAAGGCACCGCGCCAGACCGGTCGCTGCCGCGACGGCAGCACAGTCGTTTCTATCCCCCAGCGATCCCAGGCCCAAGCGGGCAAGAAAACCATCTGCAGCGCCAGCATCGTAGCGGGAAAACTCTCCAGCGACATAGTGGCCCACAGCGAGACCTGCAAAGCGCTCAAGATCAGCCAGCCGACAAAGCGCGTGCGCGGCAAAACGAGTGCCAGACCACCCACCAATTCCACCGTTAGCACGATATAGCTGCCCATCTGCAAGAGCTCCAGCGGCAGTTCTTCGACCATCCACAGACCAACCGAGCCGGAAAGCGCGATGTCTTTGAGCGCGTAATAGACCGCCGTGCCCTTGGGCCACCACGCCGGGCCATCTTTTTCCCAAACCGTCGACCAATAGATAAACACTACATTCACAACGAACCCCAGCCCACCGAGCTTCGCTATCAGGTCGCGGCCACTCGGCCGCCGACCTTTATAGGCATCTAACGACCAGCAGGCATTTAGCTCGACGAATTGCGCGCAAAAGAGCGCGTGAAACAAAGCGTCGTCGTGGTAGTCTATAACACCGGCTAGTTCGCGATGGAGCGTCAGGGCAATCCAAGCGCAAAAGACAAAAAAACGCGTGCGCCAACCCAACAGAAGCGCCAGTGCCAACAAGGCGTACAGACCAAAAGCCAACTGGAGAAAGGCGATATCCCCTAAACCAAAAAAACGCGCCGCTGCCAGCCCATCGAAATAGCCCATCATCGCCGGCCAGGTATCGAGTATAGACCAAGCCAAACCGATATCGTAGAGCAGTACGGCGGCGATGCCGATGCGGAAACAAGCCAGCGAGCGCGGATCGAGTGCCGCCATTTTGAGCAGCGAGTGCCACGCTGAGCTCTGCGTCGTATAGGAGCGAAGAGCGGAGATCAATTTATCCAATTTCCTTGTGCTTTTGCGCACAATAGGCCTAATTTGTAGGACAGCCCTTATTCACATGAACGGCATATTATGACAATAGATAACAAAGACGGCGAAACACAGCCAGAAGACAGCGACCAGAGCCGCCGCACCTTTCTAAAAAAAATGGGCTATGTCGCCCCCGTAATCGCCACCTACAAGATCGGCGATGCTTGGGCTAAAGACGATGGCGGTAAAAAGAATAAGAACTCGCCCAATCCCGGTGTAAAGAAAAAGAGCCGCGTCGAAGACGACGACGATTAAAGCGCTACTATTTTTTATACAAAACAAAAAACCGGACGGCCTTATAAAGGCGGTCCGGTTTTTTCTGTCTCCTGCCTATAGCCTCAGCCATCCACACCCTTAACTAAACTGGTAATCCTCGCAGCGATCTGTCCCAGCGGCAGTTGCTCGTCGGTCACGCCGGCCCTGACCGCCTCCATCGGCATGCCAAACACGACGCAACTCTCCTCGTCTTGGGCCAGCACGTGCGACCCCCGTTGCTTCATCACCCCTAACCCCTTGGTGCCATCGGATCCCATACCCGTCATAATGACACCCAGTGCACTCTTGCCATAGACCTCAGCGATCGAGCGGAAGAGATAATCGACGGCGGGGCGGCAGTGGTGTTCGGGCGGATCTTCGGTCATCTCGAGCATCGTACGCGCGCCCAGTCTCTTTACCCTCATGTGCAGGCCCCCCGGCGCGATGTAGACGGTGCCCGCTTTTACTTCTTGGCGGTGGCTGCCCTCAACTACGCTTAACGCGCTCTTGCGGTCTAGCGTCGCGGCCAGCGCCGCCGTAAAACTCGGCGGCATATGTTGAACAATCAGTACGGGCACACCCAAGTCGCCGGGCAACATGGGCACCATCTCGTTTAGGGCGTTGGGGCCACCGGTCGAAATGCCAATAGCCACCGCTTCTATGATCGACGACCCGGCGGCGCGAGTCGGTGTGCGCACTGGGGCCGCAACGGTGGGACGCGACTTCATCAAAGATTGCAGCGAACGCCGGGTCGCAAAGGCTTGGCACACCCGCTTGAGGTCGGATTATAAAAAACCTCTCGATTGGCACTGAGAGCATCTCCATCCGGCTTGCCAACAAAGTCGAAAGCCCCCAACTCCAATGCAAGCTGGCCGTTCGCCGCTGAACCGAAAACCTCTACGCCCCCTACTGCGCGCAGCGAATTTGTCACCAACATCCGATAGAGACTCGTGTCGTCTACTACCATTACGCGCAGAGTGTCCACCTCACTTCTCCCTATTTTTGTAGCACGCACCTCAGATCGAGAGCGCGCCCTAGTAAGCTACTCCAATGGGACGCAAATGGCGAAAAGTCTTCAATTCGGCGCGCAGGGCAATTTCGAGTAGATACAGACCGGGCGCTAAAACGCGCCCTTTACCATCGCGACCATCCCACTCCACATGCTGCGGGCCG
>JBLHGI010000065.1:0-21249 GCA_047616505.1 Planctomycetota bacterium
GAAATCTGGCCCATGTCGAGCACCGCGGGTAAATCGCTTTTTTTCATGGCGGGCATATGGCGTTTTTTATCATTCATTAATCACTCTTGTCGGCGCATTTTCAAAAACGTACCTTGTGCCTGTATAAAAGTCAATCGAGAGGAGAAAAACATGACGACGATATACGAAAGTCTCGGCTTGCGCACCTTTATCAACGCGCGCGGCACCATAACTACACTCGGCGGTTCGATCATGTCACCCGAGGTGGTCGAAGCCATGGCCGAAGCCTCGCGGCACTTTGTCCATCTCAACGAACTACACGAAAAAGCCGGGCTGCGCATCGCCGAACTGACGGGGGCTGAAGCAGCCTTTATATGCGCCGGAGCAGCCAGTGGTCTCATGCTGGCAGGTGCCGCCTGTCTGACGGGCACCAACAGCGACGCCATCCAGAAACTACCCGATACAGAGGGCCGCGCCAACGAATTTGTCATCAGTCTGGTCGACAGCCACTACTACGTGCACCAGGGCTTTGTAGTCTGCGGCGGCCAGCTCGTCAAAATCGGCTCGCGCCAAGCTGTCACGCCCGAAGATTACGCGGCAGCCATAACGGAGCGCACGGCCGCCGCCGTGTTTTTCCTCGGCAGCCAACCCAACGAACAGCTGCCCGCCGTTATAGAAGTAGCGCATGCACAAAACGTGCCCGTCATCGTCGATGCCGCCGCCCAGCTGCCTCCCCGCTGCAATCTTTCCGACCTCACAGCCATGGGCGTCGACCTAGTCGTATTCAGCGGCGGCAAAGGGCTGGCCGGCCCCCAATCTTCTGGCCTCGTCTTGGGACGAGCGGACTTAGTGCGCGCCTGCCATCTTAATAGCAACCCGCACTCGGCTGTCGGTCGCGGTATGAAAGTGGGCAAGGAGGAAATCGCGGGGCTACTCAAAGCCGTAGAGCTCTTTTACGAAATGGATGAAGAAGCCGTGGTCAACGAATGGAATCGCCGCTGCCAGCTCATCGGTGAAGCCGTCGGCGATATAGCCGATATCGAAGCGACGTTCACGAAGGCCTACGAGAACAAATTCCCCCCCGCATCTCCACTGGTCCATCTACACATGGGCAGCGGCGCGCCCAAGACCGCAACACAGGTGCGCATCGAGTTAGAGGAGGGAACGCCTTCCATCCTAACCAGCGGCGGCGACAGCGATATCACCCTTGGCCCACAGACGCTACAGGAAGGCGAGGCCGAACTCATCGCCGAACGCCTGCGCCAGATTATAGCGTCTTAACACTAGAGTTTGAACGCGGAGGAAGACCCTAGATATAACCTCTGCGCGCCTCCAACCTAATCTGTTTAGAAGAGGATCTTATGAGCGAAGACAAAACTTCACTTTCTGCAGAGACAGCGGACGCAGAGCTAAAGGATATCGAGGGCTGGCATCGCGATAATATCACGATCGCGCGCGATTTCAAGCTCGCCAACTTTAAGGACATCACCTCTTTTCTCAATCACCTGGTCAAGACAATAACAGAGCAAAATCACCATCCTGATTTTTCGCTCGACACCGGATCGCGCACCGTTTCGGTCGCCGTGACGACCCATAGCGCAGGCGCCGTCACCAGAGCAGATATTCTCTTTGCACGCACGCTTAATGCGTGGGAGCAAGAGAGTCAGTAGGTCTCAAAGTCTACGTTGTATAATTACACTACAACCCGCTTCCCCGTCTTGGCCGCTGCGATTTCTTTTAAACATAGCTCGAGCGAGTTCCGCGCACTTTGCCCGCCAAGTACCTTTGATGCTTGGCCCGATTTTACCGCATCGACAGCCTCCTGCAATTCGCCGACAAATCCATCTTTGCCAGCCAGACGTGGCTTGCGCACCTTGCCGTCCTTCGTCAGCAATTGCGGGCCTTGCCCCCACGAAGAATTGAATTTGAGCGTGGCCTCTTCGAAATAGACATCATAGCCATGCTCAAAAGGACAACCCTGTTGTGAAAGCCATCCCCCCTCGGCACTAATGGCCATCTTGCCCGCATATTTGTAGTGGGTGTGAATATATTCGACCGTGCCACCTTTGCCCGTATAGGCCTGCGAAACAACCGATTTGGGCATGCCAAATAGATACTGAATAAAATCAGTGTCGTGAATATGTAGATCTATCGCAGGTCCACCGGTGCGCTTGAGGTCCTTGGGATCCCACCATGAGGGTCGCGCAATAATTCGCTTGAAATGCGCGGCTAATACCTTGCCATATTCACCACCGGCAACCAACTCTTTGACTAGACGAAACTCGGGAAAATAGCGCAGCACATGCGCGACCATAAAGTGACGTTTGTGTTTTTTCGCCGCTGCGATAAGCCGATCGGCATCTTTTAGCGAAAGGGCAATGGGCTTTTCGAGAAAAACGTGTTTGCCGGCTTCCAGTGCGCGCAAAGTCGTCTCGACGTGCATCGAAGTGGGTAGACAAAGATCGACCAAATCAATCTGGGGATCGGCCAGCAATTCGTCGAGTTCGCGATACCCCTTTATTTTTGTAACATCCTGCACGCCGCCGCCGCCGCCAAAATTGCCCTGGATCGACCGCCAATCACCCCTGCGTTTTTTGTCGTCGCGCGATACGACTGCCGCCACTTTCCCACCGCGCACCTTTTCCATAGCCTTAAAATGCGTTACGCCCATAAAGCCTATGCCAACAATGCCGATATTGACCATTTCAACCTCCATATGCTGTAGTTAAATCGCGCGTGCGGCCGACAATAAGTCGGGAGCTACACTGGGTCAAGCGCTGCTTCTCTAGCGCACAATAGCCAATGTGGCGACCTTGCTCTTGCCGGCAGCAACAATCCGATAATAATAGATACCCGAGGCCAAAGCCTGACCGGCACTATTGTCTCCCGCCCATTCGATACCGCCATCTCCATCCCGCTCTACGAGAACCCGCAGTAATTGCCCCTGTATATCGTATATATAAACTTCGGCTTGGGGCGGTAAAAACCCAAAAACGACCTCTCCGCGTCCGGAGTAAAATGGGTTGGGAAATGCCTTGGCCTCGCTCAAGTCCGACGCGGCATAGAAGAAGCGCGAAACGCCTTTAACGGCCAAACCGTCCACATCCAACAACCCTTCTACGCGCACGCTATAAGCATGCCCGAGCGGACGCAGCTGCGCATCCGCTGCCAGTGTCAATATAACCTCATTGCCATCAACATTGATATCTTCTAAGAGCAGTCCGCCATCTAATTGGAAAGCATTGCTCAAATCCACCCCGGGGCGAATTTCCTTATCAAAAAGCAGCTGAATGCGATCCGCCGACAGTGCGCGGACCTCTAACAAACGCGCAGCTATTTGGGGTGGGGTCAAGGCAAAAGAGAACGTGCGCGAAGTTAAATCCAATGGGGTCCCGCTAGCCCCGCGCAACCCGTTGACTTGCAGCACATAAACCCCGGAGTCGGGCAGCGTTTGATCAAAGCCCAATAGAATGCGCCGCATACCGCGATCGCCAATAGCCGATGATGCGATGCCAATATCGGGCGAGATTCGGAAGCGATGTGCAGAACGTTCAACTCGCTCCATAACAGCGCTGAATTCTACCTGGAGTTGATGGGCCGCAGCACGCGAAACCGAGAGGATATATGGGGCCGATTGCGGCATGGCGACGGCCTCGGCAGACCGTGCGCCCTCGCGCCCATCAGCGGCGACGGCGTGCACATAATAACGATAATTCTGCCCCTCTATCAGCGCCTGGTCTATATACGTAAGAGCCGGCGTTTGCTCCAAGAGGATCGCATCGCGGTAGATGCGGTATTCCACGGCGCCCTCTACGCGCTGCCAGTCGAGTTGAATTCGCTCCCGATCAAGTGCATACGCTTTCAGAACGGCCGGACCATAAATCGCAGTGGACTCGCCGCGATGCGAAGCTACCTGCACTTGGTTCGCCGTATTAAAGACCAATTCGGCACGCCCATCACCGCTTATATCGCTCATGAGTGGACGTTGCGTTCTTGCGACCACAGCGTGCCAAACGGCCTCGTATTCGTCGGGGAATGAGCTAGAAAAAACGTACATATCGGGCACGGTAACCAGAGCCCACTCCAATATGCCGTCGCCATTTAAATCGCCGTATGAAATACCACTGCCACCGCGCGAAGCTCCCAACACTCGGGTCTGCCACTCGAGGGCATACTCATCTCGTCCCGACGCGCCATATACTTCTATCTGCCAGTAACGAGCAGATAGATCAAAAGCATCATCAAAATAGCGAGCCACCACAAATTCCCGCACACCATCCCCATCGAGATCGGCGCCCCCGCCCACCGTGCGCGCGTCGCCCTCTCCCGCTTGTTGCCAAACCTGGCGATAGCTATTATCGGCAATCGCTTCGAATACAAAGAGGCCGCCGCCGCTGTCTCCCCCGAGTAAATCGCCGCGCCCATCGCCATCTAGATCACTTGCGACCTGACGCTGGCCCAACTCCCACTGTCCACGACTACTGCCATCGATATCGATATTGAGCACGGCCCGTTCGCCATAATCGTCGTCTCCTGCGCGCTCGAAGACCTGAAAATAGTTGCCCTTAGCAGAGCGTAAAAAGAACTCGACAAAACCATCCCCATCGAGATCGGCCACTTCGCCTCCCCACACATCGCGCTGCTCCCATGCCAGGCGGCTGGGAAACGCCCCGGGCGATGGGGCTTCGAGCAGACGCACGCGCCGTGCATCGACGGCCAGCAACTCCTCTAGCCCATCGCCGTCTCCATCCTGCACACTCCACGGTATATATAGCTCTAATGAGTTAAATACACGCTGTAAACTCGTCTCCACTAGCTGGTAAAAATCCGCTGCATTGTACTGCTGCCCTCCACCATACCCCATCTGCACAATTTCACCCGCGCCATCGTCGTTAAAGTCAGTGGCCGTCGGCAACAAATAGCCAGCAGGTAGTTCGTATTCCACTTCTAAAGGCCAGTGCCCTACGCTTGGGCTAGCGAGCGCAATGCCCTCAACTCTTTCCCATTCCCCCACCCGGCCACCCGCTTCGGCGCGAACCAACAGATCATAATCACCATCCGACAGATCAGCCGGCAACACCACGCGCTGCGACGGCGACGACGAAACAATCCGTTCGTGTACCCGCTCTCCCGCTCGCTCTAATACCAAGCGCCCCGCCACCGTCGTCGCCGTGCTCCATTCGACCACGTGGCGCCAATGCCCATCAGCCAACACCTGCGCTACGCGGACATCCTCCACCTTAAGCTCGCTCTGTTCCAATTGCACTCGCACTCGATCCTCCACCCAACGCCCTTGCCACAGAGCGCGCAAGCGCAGCTGGTAAAGACCGCTTATGGCTTCACTGAGGTCCCAACTAACTTCGTGCTCTACTTGCACTGCCATACCCGTTGCAAGCAGGTTCCAATCGCGCGGGGTTCTACCCATTCCCCATGCCAACTGCCATTCTTCAACATCGTCCACCGCGAGTTGTACCAACGCCTTCTCCCCCTGGACCACGCTATCTTGCACCGGATTTTTAATGCGCACAAGCGGTGGATCTGCGATGGTTAGCGCAGAAAAGTCCAGCGAACCTGCACCCGAAAACACATCCCACCCCACAGCGTGCACATCGCGCGCGGTCGCACGAAGGACTGCGCGCACTTCGTCGCTTTGCCACTCGGGTCGGCGCCCTAATAAAAGAGCGACCATACCCGTCACGTGCGGGGCAGCCATCGATGTACCCGATCGTTCTCCATATCCCCCCCCGAGAAACAAACTGAGAATACTTTGCCCCGGAGCGACTAAATCAATACTCGGACCCCAATTAGAGAATGCCAGCACTTCGCCTCTTGGCGCGACCGCTCCTACCGCAATCGTCTCGGAAAAACGGGCTGGATAGAACACGGCATCTTCGCCTTCGTTGCCCGCCGCTGCGACGAGTATGACCCCCGAGGCAGCTGCGTAGCGCACCGCATCACGCACAAGCGGCGCTGGGCGAGGATCCCCCCAACTCATATTAATGACCTGTGCACCATTGTCAGCTGCATAGACGATGGCCGCCGCGATATCGTCATCTTCGAGATAACCACCGCTGGGTAGGTTAAAACCGGCGCGCAGCACCATAAGGCGCGCGTTGGGTGCCATACCGGTAATCCCCCTGCTATTACCGCTGGCAGCCCCGACAATACCCGCTACGTGCGTTCCGTGCCCGGACTCATCGCGTGGATCTCCATCGCGCTCTAGGTAGTCTCCTTGCCCAGGTAACCCAGGTGCATCGCTAAAATCCCAGCCCACCAAGTCATCGACATAGCCGTTGCCGTCGTCATCGACCCCATCCAGTCCATTGACTTCACCGGGGTTGAGCCACAGTTGGCCCTCGAGGTCGGGATGGTCGTATTCGACGCCGGAATCGATTATGGCGACGACGACTTCAGCGGCTTCCACATCGGCACGCCAACCGATTTCTTGTAGACTCCACTGCAAATTATATAGTGAATCTTGCTCGCCAGTCGCAGCATGGCGACGCAAATAGTTGGGCTGGGCGAATTCGACTCGCTCAAGCGCAGCAAAATCAGCGGCAATTTTCTCGGGGTCTTCACTACTGGCAAGGCTCAGTCGGTACCAAGCCTCAAGTTCCACCGCCGCCGCTGCTTTAGCACGCCGCTTTGGCTCCAAACTAAAAATCGGAGTAGCTTCAACCAGCGGATAGCGCCGCGCCAACTCGGGACTCAGCCCCTCCCACGCCACCTTGCCCCCTCCGGCGCGCAAGCGCAGTAGAATCTCGCCTGGTGCAGCAATATCCAACTCTTGACCACCGGCACAAAGCGCGGTGAACAACCCGTATATAGCTAGTATTATATATCTCATAACTCTCGCAATAATAACAACAACATCCGCCCTCTGAACGGCAAGCCCGATCACTCGTTTTCCACTGCAACTCACCGCCACTTGGCTGCGCCTCTTGCCGTGGTCCGATTCAGGCTATTTATTATAGTATCTTTTGCTTGACATTCCTCCCTGCTGGCCCTTACATTCGGGCAAATTGGGCATATTGAAAAAGTTTGACCTTTTTATTACGGGAGTATCTGCACATGTCAGTTGACCAAACGGCCGCCGCAGGACAAGGAAGCGAAAATATCCTGTATGTCGGCATTGATCTCGGCACTTCACAGAGTTCGATTGTTACCAACACCGGCATCCAGCACACGGTGGCCAGTGTAGTTGGCTGGCCCAAAGATCTAATCTCCTACAAATTCCTGAAAAAACAGGTCGTCATCGGCGAGGAATGCATCAACAATCGCATGGCCGTCGATATGATATGGCCGCTTGAACACGGTGTATTCCGCTATAGACCCGAAAAGAGTGAAACGGAAGAGCCAGATCGCCTCGACCGCGAAGCGGAAGCCATTGAGCATCTAATCACCTATATTATGGAGCTTTCGGAGCGCCAGCCTGGTCAAGAAGTGCGCGCAGTCATCGGCTGTCCGGCCCGCGCATCCGAAGCAGACCGCCAAGCGCTCATCGATGCTGTAACGGGCAAAGTTGATTATGCCCTCGTCGCATCCGAACCCTTCCTCGTCGCCTATGGCCTCGACTTATTTAACAATGCCCTGATCATCGACATTGGTGCTGGCACGCTCGACCTCTGTCGCATGCACGGCACGATCCCGAGTGAAGAGGACCAGCGCACGTTGCTCAAAGCCGGCAATTTCATCGACCAGCGTTTTCACATGCTCTTACAAGAAAAGGTCAAGGACTCGCCAATAACACTCGATATGGCTCGCCATATCAAGGAACAGTACGCCTTTGTTTCGTCACAAAAGGAAGTTATTTACGAGGATTTTCAAGTCGAAGGCAAACCGAAGACCTACGATGTAACGGAAGAGTTGCGCGAAGCCTGTGAGAGCATTCTCCCCGAACTCATCAATAGTGCCCGCGAACTCATTATCACCTTTGATCCAGAGTATCAGCACGACCTTCGCTCCAATATCCTCATGGCCGGTGGTGGCTCTCAAATCCGCGGCTTGGCTGAGGAAGTGCGTTCCAATTTGACCGAGTTTGGCCCCTGTCGAGTTAGCACGATCGAAGATCCCGTTTATTCAGGTGCCACCGGCGCTCTCAAGTTAGCGACCGATATGCCAGACATCGAATGGCGCCAAGTAGGCAAACTTACTTAATATTTTCCGCTCATTGCCCTGGCATCCCCTTCCCTAAGGTCCAGGTGCGCGAAGTTATAAGGATTCAGGCATTATGGGCATACTAGCTTTTCTCACTGCCTCAAGGCTCAAAACTGAACTCACGCGCCAGCGCGACGAAATTGCTCGTCTGCACCAAATGCTGGATATGGAGGTAGTGCAGAAACAAGAGGCCGAAAAGCAGATCGAGGAACACCAAAAGCAGGCACAAACACTAGGTGAGGACCGTCGTAAACTCAAGGAACGACTAAAAGAGATAGAGACCAAGAGCCTAGAAGAAAACGGCCAGCTCAAAGACCAACTGGAGCTGAATCGAAAACGCATCAAAGAGGATGCTGCCGCTAAAATTGGCGAAATTGAGAACCAACTCTCTCAGGTCCGCAAAGAAACAGACACTCAAATTGCAACCCTGCGCAAAGAGTTAGAGGAAAAACAAAAGCAGCGCTATGAATCGAGCGAGCAGAATGCCACACTCGCCGAAAAAGTGAAGGATATAGAGCGTCATTCGAGCGAACAAAATGACCTGTTGATGAAAAACAGTGCACGCATCGAACAACTGGAAGAAGAAAAACAAACACTCGAAATTGATCTGAAAAAAATTATGGGAAATTTGACGCGCTGGTAATAACTCAGCGGTGATAAAGATACAAAAGGCGCTCCGCTATGGCGGAGCGCCTTTTTTTGTACAACAGCTTAAAGGCGGTGTATGCACTATGAGCATATAGTGGCCAGCAGTTGCTCAGCTTTCTGCCGCTGTACCTCAGCCGACCTTTCTTTGACCCCCTCGTATCCGCGGATTGCGTCGGGTAATTTAGCCCATTCAAGCACCAACGGATAATTGTCTTCCCGCAAATATTCCAATGCCGTTTCGAGCCCATCCCTATACCATTTTATCAACCCCCGCTCCAAGCGCCGGGCCGGCGTGTGTGCAAAGGGGTCCCACACGCCGCCGCGTAGTTTCTTGCCCCTTCTCAGCGCACACAGCACATAGTAGAACCAACCGCCAACGGCGATCTTGCGTTTGAACAACCAACGGAGCGTTGGTGGCTGCAAGCGGTAACTCAACTCGATATCGCCATCGAAGAGGCTTTTTATGCGCTCTACGTTGCTCTTCTTCGTCGCCAGCCTTGCCACCTCATACTCATCTTTATAGGCCATGAGCTTATACAAACCAACTCCTACGGCTTGCGTCAAAGCACTGTGTTCACGATCCAACGCTCGTTCCGCCCGCATCACCTCTTCGACAAAATCCAGATAGGTCCTCGCGTAGGTCTCATCTTGGTAGGCACACAATTCGGCAATGCGCAGAGCAAATTGTCGCTCCATCTGCACGGGTAGCGACCACGCTAAGACTCTTTTCAGGAGGTCTCCACCTGCCTCGGGAGCCAATTGCTGTTGTATCTCACCAACGACCTGGCCATCTGGCGACCGCTTTCGCCCCAACTCCGCTTCTACCCGCGCCGGATCGGCTACGGCCAATCGCCCCCAGCGGAATGCCTGAATATTGTTTTCGATCGCCTTGCCATTGAGTTCAATCGCCTGTTCTATAGCGACTGCCCCGACGGGAATGGTGCCAGCCTGATACGCCGCGCCCAACAAAAGCATATTGGCATAGATAATATCGGCGAAAAGAGCTTCGGCCAGCCAATACGTATCGAGATAGGTATTCTGCCCTTTGCCCGCCGTAGAATCGATCATATCCCGCAGCAAATCCATTGCAGGAGAAAGGCTTTCTCGTGGCCTGCGGTTCATCTCTGCCGTAGGCACTTCGGCCGTACTGATAACCGCTTTACTGCGATCAGACGCCAGGAACTGCAAATTCTGTGGCTCTGCTGCGCGCAGTATATCAAAGCCGAGATAGAGATCGACCTGGCCGGGAAAGAGACGATTAAAAACAGGTTGCTCCACCGTGCTTATAACGATGGGAGCCTCAACGGGCCCCCCTTTTTGCGCCAACCCAGTATTATTCGATAGATAGACGTATTTGCCCTCTATCATGGCCGCATAGGCCAATAGATGTGATAAGGTGATGACCCCCGTGCCCCCCCGCCCTACGGCATAAACCGTATAGCTGTCATCAAACTCACACGGCACGGGCTCCGGCAAATCGTGTAGCGGTGTTGGCGTACGCCGGCGCAAAGCCACACCGGCAGCCGGTTTAGCCACGACAAAGGAGGGACATTCGCCGTCGATACAAAGCTTATCCTGCGCGCAATTGGCCTGTCGCACTTGGGTTTTATCGCCAAATTCAGTCTCGATCTTATAAAGGGCCGCGCAGCCTTCCGACTGATCGTAACAGTCGCCACACCCCTCACAGAGCTCTTCATTGATCAGCACATACTCATCTGGTTTGAGCCCCTGGCGACGACGGCGACGCCCTTTTTCCGTCGCACATTCTTTGTCGAGGATCAGTACGGTCGTGCCGGCTTTCAGCTTAAAGCTATCCAGCGCCGCGCCGTGTTCTTCCAAAGCAAAGATCTCTACGCAATCGCTGGCGATCTCGCGATAGCGCTCGGGATCTTCGCATACGATACCCACTTGGACAACCCCCAAACCCGACAATTCCCGCACCACATCGGGCACCTCGCGTCCCCCCCCCGGATCCTGCCCTCCCGTCAGCGCGACCACGCCGTTAAAGAGCAACAAAAAGGTGATGTTGACCTGCCCCTGCACGCAGCTCTGAATAGCCCCGCGGCCACTGTGAAAATATGAACCATCGCCCAAATACTGAAATATGTGCTGGTTGCCATTAAAGGGGGCCCAACCGCTGTAAATCGAACCGCCGGCGCCCATCGTCGGAATATAGAGCACCCCGTTATCGTAGGCTGGAATAGCGCGGATGGACGAGCAACCAATCGCTCCCCCGGGCTTTTCTTTTAAATCGCGAAAGCTATTATAGGGACACCCGCCACAAGACATGGGCACTACGCTCGGCACGGCTGGATACTCAGGTAATGCGCGCGACTCTACCTGCTGTAGCTGCCGCTTATCAACTCCCAGGCGCGGCCCCAACAGTTGGACCAGCACTTCGGGGTCTACTTCGCCATAGGACGGCACAAACGGCTTACCGAGCTCGTCCCACTGCCCATAGACCGCTTCGACACCCGTTCCCAACAGCGCCGCTTTGACGCCCTCCTCGACAAAGGGACCCGGTTCTTCGACCAGATAAATCCGCTCTAACCCTTTGGCAAAATCCCGTATGATCTGCGCATCCAGCGGATAGGCCATGCGCAAATGCAAAATGGGTACTCGCACCTGTAAATAGTCGAGTGCTTGGCGCACGTCGATATAACTCTTGCCCGTGGCAATAATGCCCACGGAACCTCCTGCAGCGGCGTCGATAATGCGATTTATGTCGTTGGCGCGCACATATTCGTCGACCAGAGGCAAGCGTTCTTCTACCAACTGCTGCTGCATCGGCAAAGCGCGAGTGGCCATGACAATTCGGTTGAAATTTTTGTCGTATCGACGCGGCGGCAAGACTATATCGGGTTGCACCGTCGCCAAGTTGATCGTGCTGGCTCCATCGCAGACCGGCGTTACGAGCTTAAGCGCCGTAACTACGCCCGTGTGGCGAGAAAGAGCGACGGCGTGCAGCCCCAACTCGATAATCTCTGCCACACTCGCCGGATAAAATGTGGGCACCAGACAGCTGCGCAATACGCCATCGCTAGCCCCAGGTGAAACCGAACTTTTTGAGCGATGATCTTCTCCCGTTAGCAGCACCATCGAACCGCGAGCAGCGGTACCACTCAAGTTGGCCAACCACACTTCGTCTGGAACCCACATAGTTCCGTGCGCCTTGCCATACCAAAAGGCATCGATATCACCACTGTCGGCAAACTGCGTTCCCAGCATGGCCGATGCCGCTGTTTTTTCGTTGATACCAAATTGGTGTAAGGTCCGCCCCAGCTCGTTTAATACCCCCAACTGTTCGACGAGTTTGAGATCGAGCCCTCCTAGCGGCGAGCCCTCGTAGCCGCTAAAATAGGTCTGGTTAACCGGACCTAGCTCGGCATCTCGCCACTGCTTCTCCAACACCAGGCGCACGATCGCTTCCATGCCTGTGAGGAAGACGGTACCATCTCTTTGTGTGTATTTGTCTCGTATGCTTAATTCCACGTCAGTTTTGCCCATGCTCATTTCTGTTGTTTTTTAATTTTTTAGATTATACACAGGCCACACACAGCGAGCAAGCGACACGCCGATCCACGCGTATCCAGAATAGTGTTGCCAGTCTAGAAACATTAGGTATATATTTCCCTATAACAGTATCAGATATCATTAGCACCCTCAGTAAACACTTAAAATTGGGTTCGTTAATAATGGCCGAAAGCATCGAAGAGCTAACCATAAACTACGAAGAAGATGGGCGCGTGCTGCGCAAAGAAGTATCTAAAGAGGTGCTGACCAAAGGGTCTTGGGCTACGATTATGTACCTCTACCAAGACCTCGACCGCAAAACAGAAGAATACGGCCAGCAGAAAGTTTCCATACGTCGTTATCAGAAACGAGAAGGGTCGTTTATCCAGCGCAGCAAATTTGAGATTTCCAGCGCCAAACAAGCACGTGCCATCTGCCTGAAAATTGAGGATTGGTTTCCAGCGGAAGACTAAAAGTTCTGTTTTCCCCCGGTTCTCACCGCTCATTTTATAGTGATGAGAACCGGGGGGACCTCGCTAGCTGATACAGCCCCCGACAGACAAATCCTTCGTCACCCGAGTGTCGCCTTAACCTTCCCCTCCGTCTTCGCATTCTTTACCTGAACAACGCACGAGGAACGAATATGCCTCCATACTCCGCTGCGATCGTTGGTCTTACTGGAATTGGTGCAGCACGTCCCGCCGACAGCGAAGATGGGGGCCTATACGCATCTATGCCGCGCTCTCATGCTGCTGCCTACCATCGACATCCACAGACCCAACTCTGCGCCGTCTGCGATTTGAACTCGGAAGCACTCGAACAATTTAGCCAGACCTGGCAAGACGTTTGGCCCCAGATGCGCTATTACTCCGATTACCAGAAAATGCTGAAGGAAATACGCCCCGACCTGCTTAGCGTCGTCACCTCAGACCACGCCCATGCCGATATTGTTGTACAAGCGGCACACAGCACGCCGAGTGCGATTCTCTGCGAAAAACCCATTGCCACCACGCTAGCCGATGCCGACCGCATGATCGCGGCCTGTGAAGAAACCAATACTCTACTATCGATCGAGCATACGCGGCGCTGGGATCCAAACTATGTCAAGGCGCGCCAACTTATCCGCACCGGAGAGATCGGCCCCCTGCGCACGATAGTGGTCGAAATGTTCAGTCAACGTTCCATGCTCTTTCGCAATGGCATCCACTTTATCGATATGTTGAACTATTTTGCCGAAACACCGGCACAGTGGTTAGTCGCCGAATTAGAAGAAGGATTTGCTGGGAGTGACGAATATGGTGGCAGCGGCGGACGCGATCCCGACTCTGAGCCCTACGCATCGGCTTATATCCACTATGGTGGAGGAGTGCGCGCTTTTTATAATTCCTATAAGACCACTTTATCCGGCGCACAACTCAATATCACTTGTGACGAGGGCCGACTCGAATTATCCGAACGCAACGCGCGCCTAATACGCAGCACATCACACTACGAGTGGCTAGAGAGCGATCTACAGGTGGGAAACTACATGTACACCCATCAGCTAGGCGCCGTTGCCGAACTTGTCAATGTATTGGAGAATGGCGGTGAACTGGTTTGTCCGCCGCAGGCAGCGCGCAGTGCCCTGGAGATTGCCCTCGCCATACAGCGCTCGCACAACGCGGGCAATATGCGGATCGATTTGCCGTTGTCTTAATTTTTTCGCGGCGACTTATCAATGGCGAACATTCGCCAAATAGCCCCGACCACCTCGCTAGTATAGCGCGTAGCGGGACGTTCGAGCATCCCCTCGTTGATCAGACGCGGCACATTGAGCATCACACCCGTAAAATGACTCACGCCCATGCCCAGTGAACGCATAGCATCGTCGGGAAAGCTTGCTAATTCGGCAATAACCTGTGATAGCAAGTTGCTCTGGCGCGATATAACGTGCTCGAGATCGCTGGGGAAATCGTGCGGAATAAGCACTACATAAGTAAAGGCATCTGGGTAGCGATCAAAGTACTCATAGGAAACGCGCACCCAATCCTCAAATTTGGTCTTTACATCGGCCTTGCTGGCGGCAATCTCTTCTTTCGCGGCAATCATATCGGAAACAATATGACAATAAGCCTGCTGGCAGAGATCCTCCTTGCTCCTAAAATGGCGATAAAGCGCCCCTTCGGTCACCCCCGCCACCTCCGCAATGCGGCGAATCGATGCTCCATTAACCCCTCTTTGCGCAACTAATTGCACCGTTGCAGCAATAATTTCGCCTTTTTTATTTTTTCTCATCTTATCTTTTTTAAGTAAGTAAACGATAGCTTACTCAAAACAAAGATAGGATGCTTGTCAAGCTTATTCTAAGACGATTTATATCCATCGGTTGACGCCTCTTTTTTTAAGCTCATATTTAATCATTGATACTCCACTATACGAATAAACAAAACTAAGGATATGGCCCTTGATAACCCAAATAGAGCGCAATGCCACGCGCGAAGTGCGCATTGGCACCACTTTCATTGGCGCAGGCCACCCCATTGCCGTGCAGAGCATGGCGGCAACTCGCACGCAGGATGTCCAAGCGACGATGCGACAGGTCGAGTTGCTCGCAAAAGCTGGGGCTGATATAATCCGCATAGCGGTCGATAGCCGCAAAGACGTCGACGCCTTAGCCGAAATAGCGGAGCATACCGAGGTGCCACTGAGCGTAGACTTACAGGAGAACTACCGCTTGGTGCAACAGGTCGCTCCCCACGTACAGAAAGTGCGCTATAACCCAGGGCATCTCTACCATCACGAAAAAGAAAAGAGCATCGCCGACAAAGTTGCCTTTATTGCTGAGCAGGCCAGCAAAAACGACTGCGCGCTGCGAATTGGCGTCAACTGTGGCTCAGTAGATCCCGACAAGGTCGGACTCTTCCCGGAGGACGATTCGATCTCCCCCATGCTCGCCTCCGCCTTTGAGCACTGCCAAATGCTCGACGATCTCGGTTTTACCCGCTACTGTGTTTCCCTTAAAAACTCCGACCCGCAGAAAGTAATTGCCGCCAACACGCGCTTTGCCGCCGAACGACCGGATGTGCCCCTGCACCTCGGCGTCACAGAGGCCGGCATGCCTCCAGAAGGCGTTATTAAAACGCGCATTGCCTTCGAACAGCTCATAACAGCAGGTATCGGCGACACGGTCCGCGTTTCCCTTACGCTCCCCTTCGACGACAAAGGCGAAGAAATCCACGTCGGTCGCCAGATCCTCGACGATATCTATTCAGGCCGCTTCCGCTCCGTGCCCAAATTGCTCGACGCCGGGCTCAATATCATTTCATGTCCCTCCTGTTCCCGCGTCGAAAACGAAGCCTTTATCGATCTAGCCCACAGCGTGCGCGAAGTTACGCAATACGCCAAAGAACACGCGATCACCATCGCCGTGATGGGGTGCCGAGTCAACGGACCGGGCGAGACCGACGACGCTGATTTAGGCCTGTGGTGCGCCCCCAACTTCGTCAATCTAAAACGCGGTCCCGAAGAAATCGGCCAGTTCTCCTACGACGAGGTCCTCGTCAAACTGCGCGAAGAGGTCGACCGCATTATCGCAACGGCTTAAGGAACTCCGACTATAGGCTCCACCAGGGCCACATAGGCCTCCTCTAAGAGTTGCTGAGTTGTCTCCACAGATACCCTTTCTATCATCGGTAAGGGATACGCCATAGCGCATCCCTTACGGCCAATGGCGACCGATTGGTTCCCCTCTTCGAGGCAACTCTCCAACATCATGCGGACGATGGCGCCATTACCCCCTAGGCGCCGATCTAATACTGAGCGCCACACTCGCTCCTGCCCCTGGTATTTCTTACCCGAGTTGGCATGACTACCGTCGACAAAGACGTTCGAACGTTCGCCGACCGCCTCCAACAGCGGCATCGCCTCTTCAACACACTCCGGATATAGTAAAGCTCCACTAGCCATTTCCCGATGCGTCTGCGATTCGGTCGTGCGCGTGCCAATGGCCGCCCAATATATGAGGTCGGCCTAGTATTGCGGTACGATCGGATCGAGGACTTCTGTCACATAGTAAAAAATGATTTAATTTATGTCTAACAACAACTTACGATCCATATATAAACCTTATATCACATCTTTGAATACATCCATATGGGGGTCGAAAATCAAGCCTTTCCACAACAATAGGCAACTGCTCCTTCAGTGCCAAAAGGCATAAAAAAAGCCCCTGATACATGCTCAGAGGCTCGATTAGACATCGATTTAAAGGCAAATCTATACGGCGCTCCCCCCTGTTTCAAAGGCGTAAAAATTAAAATAGAAACAATAGCGCAGTGCTTGTAGCATTAGAAGTTCATCTCTTTTGTTCAACGGAGACCAATTTGAAACCTTCCAAATTCAAAAGAAAGTCCCCGCTTTATAGCACTCAACAAAAGAGCTATATTAGTCGCTCTTACCGCTCTTGGAAAAAGGAAAAACATGAATAATACGATTAGAGATACCCTAGCCAACGGACGCCCCTCCATTGGTTCATGGCTCAACTTAGGCTCGCCGTTGGCTGCCGAAGTTATGGCTGCAGCAGGCTTCACTTGGCTCGTAGTGGATGCCGAACACACCGCCTTTGATATGCAGCTTATCGCCCATACTTTCCGCGCCATAGAAGCGCGTGGCGCCATTCCATTGGTACGCGCCTGGGACCACGATCCCGTCACGGCAGCTCGTCTGCTCGATGCCGGTGCCTATGGCATCGTCTTTCCCCACGTCAGCACCCCTGAACAGGCCGCTCAATTAGCAGAAGCCATGCGTTTTCCACCGCGCGGCAAACGCTCTGCCGGCACGGGACGCTGTGCCACTTTTGGTCCTAACTACCGCCAAACCTTCGACGATATCGTTCTCTGCATCCCGCAAATCGAAGATATGGAAGGCATCCACAATGCCGAAGCTATCGCCCGCGTCGAGGGCGTCGACATTGGTTTCTTGGGGCCTGGCGATTTGGCGATGTCCATGGGAGTCGAAGCCGGACACCCGGACCACGAAGCGGCGCTGCAGCTCTTCCGCGAGGGATGCCAGCGAGCAGGCACTCCCTGCGGTATTCCCGTCAAAGATGCAGCCGGAGCCCGCGCCCGAATCGAGCAGGGATTTCATTTTATCGATGTCAATAACGACCTGCGCTTCCTAGAAGCTGCAACCGCTAAAATTTTAGCAGAAATAAACGCATAAACTGCTGTCTGACAGTCTCATAAAAAAATCACATAAACCGCTATGAAAATTCTCAACTTTGGCTCTCTCAATATAGATCTCGTCTACCAAGTCGACCACATAGTACAACCAGGCGAGACCATAGCCAGCACCTCACACCAGATCTACGCCGGCGGTAAAGGAGCCAATCAATCGGCGGCATTAGCTCAGGCGGACGCCTTAGTCTACCACGCTGGTCAAATAGGTAGAGATGGTCAATGGCTAGCGGATAAACTGAAAAACTTAGGCGTTGATATGCAGTTTACAAAGACCGTAGACGGTCATACAGGCCACGCCTTAATCCAGGTAGAAAAGAGCGGCCAAAACAGCATTGTACTATATCCCGGAGTCAACACTACGCTGAGCAGGCCCTATATAGATTCCGTGTTGGACGCCTTCGCCATCGGCGATATACTGCTCTTGCAAAACGAGACAAACGAGATCCCCTATCTGATTGACCAAGCAGCTCAGCGCGGTATGCGCACCGCGCTCAATCCAGCGCCCTTCAACACCGCAGTGCTCAATTATCCGCTCGAAGGGGTCGAATTTCTCATCGTCAACGAAAAGGAAGCAGAGGGTTTAGTCGCCCTAAGCGCAACGGATGACCTGACAAGCGCCCTAGCGCAACGGCTGCCTAATGCTCAAATCATATTGACACTTGGCGAAAAAGGAGTGCATTATCGCTCCCCCGAACGGCAGATCCACGTCGAAGCGCTGCGCGTCGAAGCCGTTGATACCACGGCCGCAGGTGATACTTTTACCGGTTATTTCCTCGCGGCTATAGCGGACGATAAACCGGTCGAGGAGGCGCTGTTACGCGCGACGCATGCAGCGGCGCTCTGCGTGCGACAACCCGGAGCAATGGATTCAATACCACCTAAAAAAAATGTAGATAAATCACTACAAGAGAAGGGCTTAACAAATGGAATCTAAAATTTTAATTACGGCTCAATTCCGCAACGATGAATTCGCTTCCAGCGAGCGCGAAGCAGGCATGAAACAGCTTGCCCAGTACGGGGATCTCGTCGACGAACCCGAAGTGCTCAACGCCGCCGACGCAGAGGGCATCGTCGCTTCCGCTGCCAGTTCGTCCCTCTATACCGACGAGTTTTACGCGGCGGCCAGCAATTTGCGCATCATCGCGCGTTGGGGCGTGGGCTTCGACAAGGTCAACGTGGAAGCAGCCACTCGCCACGGCGTGCTCATAACGGTCACCCCCGTGCATATGGACACGGTGGCCGAATACACCATCGCCCAATGGATGGCCACGCTCAAACGCGTCTACACGCTCAACCGCCTCTCACATGGCGGTGACTTTTCTATCATCCGCACCTACGAGGCACAGGGATCAACTCTGGGCCTGTTTGGCTGTGGCCGCATCGGTCAAGAAGTAGCTCAGCGCGCCCGGCCCTTACTCGGCGACAAAGGGCGTCTACTCATGTACGATACGCGCCCGGATATCAAAGAAATCGCCGCTAAGTATGGCGCCGAAGCCGTCGATTCACCCCAGGCCCTCTTTGAGCAGTCCGATACAATCAGCCTGCACGTCGCCGGTGACGATACCATCGTCGACTACGACCTGCTTTCGGCGATGCAACCACACGCCTCACTCGTCAATCCATCGCGTGGTAATCTAGTCGACGACGAGGCCGTCAACCGCGCCATAAACGAGGACAAACTCTACTATTACGTCGTCGATGATCCCGTCAACGGTCCGCGTGCCATTCACAAGGACCACCCTCGTATTATATGCACCAACCACAATGCGGGCATCTCAGTCGAGTCGACCATACGACTCGACCAAAAGACGATCGAGCAAATTACGGATACCCTTGAACACCGCCGCCCGGACTTTATACTCAACGAAGAGGTCTTGGAACACCCGCGCGTCAAAGAGTGGCTCAATAGATGAAAATAGAAAGACTAGAAACTATACCACTCAATAATCGCGGCCTACTGCTACGCGTATATACCGACGAGGGCCTCGTCGGCCTAGGCTCGCCGATGAACTACGAGCACGGACGCACCGTGGCACGGGCCATAGAAGACATGGGCGACTATCTCATCGGCCGCGATCCGCTACAAATAGAAGACCACTGGCAGACGCTCTTTCGCTCCTCCTACTCGCGACAAATGCCGATCTTACTCTCGGCGCTGAGCGGAGTCGAAATGGCCTGTTGGGATCTCCTCGGCCAATCCGTCGGTCTGCCCATCTGGAAACTGCTCGGCGGTTCGGTCCGCGAGCGCATACGCGTTTACGGCGGTGCCGGGGGCGCGACTCCCGCCTTGGCCGCGGCCAGCGCCCGCAAAAGCGTGGAGGCGGGTTTTACAGCGGTTAAAACCACCCCATTCCCGCACCCGGTGCGCCCCATCGAGACCCCTGCTGGAATCGACCGCGTCGTCGCCCATATTGCCGCTATTCGCGAGGCCATCGGCGACGAAATCGATCTGGCCATCGACTTCCATCGCGCCGCTAGCCCGCCGCTAGCTAAAATACTGCTGCGCGAGTTGGAATGCTTTCGCCCACTCTTTGTCGAAGAACCGACCAAAGCTATGCCCGACAATATTGGCCCACTGCGCGAATTGGCCCAGTCGACCTCGATTCCACTGGCCACCGGCGAACGCTGCACTACCCGCTGGGGCTTCCGCGAGATTTGCGAAACAAAGGCCGCCGCCATTATCCAACCCGATATCCGCCACTGCGGCGGCATCCGCGAAATGCGCCATATTGCCGCTCTTGCCGAGGTACACGAAATACTCGTAGCCCCCCATAGCGCCGCCGATCCCCTGGGCATAGTCGCCGCGATCCACGCTATGGCCCCGACTCCCAACTTCCTGCTTATGGAATATGGCGGTGGGGGCGGTGCAGGGTTTTTTACGGAACCTTTAAAATTAGTAGATGGATTTGTCGAACTGCCACAAAAGCCGGGCTTGGGAGTCTCGATCTGCGCGGAAGGGCTAGAAAAAGCCCGCCATCAAGGCGAATGGCGTTTGCGCACGATGAGGCGTCACGAGGAGGATGGCAACTTTTCAGATTTTTGAAAATCTTCGTATCAGGAGAGCACGCGCGCGAGGACTTGCCCCAATTCGTCCATAGTATAGGGTTTGATGATTTGGTCCATAAAACCATGCGCGCGGCAATTAACCAGCACTGGGCTCGTAGAATACCCACTTGAAACAACCAGTCCGGCCTCTGGATCTAGTTCCAATAGGCGTCGCGCAGCCTCCTGCCCCCCCATACCTCCTGGGATCGTCAAATCGAGCACGACCACATCAAATGGGTTCCCCATCTCAAGCTCTTTTTTATAAAAAGCAACCGCCTCATCGCCATCTCCGACGGTAACCAATTCGTACCCCAGATACCCTGAGGCGCGCTGAGCAGCCTCGCATAAATTCTCATCATCATCCATCAACAACACGCGACCCCCACTATAAGACACGCCTTTATGCTGCACATCTTCGCGCAGAACCTCAGTAGTAGCAGCGGGTAAATAAAAATCGAACTGTGCACCCTCTCCATCGACTGAGTCGACCGTCATCCAACCATCATGATTGCTAATAATGGCAAAGGAAGAGGCCAACCCCAGGCCAGTACCCTCTTCTTTTGTCGTAAAATACGGGTCGAATACCTGCCCTAAATGCTCTCGGCGAATGCCCTGGCCCTTATCGACTACGCTACAGTGAATATATCGCCCCGACCGCAAGGGCAAAATGGTCGATGCATCTAGTGCCACG
>JBLHGI010000066.1:0-21161 GCA_047616505.1 Planctomycetota bacterium
CGTCGTTTTCAAAACGGTCGATGGTGCCGTTGTGGTTCATGTCCACGCCGTAGAGGAACTGCGGTCGGTCGGTGCGAAAACGCAGAAAGGGTTCGTCGTAGTCGGGGATGCGGTTGGGGCTGATCTCGTTGTCGTTCTGGTTGAAGTCGGAGACGAAGTCGTTGTTCTCATCCCAACCCGGAAAGATCTCCAAATCGCCGAAGCCCCAGCCCTTGCGTTTCCAGTCGGGGCGGCGGTCTTGGTCGTCGTTGTCGTCGACGAACTCGTAGCGCTGCAGTTCGCGGTCATAGTCAATGTTGCCGTTTTCGTCGACGACGTCCATCGCGGTGCTATAGTCGGCGTCCACGTTGAAGGCTTCGGCGTAAAAAAAGTAGGGATAGGCTTTTTGGGATAGATTGGCGGTCCAGGCCTCGGCGCGCGCAGAGGCGGTACTGTGCTGGGTCAGGCGCGGGTTGGGATACTGGCGGTAGCGGTGGTTGATATTGTATTCGACATAGGCCTGGAGGCCTTCGAGGTCCGTTAGCTCTAGCGTAAAACCGGCAATCTGGTTGGCGGTGGGCAGACCATAATCAAAGGCCAGCACGCGTTGGTTCGAGCCGTCCTGGACATTGCCTGCCGCCTGTGCTATCGGCAGAAAAACAGCCGCCTGGCGGTCGGAGCTCATCTCGACTAGATAGTCGTTGGCCAGGACTAGCTCAATAGTTACCTGCTCGATCTGGCTGGGGTCTGGCCCTGTATAGCTTATATCTGAAAAGTCGAAGCTCAGCACGATCTCTTCGTTGCCGTCGGCGGCCAAAAAGCCGCGACGCTGGAAACCGCCTTCAACTAAGGCGCGAAAGCCAATCTCCGATCCGCGCGTCTCGTTGCCCTCTAGGTCGCGGATGAGCAGGTCGCTGGCAAAGAGCGCACCGCCACCCTCGCCATCCTCTGGCGAATCGTCGCGAATGCGGATGGCGATAGATCCCACGGCTTCTTCGTTTTGCACGCCGAGCAGGTCGCCCTTAAAAATATCGTCGCTGAAGGCCTCGGCGCGCGTGTAGCTGTGGTGGGCGTTGACAAAGGTGCCGCCGATCTTGACAAAGTCGCCGACCTGTACGGTCAGGCGTCCACCGGCGAGATTGGTATTGTCGGTGAGTTGACGCGCCGTGCCGCCGACCAGAAAGGAATTGGGGTCGCTGATGCGCGAGAGCAAAACGGTCGCTTCATATTTGTCGGCGGCAAAGTCCCACTGGATGCCGTTAAAGAGCGGTTTGGAGAAGGTCATGGGTGTCAGCGTCGTGCGTATTTCGTTGCCCACGGCGATGGAGTAATGATACTGTCCCTTGTGGTCGGAAGCCACGACCAGGTTGTTGAACCAGCGCCCGAAGAGCGAGGTCTTTGTCAGCGTGCTGCCGAAGGGTTCGGGGTTGAGCTGCTGCCAATCGTAGATCAACCAGCCCCGCGTGACGAAGTTACCGTAGAGGTCGTAGAAAAAGTTGCCCTCCAACGAGGTCGATACGTAGCGCTGATAGTTTTCGCGCGCGTAGTTGGAATACTCCCACTGTTTCCACTGGTATTCGGCGTAGAGCTCTTGTGGTACATACCATTTTCGCACGGCGGGGTCGAGGGCGTCGAAGAGCACGCCGGGGCCCGTGGGTTCGAAGGATACTTTGCCGCCGCGTTGGACGTTGCCGAGGCGGGCGCCGTAGTCTTGGGCATGCAGCGAAGTGTCCCCGATGAGCGTCGCGGCGAGTGCGATTAGTATGGTGAAGAGTGCGTGCAAGTTTAGTGTCCTATGCAGGGGCGTCCGAGGAGGCATTGGCAAAAAGGAACATTGCAACTCGGCCCGTTGGGCCTCAGACAGCAATAACCCTTTTTGCCAATAGCCCCTCGTCCTCAGGCAGATTTTGAGTGTAGAAGTGTTCGTTTCTTGCAGTGTCATTTAATAGGCCACGGCTATTGTGCCCATGTGTTTTTCTTTGAAGGCGTCGGCTTCTACTTGTAGTACCCAGATGTAGGTGCCCGGTAGGGCTAATTTTCCGTTGGCTAGGCGGCCATCCCAAGAGCAAGCGGCGGGGCCTATTCCCCGTTCGTCGGTGCAGGTCTGGTGCAGACGACGGCCGCTTAGGTCGAATATTTCTAGGGCTACCGGTGCGGGTTTTAGCAGCTGTAGCAAGTTAAAAGACAGGGAAAATGCGTCGTTGATACCGTCTGTATTGGGGGTAATTATTCGCCCGCTCACGGCGATTTCGCCGACTAGTTTGCCCAATTGGGCTTTGGGAATGGCGACGAAGAGGCCGGAAAGTGTGGCGTGGTCGTCGGGGGCGAACTCGATGGCGTCGCCCGCCTGCAAGAGCTGTGGTACGGAGCCGGCCTGCGTGTTATAAGCGCGTCCGGAAAAGGTGGTGCCAAAGCGGAAAATGGGCAGGTCGAAGGTGAATTCTAAGACCGTATCGTTTTCCTGCACTAAGGGGAAGCGCAGCGCAAAAGCATCTGCGCGCACGTCTTCCAATTCGAAGTCCACCGGGCGTCCGTTTATTTTGAGTTCGCGCACGGAGGTCACGGCGATATTAGTATCTATTTCCAAGCGGTCAAAGCCGCGTATCTCTCCTCGGCTGCCCAGGCGCACTGCGTAGCGGAAGGTCGCCGGTTCTTCGGCTTGAGCTAAGCGCGGATAGACTTCGGCTAGTAGCTCGTCGGCGATTGGCGGCACGAGATATTCGAACTCTATACGCTCTACGGTATGCGTATTAAAGAGCCCGCCGGCAAACTCTAAGCGCAGTTGCGCGTAGCGGCGCGGTATGGGGACGGTGGCCAACTCGCCGTTTTCGACCGTGGCCCAGGGGCTCCAATTGGTCAGGTCTTCTTCGCCTAGGGGCGCTCGGTCTCTCCGCTCTAACGCGTAATATTCTTCTGGTGTGACCTGGGTAGATCCCGTCGGTGCTCCGGCCGAGTCGCGCACCCACTGTTGGTAGACCATCGGAGTGTCGTCGGTGCCCGTGCGCACGCGCACATTGAGCTGCGAAAAGAGTGAATCCCCCACTATCGCCTGTAGCCAGCGCAGCGGGCCGATTGAAGCTCGGTCGCCCAGATCGATGATGTCGGATAGATAGGTGCCCTGAGCCATATAGCCCGTGCCGTAGACTTCGATTTCGTCTAATTCGAAGGGCACGGTCGTTAGCGAGCGCAACTTGACAAAGCGAACGTACTGCGGTGCCATCTCGATATCTACTACGGACTCTTCGTTGGTGGTGTTGCGCCGTACTAAACGGTCGGGCGTATTTAAATCCGTTTCCGTTGGGTTGACCCATAGTTCGTAGGAGCGCAGGTAGTCTTCCTGAAAGGGAAAGAACGGCGCTTCTACTACGGTATTGCGCGGGTAAAAGCGCACGCGATGAATACCTACGGCTACGGCAAAGTCGAGCCGCACCGATACGTCGCGGATCTTTGGCGTGGCCTCTTCGAGGCTGGGACGGCGTTCAAAAGCGACGCTGTGGTCGCCGTTGACGGTGCCGCGCAGTTGTTCTGCTTCGCGGGCACCGTAAAAAGCACCGCTGATAAAAATGAGGCCGTCGCGTTCGAGCACGCGCGCGGAGATATTATCGTCGGGGTCGAAAAAGAGCGGGCTGATCCAGCCGGGACGGTGGGCAAAGTCGATGGCGTCGCCGGGCGTATTCGTCGTGTCTTCGCGCACGCTGCTGCCTTTTGGTTTAAAGAACACGGTCGGGGCACGGTGCTGGCCGCCGCTCTGCCAGGAAACGCCCTCGGCGCCGAGGACAAAGCGCTGCTGCGCCTGGGCTGGGCTGGCCAATAGCAGCATGGTTACGAGGGTGAATAGAGGGGACGCTATCATTGCAACCCCGCATTAATGGTCATAAAGATCGCATTGCTACGCTGGTCGCGCCCGTCGGCAAATTGCCAGCCGCTCAGGCGCAGCCCCGCTCGCGTTATTAACTGGTAGCCTTCGTAGGCAACTCCGTTGCGCAATTGGGCAATCAGCGTCCAGCGCCAGAAGTCCTGTTCTGTTTCCTCTGTTTGTCCTTCTATCAACCATAGGCGGCTAGTTTCCAGGCCTAACTCTAAGGTTGTTTTGAAGCTCTGGCGGCCGTAGCGCGGATAGTAGCTGACGCCGACTTGTTCTGCCAAGAGCGGCTGGGTCCACAGCAGGGTGAACATTTCTTCTATCGTGCTGAAGACCGGGCGTCGAGTGCTGTAGGGGCGTTCGTGGCGATACTCGCTTTTGAAACGCGGCTGTAGCGTGGCCAGACCAAAGGGAAGGCTCCACTGCACCCGGTTGATCACTCCCGTGAAATCGCTCGTGCGCCGCGCCTCGCGCATGCGCAGTACGTCTCGTGGCGCGCGCTGGCGCAGCACGGCCCACTTTAGGCGGTGCTGCATCTGTAGGCCGGGGCCTAGCTGTTGGCTGAGATCGGCGTAGAATACCTGCTCCCAGGTGTTTTGCGCCGGTAGCTCGTCGTCTTTTTCGCGCATGCGCCCTTGGGCATCGACCGGCTGCACCCATTGCACTAGGTCGTCGGCAATATTGTCCTTGGTCAGCGCGGCATATTCGAAGAATCGCAGACGGCCACCGGCTATGCTCCGCACCCAGGTGCCCAGTGCATACCAGGCGCGGGTGCGGCCGTCGCCGGCGACTAAGCGCATGTCTTGGCGGCCCAAGGTCAGCGCGGCATCGGGGCCGGCATGGCTCTTGAAATAGGCGTTAAAACCGCGGTGATCGCGTTTGTAGGGATAGTCCGGTAACTCGTCGTTTTCAAAGCGATCGATGGTGCCATTGTGGTTCATGTCCAAACCGGCGAGAAATTCCGGTCGGTCCGAGCGAAAGCGCAGGAAGGGCTCTTCGTAATCGGGGATGAGATTGGCATTTTGGTTGTGGTCATTGAGAAAGTCGCCATTCTCATCGTAGCCCGGCCAGGCTACTTCTCCCGTGCTCGGTTGGTAAGGGCGCAGCCATTCGGGCACGGCGTTGAAGTCGTCGTCGTCATCGACTAACTCGTAGACCTGCGGAATATCCGACTCGTAAAAAATCAGGCCATTCGGCGTCGTCAGCCAGTAGTTGCTGCTGTAGTCGTCGTCCATCGAGAATAGCTCGATGGATATTTGGTTGGGGTAGCGCAAATAAGAGGCCTGCCCGTACATCGCCGCCGCCGTTTCGGCAATCTGATGGTGGCGTTTGAGCGCTGGATTGGGGTAGCGCCACAGGCGGCGATTAAGCGCTATTTCACCTAGCAGGGACAGGCCGCGCCACGCGGGCATATTCCAGTCGACGCCGTAGGTTTCACTCGCTATCGGCAGGCCATAATCCACGTTGATTAGGCCCGTATTGCTGCGGTCTTGTACATTGCCCGTCGAGCGCGTCTGCGGTAGAAAAACGGCGTTGGCGCTGCTGCCGATGCCATCTGTTTGCAAATTGGACGAGGTCTCGATGCGGTAGTCGTTGGCCAGGTCGAGTTCGATTTGTGCGCTGCGCAACGCGCCGGTGCGCACGCCCTCGTAGTCGAGTGCCTGCAAGTCGTATTCAATTAGGATGCGTTCGGCGCCATCGGCCACCAGCGCGCCAGCGCGGCTGCTTCCCCCTTCGACCGTGGGCAGAAAACCGATTTCGGAGCCGCGCCATTCGCGCCCACTGGTATCGGTCAATACAATATCGTAGGCCAGCAGTACGGCACCGCTCTTTAAGTCGGCCGGCGAGTCGTCGCGCAGACGCACCCAGAGTTTGCGCAGGCTTTGGTTCTGCAATATGGTCAACGAGCCGTTAAATGGGTTGCCGTTGTTGAGCTGGCGCTGCGTGTGGGCGTTGTGGGTGTTGACATAACTCAGCCCCAAACGCGCCCAGTCCCCCAGTGCCAAATCAGTGTGCCCCGCTAATAGATGGGTGCTATGGGTGCCGTTGCCCGAATTGATGAGGCCGACATCGTTGGTATAGGGCCCGTTGGGATCGCTGGGGCGGGAGAGCAAAAGAGTCGCGCTATGCCGCGCACCCGCGATATCGAGGCGCAGACCGTTGTACTGGGGTTTGGAAAAGGTCAGCGGTGTAAAACGGGTATAAATGGCATCGCCGACCATCAGGCGATAGGCGGCGCTGCCGCGCTCGTCGCTGGCGATGACGAGTCGGTCGAAGAAGCGTTCGTAGGCATTGACGCTGGCGGCTCTGGGCTCCGAGCTGTTGCGCGCATCGAATTGGGGGCGCTTAAATATCTGGCTGCCGCGCGATTCTGGCTGTGCTTGGGTCCAGGAGTAGACCATCCAACCGCGCCCGATAGAAGCGCCAAATACATCGTAGAAATCGTCGCCTTCGAGCAAGCGGTCGACGTAGCGGCTATAGGACTGCCGCGCGTAGTCGTTGTCCGCGTTGTACCAGGGCTGCCAATAGGTTTCGGGTAGGTGGCGTGGTTCGTACCACTTGTGTACTTGCGGTTCGAGATATTCCAACTCAAAGCGATTATAGGTCGGGTCTACGCCGATTCTGTTGGCGCTTAGCTCTTGGGCGTGGCTTGGACTAAGATGTAAGGCCAACGAGATCCAGACCCATAGGAACCATCGGCCCAATACAGAGGGCATAGCCCTGTCGTTTATCGGACGCATTAGTAGGCTACCTGTACGACACGCACCGTTTCGCGTCCGCTGCGATCTGCGTCGGTCTCTAATTTTAGGCGCAGTAGGTAGGTGCCCGGTGGCACGAGGCGGTGGTGCTCGTCGCGACCGTCCCAACGCACGGTATACTCGCCGCTGGGCCGCAGGCGTTCTTGGCTCAAATCGCGCAGGAGGCGGCCGCTGAGATCAAATATCTCTAGGCGCAGACCACGCCCACTTTCGACGGCAAAGACCTTCGCCGCAATGGAGAGTTCGTCGTTGATGCCATCGCCGTTGGGCGTAAAGACCGGCGGTTCGATCTCGACTTCTTCTAGTAACCCACTAGCGTTTAGATCGGCTACGGCTACCAAGGACTGGCTCGCGACCAGGTCCGTGGCATTGCCGGCGCTGATCTGTTGCGCCCGTGCGGGTAGCGCGGTGTTGAGCAGTTGTGCCGAAAATTGGGTATTGCCCAAAAAGACGCGTGTGCGCAGGCGGATGGCGTAGAGCGTAGAGCGGCGCACGGGGGCGGGAAACTGTAGCTCTGCGGCCCCTTCGTCGCCGCGTGTCAGCTGCAGCGGGCCGGGCCACAAGACTTGGCCGGCGCCCAAGCGCAAGAGATTCTCCGTGCCGGCGCGAACTTCCAATATTTCGATGGGCACCGCCGAAGAAGAGCGCAGGAGCAGGCGGTCGAAGCCAGGGTTGTCTGCGCCAAAGGTCGGGTGTATGTAGAGTGTGAACTCCTCGTCTTGTCCTGGTTCAATTTGTCGCAGCGGCCATAGCTCGGCTACGGCCGTATCGACCAAGGGGGGGGCAAAGTGCAGCTGTAGTGAGCGGATGCTGGCTGCGCGCAGGGGTTCACTGCTCTGCAGGCGCAACTCGGCGAGGGCATAGCGGCGCGGTGAGGGTGATTTAAAGATTTCGCCCGAGGCAAAGTAGGTCTCGCTCCAGTTGCTCCAATCGGCACCTGGCAACTCTTCTAATACTACGGGGCCGCGCCTGTCCTCGTCGCGACGCTGCCAGGCCTCGCGGGTTATTTCGTTGTCTCTATCTGAATAATAGTGAAGGATTTCCTCTAGCTCGTTCCCCGTGCGCGTGCGCACGGCAATCTGCGTATTGCGCGGGATTTCGCCCTGCCAGCTCACGTGGGTAAAAAGAGCGGGACGCGGCAATTTTATCAGGGGGGATGTCATCACTACTTCGGAGACATAGCCCTCGCCGTAGGCCTGTATCTCGCTGAGTTGTCCGCGCTCTGAGCGCGCGGCGGGCAATTGCAAACGGCGCAGGTCGATATAGCGGACTTGGCGCAGTGAAAAGTTCTCTTCGAGCTGCAAAAAACTCTCGCGATTGAGGCGTTCGTCAAAGAGTCGCCAGATGCGCTCACCCTCTGGGTTGAGCGAACCATCAGAGACGCGCAATTGGTAGGCGGGTGGCGGTTCTTCTGGGCTCAGTAGGCGAATGCGTTCCAACCAGTACTGGGCGCCGAGGTCGATGACGAGTTGGTGTTCGTCGCGTCGCGGGTCGTACTCCCGCATATTGATAAAGGTCGAGAATAGCCCGTCCGTATAGGAGCGTTGGCTGCGCGCCGTTGCGTCTCTGGCCATTTCTTCTAAGGATGGGCGGGTCAGGCGCACGGCGTTGTCTCCGAGCGCGTAGACTTCAACTTCGGCTAGGCGCGGGCGTTCGCGTCGATAGTAGCGCACATCGCCCTGCTCCTCTTGGGGGAGCGCAAGATAGACTTCTGCGTTTACCGGGATCTGGCGCCCGGCCACCGTGCGGCGAAAATAGTCTATGGCGCCGCGATCGGTCTCTGGCATTTCGCCGTAGCCTGCACTATCGACGGCCGTCCCCCTCAGCCCAGCGGACTCCAACGCTTCGATGCGCACTATTTGCGCGGCGACTCCCTCCATGCCCAGAGGTGCGCGCGCGGGTGGTTCCAAGTCAAATACAAACTCGCGCTGCGTTTTGTTGGGGTAGTTGACCAGTCCGACGCGAGTAAAACCGCGTTTGCGCACATAGGTGAAAGTGACGCGGCCGTCGGAGATCAGCACCCTGAACTTGAGCAGCGGATCGCCCACGCCCTCTGCGGCAAAGCGCACGACAATGCGCTTGAGTATTGCTACTCGCCCCAGATCAATGTCGAGCCACCAATCGCCGACGGGGCGATCCAATTCGGGCTCCCAATAGGTAGTCTCGTCGCCGTCGATAACCAAGTGCGCCTGCTCGAGATTGGAACCTGCGCTGTGGATACCGCCTGTCAGCGTATCGCCTTCGCTGACGTAGATAAAAGTGTCGGCGTTGAGCGCTGCGTTGATATCGCGGCGCAAAAAGCGCGGCAAGACGGAGCCGTCAGCTTCTAAAACGCGCGTGCCGATGGGTGCCTGCCAGACGCTCCACTGCGCCTGGCTATTCACTTCGACGCGGTCGAGCAACAGGCGGTAGCCCTCTTGGGCGTTCAGAGAGACGCAGAATATAGAGAGCAGCAGTAGGGCGCGATACATGGTGTATATCTTGTAGATTTTCGTTCGATATAATGGAGGAGCAGGTCGTATATCAGGTCTTATATATAGACGTGGAAAGAAGGGTAATAGGTAGCACTAATCAAATTGATTTTTGCTCTGAGCGAGGGCCTTGCCTTTGCCGCGCACGATACCATCGCGGTGCCAGGTCTCGACTGCATGGCAGATCGCGTCGTCTGCGCCCAGCAGTTGCTCTAGTTGCGCTCGGGTATACCAGTCACTGTTTAGGCCTTTCGGCATCGACCTATCCGCCGCTGCATCGGTAAAACCGTAGAGGCGACTGATGCCGTTGGGCAACTCATAGTCCTCGATATAGGACATCCAGGGAATCTCAATGCCCAGCTGTTCTTTTGTTAGCGCCTGCAAAGAGCCGACGCGCGCACCGATATCCCAGAGGGCTTCTCGCTCTTCCCAACCCTTTCCGCCGGGCAAAGCCCAGCGGCCCTGCGCTTCCTCTTTAATTAACAAATATTCGCTCCCTTGGCCTAGACGGCGCTCGATGAGCAGGCGGGTATCGGTGATTTCTTTGTCGAAACACACGGGTAATAACCGTTTGCCCGCATCACTCAAGGCGGTCCGAGCAGCGGAATTATAAGGGTAATAACCCGCGGCGGGCGGTGCGTTAGCGGCGCAGTACTTGTTGAAGATGCCGTAGCGATTTTCCTTGCTCGTACCGGCCGGTGCTTCGTGCCACGTGTGCTCATTGGTCAGGAGCAGGTCACCGGCTTTTAGTTCGGGATCGATAAAGGGGGCGAGGTCTTCGCGCTTGGGGCGGACGAGATCTTTGACGAGCGCTTGTTCGTCGGTTACTTGGGTCAGTTTATGAGAACCGGGTGAGACCAAGAACGGGCCATATTGTGCATCAAAGTCGACGAGTGGCACGATGGCGAAAAGCCAATTCATCGACGAGCCAACCGGGCGCCAACGCTTATAGTCGCAGTGCGCTCCCGAACCCTGGTCGCTCGGCGTTCTGACATAGGCGACAAAGGCCGTTAGATACGCCTGTTGCTGCAGCAGGGATTCCACAGCGCGGACGATCGTCGGATGCTCGGCAATGGCGGCCAACTCCGGCTGCGCTAGCTGGTTGCCACAAATAGTGTACTTACCCGGCGCGGGGTATATGAGCGAGGGCGGATAGGCGGCGTGCTGCGCCATCTCTTGCAGTACGCTGCGCAGCTCGGCTATTTCTCTATGAGAAAGCACGCTGCGGATGATGAGGTAACCGTTTTTGTGGTAGTCCGCGACCTGTTGGTCGCTAAGTGCCGGCAATTGGCTCATTGGGTCTCTTTTGTCTCGTTTTATTCGTACGCCAGATTCTGCGACTGCATCATGCCGATCATATAACCAAAGGCAAATATCTTGCCGCGCATGCCATAACCGCGCGTCGCCTCTGCGCTCTCGTCCCCCATCGTCGGGGCGTGGTCGGGGCGGATGGCTCCCTCGAAACCGGCACGAGAATAGACCTCTAACATGCGCGCCATATCGGTCGGCCCGTTGTCGTGGAAGGTCTCGGTAAAACACGTGTCCGCCGTGCCCTCGACATCGCGATAGTGCACGAAGAAGACCTTGCCCTGTTCGGTAAATTCGCGGGCCACGGAATAGATGTCTTCGCCCATGGCTTTAAAATTCCCCTGGCAGAAAGTAACTCCGTTATAGGGACTTGGCGCAATCTTGAGCAGGCGGCGATAGGCCTCGGCTGTTATCATAATCTGCGCCGAGCCTTTATAGGGCGAGATCGGCGGATCGTTGGGGTGGTAGCCCAAACGCACATTGGCTTTCTCGGCGACGGGTACGATGCGCTCTAATAGCCACGTCAAGTTGTCCCAGAGCTCTTCTTCTGTGAGGATCTCGTCAAAGGGCGGTTCTTTCTTTGACGCGGCATAATCGAATTGCGACGAAACGGCGCCGCCGCGTATCTCTACCCAGTCGGTGCGCGCTCCGCCCTGACCGAGGTTGTAGCATAGGACGGGAATGCCGGCTTTGCCCATCGCCTCTATGGCGGCGATATAATTGAGCAACTCTTCCTCTCGCCCCGGCGTGCCGCGGCGAATATTATCGGCGCGCACCGGCGTCATGGTTTCGTAGACGGGAATAGAAAAACCCGCATCGGCCCATGCGTCTTTCTGTTGTCGCATCGCCGCTGCGTATTGATCGCGGCCGACTTCGTTGAGCGCAGGTGAAGTCACGCAGTTTTTGATGCCCATTTCTCGGCATATTTTCACGCGCTCGGGATGGTCTGCAGGGTTCCGGCCCAAGGTCATGGACAGCTTAAATTTACCCTGTTTCATTTTTCCTTCTCCTCAAAAAAATGACTGCGTATATCTTCGTATGGTCGATTGCCCGCTATAGATGTCAGCCCTTCTCTCATTGCTTCACTCCCGTCAGGCTGATGCCTTCGACAAAGTAGCGCTGAGCGGCAAAGAACAGTGCTACAATGGGTATGGTCACGACGATATTGGCGGCCATTAGCAGGTTCCACTGTCGGCCGAATATACTGCCCTGTGAGCCGCGGACGAATTTTTGTAGCGCAATGGCGAAGGTGAACTTACTCTCGTCTTCTAAATATAAGAGCGGGGTAAAAAAGTCGTTCCAGGTCCAGATAAACGTAAATACGGCCACGACCATGAGGGCGGGTTTGCTCAATGGCACGGCAACCCGGCTGAAAATGCCAATTTCGCTACAGCCGTCTATGCGCGCGGCTTCGATCAAACTTTCTGGGATGGCCTTAAAAAAGCCGTGCAGCAGGAAGATGAAGAAGGCATGGGTGGCAAAGAAGGACGGTACCCAGAGCGGGTAGAGGGTGTCGTACCAGCCGAAGTATTTAACGAAAAGCACAAAGGTCGGAATCGAAAGGATGATCGCCGGTAACATCATGGCGCTCAG
Source organism: Planctomycetota bacterium (assembly GCA_047616505.1). Classification (GTDB taxonomy): domain Bacteria; phylum Latescibacterota; class UBA2968; order UBA8231; family UBA8231. Next base: position 11,973 of record JBLHGI010000066.1, read on the forward strand.
CATCACGATAAATAGCGGTTTGTTCCAGCGGCACGGATAGCGCGCAAAACCCCAGGCGACGACCGAGCAGGACACTAAATTGCCAATGATATTGAGCAGGGTAACGCCGACCGTATTTTTCAGGGCCGGCAGAAAATTAAAGGGGCGGTAGCTGGCGGCCGGATCAAAGAGCGCCTTGTAGAAGTTTTCAAAGTGAAACGATTCGGGGATGAGCGTCGGTTCGGGCGCATAGACTTCGGGCATGCTTTTGAGTGCGGTGCTGATCATGGCCAGTACCGGCAGAAACATCAGCGCACAGCCGACAAAGAGCAGCGCGTAGATAGCTAAGCGAAATAGTTGGTTGTTATTCATCGTCGGGAGCCCATCGTTTTTTTAGATAGAATTGCACGAGCGTCAGGCTCAAAATGGCCATCATCAAGATCCAGGCCAGGGCACAGGCCAGGCCGAAGCGGCCGTTTTGAAAGGCGTTCTCGTAAATATTGAGCACGTAGAAAAACACGGCCTTCTGGTTTATCTGCCCCGTGCCAATGTCGCGCAACACGAAGGCCTGCGTAAAGACCTGGAACGAGCCGATAACGCCGACGACGAGATTGAAAAATATCACGGGAAAGATGGCCGGGATCGTCACGTGAACGAAGCGCTGCCAAACATTGGCGCCGTCGACGGTGGCCGCTTCGAGCAGGCTCTTGGGCACGTCCTGTAGCCCGGCCAGAAAGATCATCATCGTATTGCCGAAGCCCCAGATGGCGATCATGACCAAACAGCCCAGCGTGTGCTCCATTAGCCAGTCCGGGCCGTCGCCGTCGACCAGGGCGCTGTAGACGGCGTTGAGATAGCCGTACTTGGGGTTAAATACGAAGGCCCAAGTAATGGTGGTCGCCACCGCCGGCAGGAGCGAGGGCAAGAAAAAGACCGTGCGATAATAGCTCATGCCCTTGATCTGCTCGACGTTGAGCAAGAGCGCGGCGAGCAGGGCTATAAGGATGCCCAACGGGACGGCGAGCAGGCTGTAGACGATGGTCACTTCTACACTGTTGTAAAAGCTCGGCTCCCAGCCCTTAAAGATGACGTCGTAATTGTCGAGGCCTACCCACCTCGGCGGGTCGCTGATCGAATATTTGGTGAAGGATAGATAGATCGAGCTGAGCATGGGGCCGAGTACAAAAACGACAAAACCGACGAGCCAAGGCGAGATAAAAAGAAAGAAGTAGCGGGTATTTCGCCGCTGTAGGTTCAATGTAGCGACTCTTTTATTGTCCGGCATGGTCGTCCTCCGGGCGAATCTTGGTGGCTTTGGGAGCGGGGCGGTCGATCATTTTCAAGGCGTTTGTCACTTCTTCGGCGATGGCCTTGCCGCATTCTTCTGCACTGAGATCACCGGCGAGCATGGCGGAGATATACGGCAGGGCATGGCGCTGGGCCAGCGCCGGGAATTCGGGCAGGAGCGATTGGTCGCGCAGCGCCGAGGCGTAGGCTTCAAAGATGACATCTTTGTTTTGTGGGTCGACGTTGTAGCGACCGTCTGGGTCTTTTTTAAAAAATTCGTCGTTGGCGACGGATTGGCGCACGGGCACATAGCCCGCCGCGCAGAGTTTGCGGTGGCTCTCGTAACTGGCCATGTATTTGATGAATTCCCAGGCGAGGTCTCGGTGCGGGCTATTTTTGTTGATGCCCATACCGACGGCCACGCGTTCGCTGCCGCGCTGGTTGCTCGGGTGTCTGGGCAGCAGTGTGACGTCCCAGCGAAACTCGGCATTCTTTCTCATACCGACCCAGTTTTCGGTGTGCCCGCCCCACTCCATGGCCGCCTGTTGGTTCATAAAGGTATAGGGCAGGATGTCTTTGGGTTTGGGGCTGACCTCGTGTACGTTGACGAGGTCGTTAAAGAACTGCAGCCCCTCAATGGCCTCGGGCGAATCCATCGGGCTGTGGTGCCAATCGTCGCCAATGAATTGGCCGCCGGCTTGGTTGACGTGGCAGAGCCACTCGACCCACCACCCGTGCACTATCGTAGTGCCGTGTTTTTCTACGCCCTGGTCGCGGTAAAAATTGGTTAATTGCTGTGCGTTGTCCACGTAGTCGGCCCAGGTCCAATCCGTTGTTGGCAGCGCGACTCCGGCTGCAGCAAACATATCGATATTATAGTAGAGCAGCGAGACGTTAAAGAAATACGGGATTAGGAATAGGTCGCCTTCGTAGCGACAGCTTTCTACGATATCCGGATAAAAATCATCGAGTTGCACTTCGGCGCGGTCGCGGGCGACGAGATCGTCTAAGGGCAGGATGGAATTTTTATAGCGGTGCAGTGAAAAGGTGTTGGTAGAGATGATGTCCGGCAGCTTGTTGGCGGCCTCGTAGATTGCGGACTTGTCGTTGATGTCGTCGATTAAGACGATGACGACATCGGGGTGCTGCTCTTCGAAGTCGCTTTTGACGGCATTCCACACCTCGTTGATTTCGGACAAGTTCATTTCAAAGGACACGCGCAGCACGCGCTTGCCCTCGTACTGGTCTTCGATAGGAGTGCCGCGAGTCAGTAGTGTCAGCAGGACTACCGCCGCAACGAGTAGAGCTACTACGACATACGGTCCGCTCAGAGATATTTCTTTTCTCGCCATAATCAGGTTTACGAGGTCTCCAGTTACAGGCTATATGAGTGTATGATATCAGGAACTGCGATGTTTTGAATATCCGGCTTGGCCCAATATATATAAAATGGTGATTGGGCGCGAAACCTCCCATGCCGTTGAGCTATTGGGCAAAGATAGTTTACAATTGATATGGCCTGTGAGCCATTTGATCGTACTTTCTCTGTTGTCGCAGCAGGCCATATAAGATTCCGCAAAAGGTATAGATGAGCACAGCGCGCAAGATCAGAAATATAGGCATCCTCGCCCATGTCGACGCCGGCAAGACCACCCTCACAGAAAATATGCTCTTTCTGAGCGGCAGCGTGCGCTCGGCGGGCAATGTCGATAAGGGCACGAGCCTTTCGGACGCGCTCGATGTAGAGAAAAGGCGCGGGATATCCGTGCGTTCGGCGGCTATGTCCTTTAGTTGGCGCGACGTGCAAATAAACCTGATCGATACACCGGGCCACGTCGACTTTTCTGCTGAAGTCGAGCGCGCTTTGCGTGTGCTCGACGGGGCTGTGCTCGTACTGTCGGCCGTCGAGGGCATTCAGGCGCAGAGCGAACCGATCTGGCGCGCTTTAGAAGCCATGCAGATACCGACGCTGCTCTTTATCAATAAGGTCGACCGCATGGGGGCCGATCCCGAGGCGGTGGTAGAGGCCATCCAGCGCGAGTGGTCTGCGGGGATTGTGCCGATCTACCGCGCCTCTAATACGGGAGACAATGACGCTGCGATCGTAGCGCTCTTGGGCGATGAGCCCGATGAGATGCTTACCGAGTCTATCGCCGAATGCGACGATTCTTTGTTGGAGAAATACCTAGGAGGTGCCGTGTTGGGCGCCGATCCATTGCGCGCGGGGTTGGCGCGTGCAACGCATCGCCGCGCGCTCTTTCCAGCACTGTGTGGTTCGGCCAAGAACGACGTTGGCACGGTGGAGCTTCTCGACGCGATCATAGACTATTTGCCAGACGCCAATTCGGCCGTCGAAGAGCCGGCATCCGGCGTGGTTTTTCGCATTGATCACGATGCCAAAATCGGGCGCATTGCGGGTGTTCGCCTCTATCGCGGTCGTTTGCAAAATCGCGACAACGTAGAAAATTTTACGGCCCAACGCACGGAGAAGATCACGCAGATAAAAAAGAGTTTCCTAAATAAGTATGAAGACACAGGCGTGTTAGAGGCCGGTGATATAGGTTTTCTCTGTGGCATGCCAGCCGCGCAAATTGGCGACATCCTAGGCGACCCCGCCCCCGTGCCCGGCGCCTATGTCCTCAGCGAGCCCTTGCTGTCTGTTCAGGTACAAGCGTGCGATGCCGCCGACCACACCCGCCTAGAAGAAGCGCTGCAACAGCTCTCCAGCGAAGATCCCCACCTCGGCTTTAAGCGGTTTTCCGAGGAGCGCGAATTGCACCTCAAGATTATGGGGGTCATACAAACGGAGATCGTCACGGAAATCCTGCGCTCTCGTTTTGGCATAGATGCCATTTTTAGCGAGCCGACCGTCGTTTACAAAGAAACGCCGAAACAGGCGGGATACGGCGCCGAAAGTTATACGATGCCCAAGCCTTGTTGGGCCATCGTCAAATATCTAATTGAGCCTGGACCGCGCGGCAGTGGTTTGGTCTATACGTCAGAAGTGGGCGTCGATAAAATAAGGCGCAAGTCTCAGGAGGAGATCGCGGCCAATATTACAGATGCTCTTAAGCAGGGGATTCAGGGGTGGGAGGCGACGGATTTGAAAGTGACGTTAGTAGACGGCAGCAGCCACTTGGTGCACAGTCGCCCCGGCAACTTTGTCATAGCTACAAATATTGCCATGCTAAAAGGCCTGACTGAAACGGGCACCACCTTGCTAGAACCCATCCTGGCGTATCGGATCAGTGCTGCGGACGAATATATGGGAAAAATAACGGCGAATATTATCGAGATGCGCGGTACCTTTGAGCCCGCCGAAATGGATAATGGCATCTTTGTGCTGCGCGGGCGCGTGCCTTTGGCGACCTCGATGGACTATGCGATTCGTCTGAGTGGGATAACGGCGGGTAAAGCTAAGTACTCAATCCATTTCGACGGCTATGAAGAGTGTCCGCCCGGCGAGGGCATCAGTCGAGATTACAAAGGCATATCGCCGCTGGATAGATCTAAGTACATACTGCAAATGCGTGGGGCGATCACATTGGCGACGACCTAACCTGTAGGTAGAGCGTTGAGCCACGGGTGCATAGACGTTGAAAGTGATCTGAGCGCGGCGCTGGTGTCGGGCGCTTATTGCCGCCTATGGTCCAACACTTCTTCGTTGAGCACGTTGCTCGGAGCATCGGCCATCCACGCCTGTAAGTTATCCACGGAATCTCTGTAGAACTGCCGCAGCATGGACTCTGCGTTATAGCCCGAATGCGGCGAGAGCAGCACATTGTCCAGTGCCAATAGCGGGTGATCGGATGGCAGCGGCTCGATATCGTAGACATCGAGCGCGGCCCCGGCGATCTCCCGCGTGCGCAGGGCGTGCAGCAGGGCTTCCCGTTCTATGATCGGCCCGCGTGAAGTGTTGATGAGAAAGGCCGATTCTTTCATCCGCTCAAATTCTCGCGCCTTGATCCAGCCCCGGCTCGTGTCGGAGAGCGGCACGTGAATCGTCAGCACATCGGCGCGGGAGAACAGTTCGTCCCACTCCACGCGTTCGACACCGCTGCGCGCTGCGCGCTGTGCGTCGAGCGTTGGCCCCCAGGCGATGATATCCATTTCAAAGGCGCGCGCGTACTCGGCTACGACCTTGCCGATGCGCCCGAGTCCCAAGATCGCTAAGGTCTTGCCGCCGAGTCCATCGGCCAAGCGCGTTTGCCAGCGCCCTTGTCGCATTTGTCCGTCTTCCCAGGCGATGTGCCGGGTGAGTGCTAAGACCAGGCCCCAGGTCAATTCTGCCGTCGTATTGCCGTGCCCACCGCCGCCCGTTGTAATACAGACGGGAATACCCAATTGGGTCGCGGCCTCTATATCGACATTTTTCTGTCTACGACCGGTGCCGGCTAACAGTTTTAAATTCGGCAGGCGCTCTAGTACGGCGCGTGGGAAGAAGGTGCGTTCGCGCATCATAACGATGGCGTCGAACGGCTCTAAACGAGCGACGAGCTGGTCTATATGGTGAATCGTATCGTCGAAGAATTCGACGTCGGCCGCGAGCGAGGACCAGTCGACCGCAGCGGCCGCCAAGTGCAGATAATCATCTAATACGGCGATCTTTATCATAGTGTGGAGTCCTTGTAAAAAAGGCCGGCCCAATCATGGTGGGCCGGCCTTCTTTGTTGGTATGATGCTGTGTTTATTGCGCGGGCTCCAAGCCCAATAGTACCAGCAAAAAGGTGCGATGCCAATAGGCGGTATTCACATAGGGGTTCTTCGCGCTTGGCCAGTTCTTCCAGTACGTCTGGTTGTGCGGGATGCGGTGGTAAAATTGCAGCAGTGGAATTGCGGGTAGCTCGGGCAGCCAGATGCCGAGGGCGTTGTGGAAAAGCCCCACTAACTTGGGATCGGCGGGATCGGTCTCCCCCATCTTATCGACGATGGCATCGTACTCGGCATTTTTCCAGCGCCAGAACGTAGGCGTTGAGGTGCCGGTGGGTTGCACAAAACGGCTGTGGTAGAGTCGCAGCGTAAAGTAGGGGTCGCGCACGCTGCCACCGTGGCCAAAAATAAAGGATTGGGCATGGCCCGAGGACATGCGAGTATAGCTGTCTGATGTATAGCGGAAGCTGGCATCGATGCCGGCCTGGCGCAATTGTTCGACGAGCACCGGCGTGAAATCCATCATAAAGGCGAAGATTTCGATAACGAGCTTGAGGCGTTTGTCGTCCTTGGCCCAGAAGCCGTCTTCATCCTTTGCATAGCCTTTGCGCGTAAGGATGGCCGCCGTCTTTTTCGGGTCGAAATCGTCGACCGGGTACTGCTCTAATAAATCGTTGGCGGTATGGGTGTATTTCTGTAAAACGGGAAAATCGGGGAAGGGCAGCACGGTGAAATCGCCCGCGTTCTGCATGCCTATTTCGACCAATTGGCGGCGGTTGATCGCGTGGTTTACGGCCCAGCGAATTTCCGGGTCGCTATAGGGCGCTTCTAGGTTGTTAAAACCCAGCGAGACCGGCCACCAGTCGAGATAACCGTAGGGCGCTTCCTTACCGGACCAGGTCGTCACGTTCTTGTTGTGGTCGAGAACGGTGCGGATATTGGCCGGCAGCAGCGTGCCGCAGATATCGAGGTCGTTGGCTATTACGTTTTGTACGCGCTTGGCTTCTTCGCGCCGTGGCAAAAAGATCAGGCGCTCGATTTTTGGCAGCTCTTTAAAACCAATTTTTTTGGCCCACCAATCTTCGCGCACATCGTAGATGCGCTGCTCGGGCGTAGAGAGGACTAGGCGAAAAGGGCCCGTAACGACGGGCCAGCCTTTGGCGAGGTCCATATTATTAAAGGTTTCGGCATCCTTACCTTCCCAGATATGCTTGGGCACGATGGGGATGCCGTTGTCGAAATTGTGCGTAAAATAGGAGAAGACGAAACGCGGGTTGGGCTCGTTGAGCGTTATATGAGCCGTCAGGTCGTCCGTGGCAACGGCTTCTTTGACCCACTTATCCACGTCGACAGAAAAGAGCAACATCGGTTTGTTGGCCTTGAGCATATTGAGCGTGAAGACCAGGTCGTGCGCCGTCCACGGATGCCCGTCGCTCCACTCGACTCCGGGGCGTATTTTGATGGTCACGGCGGTGAAATCGTCGTTGTAGGCGTGGCTCTCGGCGATCCACGGCGTGATATCGCCCTTTTCGCTATAGGCGTTGTAGAAGTAGAGCGGCTCGTAGAGGAAGTTGTATCCGGTCGTCGTGGTCGCACCGGGCTGGAAGGGATGGAAGGAATCGAAGTCCTTAAATTGACCGGCGCAGGCGTCGGCCAAACAGTCCGAAATGAAGGTGCGATTGCGCGGCACCTGTTTTAGACTGGTCACTGGCGCAGAGCCGTCATCGGGCGATCCGCCGCACGCCGCTAAAACTAAGGCGCACAACAGGCCGCACAGAATCGAGTTCCTCCTATACATAGTTACTCCCTTGCAAGTGTTTATGCTCAAGGGGGCTAATCTAAAGCGGAGTAGGTGCGTGGTGCAAGAGCATAGAAGCTAGCAGACGGTGCCCTAGGCTTTGTTCTCCCTCTTCTCATCTGCTGCGGATTTGGCATATTTCAGTAAACAGATCTGATTATAGCTGCGGAGGCCATAGTGTTAGCTAAAGAACGTCTGCTCTGCGCCCTGAGGGGCGGCACGCCGGACCGCGTGCCCTATTGCGAAGTTGGGGTCAGCACCCAGGTGTTGGCCGGTTTAGATCCGCAACAGTTTGCCGCGGTGGAAAGCGGCGGTATTGACGAGATGGACGAGCGCGGTTCGGAAGGTGAGATCGCCGTTTCTCAGCTGCTGCACCGCGACCATATTTGCTATCGAGTCTTGCCCCCTATCCCCGCTGAGCGCCACGTCGGTAGCGACGGCATTCCCTATTATGGCGATGGCGCGATCAAAACATTGCGGGATTTGCAGCAATTGACGCTGCCCGATCCGACGGGGGAAGAACTCTGGGGCGGAGCGGATGCCTTTCTGGCTGCTGCGGGCGATTATGCGACCTGTGCCATCACGCGCATGGGCGTAGCCTCGACCTATTTGGCTATGGGCATGGAGGCCTTCTCGCTTGCGCTCTACGACCAGCCGCACTTGGTCGAAGCCGTTATGGAGCGCTATGCCGATTGGGCTATTGTCGTCGCGCGCGAGGCTTCGCGGCGGGGCTTTGACTTTTTATGGACGGCCGACGACTTGGCCTTTAAGACGGGCCCGCTGATCTCGCCGGAGATGTTTCGCCGCATCTTTCTGCCCCATATGCGCCGCGTGGCCGCCGCCATCGATATCCCCTGGGTCTTTCACAGCGATGGCGATTTGGGCGAGTTGCTGCCCGATCTCGTTGATCTGGGTATTTCCGCCCTCAACCCGCTCGAACCTGGCGCGATGGATATCGCCGCCGTCAAAAAGCACTATGGCAAGGATCTCTGTCTAATCGGCAATATCGATGTGCATCTGTTGGCGACGGGTACGCCGGCCGACATTGAGCGCGAGGTTCGACATTTGTTATCCGTTGTCGCACCCGGCGGCGCTTTTGTGCTGAGCAGTGGCAATAGTCTGGCTTCCTATTGCAAGGCGGAAAACGTGCGCGCTATGGTGGACACTTTGCTGCGCTATGGCGGCTACGATTAATAGTGCGTTGCGCACCGTCGTGACGCAAAAATAATAGCAGTTGAGTGCGCGCCGATTATGCCGGTTGGAAAATTCCCCCAATGCTCTTAGATTGCCTTCTCCAACTTTGAGGAGAAAGTATCTATGCCCAGCCTTATTAAAGATGTCGAAGTCATCGACCTACGCGTGCCGACCTCCGATACGCTGCTCGGATCGGATCCCTTTCACAAAAAGCCCAATTATTCTGTCGTTCTTTGCCATATAAATACGGACGACGGCCTCACGGGCATCTCCGTAAACTT
>JBLHGI010000067.1:0-20997 GCA_047616505.1 Planctomycetota bacterium
ATATGTGCAGCGCTAATAGACGAGCCTTTGTCGGCGCTGCGAAATTTATTTCCGAGAATCAAATAAAAGAGGGAGAAAAAATGGTAGACCGCGCGAGCTTGAGTCATGAACAAATAGAAGAAGGCACGGAACTGGTCCTAGATTTTGACAAGTTAAAAAAAGTAGCCGCCTGTGGTGAGGCAATCGTTCCAGTGGCCGTGCAGGATGCCGACAGTGGCGAAGTGCTCATCGTTGCTTATGTCAATGCGCAGGCCCTGGCTTATACGCAAGCGAATGGTGTTGCGGCATTTTGGAGCACTTCGCGCAACGAGTTGTGGGTCAAGGGGGCGACTTCGGGCGATTTCCTCGACCTCGTCGAAGTGCGGGTCAACTGCGAGCAAAATTCACTGCTCTATCGCGTGCGCCCGCGCGGTGAGGGCGCGTGCCATACCAAGGAGAGCGAGAAAGCGCGTTCGGGCTGTTATTATCGTCGTTTAGCAGGCGGCGCGCTGGAATTTGTGGAGTAGGCGATGTATGTATTGCCAGCAGACTATTACGATCTGCTCTATAGCGAGAAGGACTACGAGCGCGAGGCGCATTTATTGCGCGATATCATCACGGTGCGCCGACCCGGTGCGCAGCTGGTGCTAGACCTGGCCTGTGGCACGGGGAGCCACGACGAGCACCTGAGCCGTTATTACGAAGTAGATGGTCTGGACTTACACGATGGCTATATTGCCAAGGCGCGCTCGCGCAATCCGCGCGGTCGTTACGAAGTCGGCGATATGCAGGGCTTTCACCTAGATCGCCTCTACGATGTCATTATCTGTCTGTTTAGTTCGATCGCCTATGTGCAGACCTTAGATGGCGTGCGACAGGTGCTTTCCCGCGCCGGCCAGCATTTGGCAGAGGGCGGGCTCGTCATAGTAGAGCCGTGGTTCAGCCCCGAAGCTTGGAAAGTGGGCCCAGTGCATGTGCGCCAGATCGAACGCGATGGTATGACCCTAAGTCGCATGTGCAATAGCGATACACAAGGGGCCATTTCAATTAATTGCTGTCATTACCTCGTTGGCGACGAGGGGCGCGTGCGCCATTTTGAAGAGGAGCATCGCTTGGGTTTGTTTAGCGTGCGAGAAATGGGGGAGGCTTTTGCCGCCGCTGGTTTGCAAGTCGAATACGAGGAACGGGGTTTGATTGGTCGTGGGCTTTATATCGGGAGAAAGAATGATGGATGATATGCGTGTTATCGCCGGCTCGGGCAGCCCTAAGCTGGCGCAGAATATCTGCCAATACTTAGGGATTGCTCTTGGGAAGAGTGAAACGATGCGGTTTTCCGAGGGCAGCCTCTTTGTGCGCGTGGGTGAAAATGTGCGTGGTCGCGAGGTCTTTTTGGTGCAATCGACGGCATTTCCGACCAATGACAACTTTATGGAGCTGCTGTTCTGGGTCGATGCATGTAAGCGGGCGAGCGCGGCTTCTGTAACGGTCGTTATGCCCTATTTCGGTTATAACAAAGGCGACAAGAAAGACGAGCCGCGCGTGTCGATCCGCGCCCGCGTTTGCGCTGATTGCATTGAGGCGGCCGGAGCGGATCGCCTGGTGACGCTGGATTTGCACGCGGCGCAGATCCAGGGTTTTTTTCGCGTGCCGGTCGACGATCTCTATGCGCTGCCCGTGCTCTGTGAAGCGGTAAAAAAGAAAGAGTTGGAAGACCTGATTGTGGTGGCGCCCGATACGGGTTTTGCGAAGCAAGGGCGTAAATATGCCACTTATTTGGGGGTGGCAATGGCCATCGGCGACAAAGAGCGCAGAGGACACAACGAAGAAGCTGAAGTGTTAGAGATTATCGGCGACGTCGAGGGCAAGACGGCATTGATCGTGGACGATTTTACCATTTCAGGTGGCACATTAATCGATATGGCGAAGAAGTTGGAGGAGCGCGGTGCCCGTGCCGTATATGCGGCTATATCACACGGCGTATTTGCCGGAGACAGTATGCGGCGGATAGAAGACAGTCCAATAGAGAAACTAATAGTGACGGATTCGGTCGAGACTCAGCCGGTAGAATTGGGCCCCAAGATCGAGGTTGTATCGGTGGCACCGCTCTTTGCCGAGGCGATCAAGCGCATTTACAATCACGAGAGCATCAGCGTGCTCTTCCCGCAGTAGGAGTGGTGGTTATGTATATACCTGCATCGTTTAGTGAAGAAGACCCGCGCGTACTCGCTGACTTTATGCGCGCGCATTCTTTTGCCACGCTCGTGTCTCAGGTAGAGAGTGTGCCTTTTGCCACGCACTTGCCCCTCCATTACGACGAGACTAACCGCTCCTTATGGGGGCATATGGCCAAGGCGAATACGCAGTGGCGATCGTTGGAGGGGGCTGAGGATGTGCTGGTTATTTTTCCGGGTCCCCACGCCTATATATCGCCTAGATATTACGCAGATGATACGGCCGTGCCCTCGTGGAATTATGCGACGGTGCACGTCTATGGCAAAGTGGTACTAGTAGAGGATATAGCGGAACAAAAACAGATGTTGCAAAAGTTGACGGCGGTCTATGAAGAGCCGCGTCCGCAGCCGTGGGAGCCGAACTGGGAGGACCGAAATCATGCGGATAAACTGGCGGCCATAACATTTTTCCGCATCGAGATCAAACAGATAGAAGGCAAGTTCAAGCTCAGTCAAAATCGACCGCATGCAGATCAGCAGGGAGCGATCGAGGCGCTAAGAAAAGTAGATACAGATGATGCGCGCGGGATAGCTGCACTGATGCAAGAGCGGCTTAATAACTTGGATTAGTAGCGCTACTCCTTTTGTCCATATCGTGCGCCAAGACTTATGCCGGCTCTAAGCTCAATTTCGCTCTCTTCCGCCTTTAGTTATATTGCCGACGGTAAGGAGGAAATTTTATGCAGGTAGATCTCAACGCTAAAGTGGCATTGGTGACGGGGGGAGCACAGGGAATCGGCAAGGCGATCGTGCAGCAGCTCGCCGATAATGGCGCGCGCGTGGTGATTGTCGACCTCGACGCGGAAAAAGGGACCGAAGTCGCCGCGTCCGTGGGAGGGCATTTCTGGCAAGCTGACGTGGCCGACGTGGGAGGCATGGGCGCAGTGGTTGCAGAAGTAGTAGAAGAATGTGGTGCGCTAGATATCCTAATAAATAATGCCGGCATTAATACGGGTGGCGGTCGCGTGCCTATTCACGAGTTCGCGGAGGAAGACTGGGACCGGATTATAGAAGTCGATCTCAAAGGCGTATTTTCCGTGAGCCGCGCCGCCGTGCCGGCTCTATTGCAAAGCGGCGGTGGGCGCGTGGTAAATATTAGCTCGATTGCCGGGCTGGTGCCGCTGCGCTTGCAGTCGGCCTTTGTCGCCGCCAAAGCGGGGGTGGTGAATCTGACGCGGTCGATGGCGTTGGAATTGGGGCCCCGGGGCGTGTTGGTCAATGCGGTGGCGCCGGGGTCGACGCTGACACAGGGCACGGAGAAACTCTTCTACGGCGAGGATGGTGTTTATAACGAGAAGGCGCAGAGTTTGTTGGCGCATATCCCGTTGGGGCGCCCCGGGCGAGTGGAAGAGATTGCAGCTGCAGTGCTTTTTTTAGTGGCGCCTGAAGCTAGCTATATAAATGGGGCGATACTCACGGTCGACGGTGGTTGGACTGCCGGCGGTTATACGCGCGATTGGTAAAGGAAATATAGAATGGCAAAGATAGAGGCTTTTAAGGGGTATCAAGGGGAACCACCGGTTGCCAAACCCGATGTGGCGCCCGCGGCCAATGTGGTTACGGCACAGGACGGCATGCCGGTCAAATATCCCGGTTGTGAGGGGATTGGCGTGCGCGTAGTGCACCCTTCTAATCCGAAGGCACCGGCGCAGGATCTGGGGCTCGTGATGTTCTATCTGCCGCCGCACGTCGTATTAGAACCGGGTAGCCATCATACGGAAGAGTGTTATGTCATTATCCGCGGACGGGGCACGATGACGCTCAATGGTGAAAAACGCGAAGTGAGCGCCGGTACTTTTATTCATCTACCGCCGTGGTGTGAGCACGGGGTGGAAAATACGGGGGATGAGACCTTGGAAATACTCATTTGCACGTCGCCCCCCAACCCGTAAACCATATACGAAAAGAGTGGAGATATGGCAGTGAGTGAATTTAAAGGGGTTGTGCCGGCTCTTATAACGCCGATGACGGCCGCGGGTGCGCTGAACGAAGAAGCGTTGCGCAGGGTCATCGAGTTCAATATAGAGGCGGGGGTGCACGGCTTTTGGGTGGCGGGCGGTACGGGGGAGAGCATTCTGCTCTCCGATGAAGAGAATCGCCGTATTGCCGAAATTGCCGCCGACCAGAACAAGGGGCGCATAAAAAATATAATGCACGTTGGTGCGCCGACGACCGAGCGTGCGGTGGCGCTAGCTCGGCATGCAGCGGCCGTTGGCGTGGAGGCGATTTGCTGTGTACCGCCGTTCTTTTATCGGCGCACGGACGAGGAAATTGTCGAGCACTATCGCGCGGTGGCCGATGCCGCTGGCTTGCCGCTCTTCGTTTATAATTTGCCCTCGGCTACCCGCGTAGAGATAACACCCGCTCTGATGGAGAAAATTCAGCGCGCGGTGCCCATGGCCGTTGGACTCAAGCATTCGGCAGAGAACCAAATGCACGTGCGCACGTTTGCCCGCATGGGCTTGGCCTGCTTTTCCGGAAATGGTCGACTGATGCTTCCGGCGCTGACGATTGGCGCTATTGGCTGCGTCGATGGCCCACCTTGTGTGGCGCCGGAACTATGGATGGAAGTTTGGAATGCGCACGAGCAGGGCGATCTGCGCCGTGCTGAAAAGGCGCAGGAGCAGGTCTGGCTCTTTGTCGATGCCATGCTGGCCTGTGGGGGAACCTATCACGCATTGGCCAAAGCGGCGCTGAGTTTGCGGCTGGGCATCGACTGTGGTGCAGCGCGTTTACCGGCGGCACCGTTGACGGAACAAGAGCGGGCGGCGCTGGTGCAATTGGCGGGTCAATGGGGTTGGTGAGAGCCTGAGGAACTACAGCACTAAGAACGAGCAAAGCCCTTTTCTTATGACGGTCCGAGAAAAGGGCTTTGTGCTGCCTACGGGGAACTACCCGGTCTTTTAGCGCATGATTAGGCCGTAGCCTATCTGAGTAAATACCCAGAACAACGATAAAAGACCTATAAAAACCCCGAAGCGTTTGAGGACCATGACGCGTCCTTTCGCATGAGGCAGGGGAGGGAACCTATAGAGATAATATCGGCAAAACCGGTCGCTTGTTCTGTGAGGCCGATCACCAGTCGATAAAAAGTTAAACGCACCGCCCGCGCGACAAATTCAAGTAGCCAATTGTCGCGCGGGCGGTGCGAACTTTTTATCGGCTAAGTTCCGAAGGTAGACCGTCGAGGCGCTGTATGTAGTCGCGCAGGCCTTGGCCGTCTACGGGTAGATCGAGTACGTCGGAAAAGGGCCACATGTCGCTTTCGAGAAAGTCCGTAGCTAAGTCGCGGTCTTGGGTGGTGGGTCCCGCAGACATGTCCTTGATGGCTTGCAGGATGACGGCAGCGGCTAAGCGGCGGTGCCCGTCGAACTGGGAGCGATACGTAGGTTTTCTGTCTTTTGCCATGATTTCCGTCAGTTTGGATTTGAGTGCACTGTTATAAAAAGACGTTTTAGGGGGCTAAGTGGATCCCCTTTTTTGCATTTTACGAAATATAGAGTCCTATAATTGATCCCGTGAGCATAGTGGCAAGTGTACCGCCGACGAGTGAGCGCAATCCCAAACGCGCGAGATCGCCGCGGCGTTCTGGAGCAATGCCACCGATGCCGCCAATCATAATGGCCACGGAGCCAAAATTGGCGAAGCCGCACAGAGCGTAGGTCGTAATGATAAAGGTGCGTTCACTCAGTGGCGTCGCGCTGTTCATTTGAGCTGCGAGCTGCAAATAGGCGACAAATTCGTTGAGAATAGTTTTGATCCCCATCAGACGACCGACGGCCTCTGTTTCGATCCAAGGCACGCCCATTAACCAAACCAAGGGGCGAAAGAGTTGGCCGCTAGCGGCCTCCAAGCTCCAACTTCCTGCACTTGCGCCGTTAACAAGGGCATCAATAAGGCCGATGCAATGGTTGGCCAGAGCGACTAAGCCGATAAAGGCGATGAGCATGGCCAATACGTTAATGACGAGCATGGCGCCTTCGCTGGCACCGCGTGCCGCCGCATCGAGGCCGTTGAGTGTGTCTTCGCGCGGTAGTTCGACTTTCTCTTGGGCCGTTTCCGCCTGGTCTGTCTCGGGCAGCATGAGTTTGGCCACGGCAATAGCAGCCGGTGCGCTGATCAGCGAGGCGACAAAGAGATGGCCGGCAATATCCGGATGGGTGGCGCTGAGCATCGAGGCATAGATGACCATGACCGTGCCGGCGATCGTGGCCATACCACCTGTCATCAAACAAAAGAGCTCGCTCTCGGTGAGGCGAGCTATATAAGGGCGGATGAGTAGGGGAGCCTCTGTCATGCCGAGAAATACGTTGGCGGCAATGCCAACGCTTTCGGCGGAGCTAATACCGAGGATGCGCTGCATCAGATGGCTGAGATGGGTGATGAGCCAGGGCAGAATTCCATAGTGATAGAGCATGCGCGAAAGGGCGGCCACAAAGATGAGAATGGCGGAAATCTGTAGGGCGACAACAGGCCCGTATTGACTGGTAAAGGCCTGGTTGCTGATGCCGCCAAAGAGCAGAGATTCGTTGGCTTTGAGTGCGGTCTTTTGCAGAAGTTGAGTCAGGCTATTGGCGGCGGAAAATAGTGGATGGCGCAGGCTCGGTTGGAGTAAGAGGCCCGCAAGGACTACTTGCAATGAGGATGCGACAGCAACGGTCTTCCAAGGAATCTGGCGAGATCGCCAGCCACTCAGCCAAGCGAAAAATAGGAGGAGAAAGTAGCCGAAGGCGCTGTGCAAGATGGACATCGTGCTGTTAGAAGAACAGCGCGATGTGGTGAAAAGTCAAGGATATTTAGCTATAGACAGGGCTTTTTAAGGCGCAGAGGGCGTGTTGGACTACGGCGCGCAGCGGTGCGTCCGTGGCTAGGCGAGTAGCTCCCTGCCAAACGGGCAGCGCGCCTGTATGCTTGGCCAATTGTTCGAAGTAGGGGGAGTCGCAGCGCGAGCCGCGAGCCGCTAAACGCGAGCGCCATGTTTCGAGTGCGGGGGCATCGAGGTGGAGGACGCAGAGTTGGGCGGGGGCGATGCGCTGGCGCAAATCGTCCCACAGCGCATCCAAGGTCAACTCGGGGCCCCAGCCGCCGACTAGCAGAACCTGGCGGCGGCCCAGCAAATTGCTACAGGCCAAAGCGGTAGGGCCGGCGTATTCGAGGGGACGCAACTTCTGCCAATAGTGCGGCGCGGCATAGGCGCGTGCCGGTGTTTCGCCACGTAGGGTGGCCGCCTCTAATATAAAACCGCCGGCCGTGAGGTCTTTGTCTATATAAATCGTTTCGGGGAGTAGTTGCGACAATTGGGCCGCGACGGCGCTTTTGCCGACTCCCGGAGGGCCGGCAACGATGATCAGGCGGGCCTGCTGTGAACCTGCTTGGGCCGCGGCGAGTACTGCTGTGGCCGTGGGCTGTGGATCGGGTTGGGCCGTGGCATAACCGCCACCTAAATGGGCTGAACTCGTCATCAGTCTTTGGGGCGGCGGTAGACCACTGCATCGACGATAGCCAGGAGGGCCAGTGCAACAGGAGCACCCCATAACCAGTGGGTGCTCCTGGCTGGATGCAGGGCGATAAGGGGCGCTAGGGCGATCAATGCAGTAGCTATATAGATAAAAATTACGGCGTTTTTCCTAGAAAAACCAAGGCGAACGAGGCGATGACTGATGTGGTTTTTGTCACCGACCCAAGGCGGATATCCGCTGCGGATACGCAGATAGTTTACGCTGGAGAAATCGTAGATAGGTATGGCCAAGATCAAGAGCGGAGCCCACTGCAACTGGGGCTCTAAACCCGTAGATCCGTAGATCTGACTCAGATATGCGCTGAGGGCGCTGGTGATAAAACCGAGGAAGAGACCACCGGCATCTCCCATAAAGATGCTGGCCGGCGGCAGGTTGAAGAGCAAGAAACCACAAAGGGCACCAAAGGTAGATAGGCAGAGTACGGCGGCGCCCGATTCGCCGGCCATTAGCGCGGCAAAGGCGAGAAATACCAGAACAATAGCGGCGATGCCGGCGCTGAGCCCATCCATATTGTCCAAAAAATTGAAGGCGTTGGTCATCATGCCAATCCACAGCACGGTGAGGGCCGCATTGACTAGGGGAACACCTGGCAATAATTCGAGACGGAAAGCCGGCTGCGCGTAGACCAGAAAGGTGATAATCGCCAGTTGGGCGACAAAGCGTGGCAGGGGGGCTAGGCCGCGCCAGTCGTCGACTAGGCCAATGAGAAATAGCGCAAAACCGCATCCGAGCAGGCTGGTAAATAGAACGGATTGGCGCAGGAATTCCTGGCTTAGCCATGAGACGGAAAGCAGCCAGGGAATATCGTGTCTGTCTAGGAGGAATGGCAGCTCGGCCAGCAGCGAAGGCACGCAGAGAAAGAGGCCGATGCTCAAGCCGAGAGCTATGGCGATGGCGCCGCCATAGGGCGTGGTATGCTCGTGCGATTTATGGGCGGCCGCCGCGGGGTGATCGACTAGGTCGAGCGCCCAAGCTAGCTGTTTGACCAGCGGCATAAAGAGAGCGGTCACGAGGAAGGGGCCAAAGACAAAAGGGGCTAAAGGTATAATGGATTCCATAATCTATCGGTCATGTGGTTTGGTGCAGCGAGTTTACCTAATATATACGCAGTGGCAAATGCATACCATATAAGATATGTATCACATGTATAGAAAGGTGAAGTGATGTTAGCGATAGACGGAGGAGACAAGGTGCGCAACGAGGCTTTCCCCAAGCGTCGCCTCTTTGCAGAAGGTGAGCGAGAAGTCGTGCTCAGTCTGTTTGATACGGCGCTGCGCAGCGGCGATGCCATCGGCTATAATGGAGCGGAGGAACAGGCCTACGAACGCGAGTTTGCAGAGTTTATGGGGGGAGGCTATGCCGATCTGGTCAATTCGGGGACCTCGGCGCTCTATGTGGCATTAGCGGCCCTGCGTCTGCCTGTCGGCGGCGAAGTGGTGGTACCGCCCATTACAGATCCAGGAGGCGTCATGCCGGTGGCTCTGCTCTGCCAAGTTCCGGTAGTCGCCGATGCCGTAGAGGGTTCTTTTAATGCGGGCGTCGAGCAGATAGAGGCGGTACTCACACCGCATACGCAAGCTATTGTCATAGCGCATATTGCGGGCGAGCCCGTCGATATGGATCCAATCTTGGAATTGGCTCACTCGCGCGGCATACCTGTTGTAGAGGACTGTGCGCAGGCACACGGTGCGTTATACAAGGGACGGATTGTCGGTGCGTTAGGGTCGATTGCGGCCTTTTCGACGATGAGTGGTAAGCATCATGCTACGGGGCCGCAGGGCGGGGTGGTTTTTTCGCGCGACGAGGAGCTGGTCTGGGAGGCCAAGCGTTTTGCCGATCGGGGCAAGCCATTTAATTCAGAGGCCACATCTAATGTGCGCGCTGGTCTCAACTTGAACGGCAACGATCTAGCAGCGGCGATAGGGCGACTGCAATTGCAGCGCTTGCCGGGAGCTCTCAAAAAGCGGCGCCAGATCGCACAGCAGATCCAAGAGGCTATGGCGGGTCTAAAAGCCGTGCGACCGGGGCGCGAGATGGGAGGGGATGGCGGTGTCTATTGGTTTATGCGTTTCCGTGTAGACGAGGCATTGCTGAGTGTGGATAAGGCGACCTTTGCCAAGGCGGTGGCGGCAGAGGGAATTCCGGTGGGGGTTTCGTACCGACATATACCTTCGGAGGCGCAGTGGTTTAAAGAGCGCTGCGTTTTCCCCGGCAGTGACTATCCTTGGGGTTTGCCGGATTATAAGGGAGACCGCTCGGCACTCTTTCCCTGCCCCAATGCGGTACAAGCGACGGAGAGTCATTTTATGCTCTCGATTCACGAGAATTTTACAGAGCGCGAGGTGCGAGATATCGCCGCTGCTTTGCTCAAGGTTGAGCAGGCGTATTTGCGCTAAGTGGGAAATGACCTTTTGCTCCGTGCAGTTCAGGCGAAAATGATGGGTTGGAAGAAGGTGGGTTGGTGAAAGTTCGGACGTTCGGTCTCGACGAGTGCCCAGGACCCCCAGTGCGGATGTGAGGTGGCATCGCCGCATTTGTAGAAATTGGCGCGCCACTGGTCGCCAGACTGGGGAATAGGGGCTGCAAAGTATTTGCTGAAGAGGGCAAAGGGGATTCGGTATTCGACCGTCCAAATCGTTTTTTCTGTTCGCTCCGGTTCGACGATTTTGGGCAGCGAGTGAGCCATTAGGATGGTTTTACCGTCCTCGTCGCTGACATCTTCGGCGCGTCCTCCGGCCTCGCGTTCGGCCGATGAGAGACAGCGGTGCAAGAGCATGGTGCCACCGCAGTTGACTTCGAAGTTGAAGTAGGCATCTGAATTGGTAAGTGGAGCGACGAAAAATTCGACGCAGCTATCCAAACAGACGCTGTCCTGGAAGTTCTCCGCTACGGCGCGGACATACTGGTCTTCGACGCGGAAGTGGATATAGAGAGCGACTGCATCGTAGAGCGCGCGCGCCTGTACGCGTGGGCGGTGTCCGGAGTCGGGCCAGGGGAAATGCGTGATAGCGAGCGTTTCGGCCTCTTGCCAGCTGGGCGCGTCCCAATCGGCGCTGGGTGTGGGCATGTTTTGTTGTTTTTTAATCGTATATTGCATGGGCACCTCATTTTATGTAGCCATAATGTTCTCAAACGAATCAATAGTAAAAGAAAGAGGGATTTTATGAAAGTGGCTGTCTTTGGTGCCGCTGGTTGGTTGGGGCGGGCGATTATCGCCAATATGCAGGCGCACCACGAGGTGCGAGCGGTAGATTATTCGGCTGAAGGTTGGAAAAATTGGGACGATGTAGATGCCGCCTGGGAAGGGGAAGCTGTCTATGGTGATATCGGCGATTATGCGAGTGTCGATGCTGCGTTGGAGGGAGTTGATGCCGTAGTGCATGCGGCGGTCTATGCGGCGGGCACGCCCGGTGGGTATGGGGTGGATGACGAGAAGCCCTTTCGGATTAACTTGAAGGGCTTGTGGAATATATTGGAAGCGGCACGCCAGCGCGGGATAGAGCGTATTGTACACGTGGGTTCGTGCCAGACGGTGCATCCGCAGGGGACGTTCTTTAGTGCAGATGTGCGCCGCCCAGACGGTTCGCTCTACGCGGTGAGCAAGCGTTTGCAGGAAGAGATGTGCCGACAGTATCACGAGGCTTTCGGCCTGTCTATCGCGGTATTGCGCCCCGACTACATCGTCGACAGTCGCCTTGGCATAGGTCGGCACCGCGAGAAGTTGGGCAAAGAGCACTCACCCTGTCGCAACGGCTGGGTATGCCGCCACGATCTGGCCGAAGCGTGTCGTCTGGCCGTTGAATGCGCGGCGCTCGAATTCGACGTATTTCACATCGTCGGCACGCCCGAAGCGGCCGAGACCTGTAACGTAGAGCGCTCGCGGCAAGTCTTGGGTTTGCAGTATGTTGGTGATCTGGAACAATATCGTTGATTTTGATGTTCTATCTAGCTGTTTAAGTGGACTTTAGCCTTTGACAGCGAGCAGGCCCCCGAGTATTTTTACATGAAGTTCACAGCGGTTGGCGCGTTCGCGGAGTGCGGGATTGGCGCTGACCGCTGTACGCTTTTAGCGAAAGGCGGATTCTTTGTTGAGAAAAACCTACTTGCCCATGGCGGTTTTGGCCGTTCTACTGTTCATAGCTGAAGCTGGCCATGCGCAGATGCAGACCTTGATTACCGAACATTTTCGCGTCCACTTTATGCCGGGAGCCGAAGGTACGGCGCGGCGGGTGGCCGAAACGGCTGAAGAGGTTTTTCCGACGTTGGCGGCGGCTTATAACTACTACGACGATTTCCGTACGATCCACGTTCTCGTCCTCGATAGTTCGGACCAACTCGGCAACGGTTGGGCGGACTATTATAGTAATACGATGGCCATCTGGGCTACGAATCTCGATATGGAGTTGCGCGGTAGCCACGACTGGATCAAGAATGTAGTTACCCACGAGCTAAATCATATTATTACGTTGAATATGGCGCGTAAGAAATGGCCCTTTCAATTCGCCCTGATTTCCGTGTCGCGCTCCAACTCCAATCCAGATATTAGCTTCCAGTTCCCGCTCTACCATATGAATGCGCCGCGCGCTTGGTCTGAGGGCATCGCGCAATATGGAGCGCATAAGTTTGGCTACGATCGGTGGGATTCGCACCGCGACATGCTCCTGCGCATGGGGGTGCTCGAAGACGATCTACTCAGCTGGGAAGAAATGGGTTCGGTGCAAGATCGCTCGGGTAAGTACTATGGCGAGATGATCTACAATCAGGGCTATGCGATGCTGCTCTATATACACGACCAGTATGGCGCAGAGAAGGTAGATGCCCTCACTCATAATGTAGGTTCGATGAGTTTTGATCCGGCGATCCAGAAGGTCTTGGGGGTGACGGCCGATCAGTTTTATAAGGACTGGATCGCCTATTTAGGCGATAATTATGAGCGCTTGCAAACGGAGATTCGCAGCGACGGTTTTTTTGAGGGAGAGACGCTTAGCGATCTAAACAAAGGCATTCTCGAATACCACCCAAGCTATTCTCCCGACGGAAAAAAGCTCGCCTATATCAGCAGCGACAAACTCGACTATGCCATTCCCTTTCTCAAGATTCACGATTTTGAGACGGGCAAGACCTATAAGTCCAAGGAATATATCGACTCGCGCGTGTCGTGGTCTCCCGATGGTGAGAAGTTAGTCTACGCCAAGGCTAAGGGGGGTTTTAACGACCTCTATATTTATGATGTAGCACGGGACGAGGAACGGCGAATTAGCGCCAATTTACGCGCCAAGGATCCGGCTTTTTCACCCGATGGCAAGCGTATCGTATACGTGCACAACGAAGATGGCACCAACAACCTGGCCATGATTAATAGCGACGGCACGGGGCGTGTCTATCTGACCAATAACAACGATGCGACGCAGTATCACGGTCCGCGCTTTTCGCCCGATGGCGAGTGGTTGCTATTCAGCATCTTTCGCGGCGCTGATCGCGATATTGCCATGATGCGTGCCGATAGCCCGCCGCGCCCGAAGGAATTTGACTACGCCAAGCCCTCCTCCGACAAAGAAGGCGGCAATTTTACGCTAAAAGTCGAGAGCGATATAGAAGAGAAAGAAGAAGAAGGAATTGTCGATGCATTTCCGGACAGCGTCGCTTTTGCCCATCCGGACAGCTCTGGTTTTCAACCCTTGGTCAATTCGCCCGCTGATGAGCGCGACCCTTACTGGCTGCCCGATGGTAGCGGTTTTCTCTTTGCTTCAGATCAGACCGGTATATTTAATATCTACAAGTATCACATGGAAAATGGCGAGGTCGAGCAACTGACGAACGTAGTGGGCGGTGCCTTTGTGCCGACGGCTTCGTCTACTGGTGAAGTTGTCTATAGCTCTTACCACGCGAATAATTATGATCTCTATCGTTTCCGCATGGGCGAATACGAACGCGACGCTTATTTCGAGCCCGTCGTCATGCGCGATTACCGCTCTATATACGATGGCCCAAAACTATCCGAACAGTTCAAGATGGGCCGCTATAGCGGTCGCAACGTGCTGCGCTATGTCCCCATCTTACAGGTGGGACCGACCTTTGTAGGCAATACTTTTGGTCTTAATCAGGCCAGTGGTGGCATGCAGTTTTCCAGTGGCGATATGCTCGGCGGACAGGAGTTGACGGCTTGGGGAATCGTCGGTAAGAACATGCGCGATGCGACGGACCTCAATACGGATTTTGGGTTTTTCTACCAGCGCAGTCTCGCACCTAGAGTGGGCAATAATCGCACCTTCAACCCCTCATTTTATATTTCGGGTCGTCGTCGAGAGATCGACAATCTAATTAAGACGAATGCTGTGGAGATTGATACGCTGGCAGTTACCAATATTTACCCGATCCCCGTAGACTCGACGACGAGCTTGCTCATTCCCGGCGTTGAGCAATACTCCTATCAGGGCAATAGTCGCCAGGATCTGTTTAAGACACTGATGAACCAAGTTGCCGTGGGAGTTGATTTGCCGCTGACTCGGAGCCAGCAGGTCAATGCGATGTACATGTTCCGCAACTACGCCGAGAGCTGGACGCTGCGCGAGTTTCGCAACCAGAACCAAGTGTTTTTGGTGCAGGATGGGGTCGATATTTCTCAGCAAGTCGATGCGGCCATACTCGGGCAAGACACGACGTTGGTCAGCGCCGACAACCCGCTGAGCTTCTACAACGAGGTCGATTTTTATAGCGCTCATACGCTGAGTTTGGGCTGGAGCTACCGCAAGTCCTATCCCACAGCCGGGGGGGCGTTCAATCCAACGGGTAGAGCGCTGTCGATGGTCTACCGCTATTCGCTGCCGACGGTGGCTGACTCGTTAGCTCAGCCGACGCCTGCCAACGGTATTCCCGGTGATCAGTTTGCGCGCGTGCCGCGTCGCTTTCGCGTCAACGAATACGTAGCTGCTTATAATGAGCGCATTCCATTGCCCTTTGATAATGTTCTGTCTTTAGAGGCGGTGGCGGCGTATCGCAATATTGTGCTCAAACCAAGTTTTATTGAAGATGGCGGTTTTTTTGAAGGGCGATTTTATTGGCCGTTGCGCTACTATATAGGCGGCCAGAACTTCCTCAGCGGTTATCCGTATTTTACGGCTTCGGGTTCCAAGTTGATCTATGGTAAGATCAGCTATAGCTTTCCGGTGTTTAACCGTCTGAGCAGCCGTCTTCTCAACTTTAATTTCTCCAAGGTGCACGCAGAGATCTTTGCCGAGGCGGGCGCCGTGGGCAATTTCCGCAAGTTTGATGATGTCGATATAAACACGGATAAATTTCTCACCGATGTTGGTGGCGAAGTGCGCATGCAGCTTTTTACCTTCTATCGCATTCCGATGGTTGCTTATTTCCAAGCGGCCCATCCACTCAATCGCGATCGCGTGCCCGAATCGGTGGGTAAAGTCGATAAATGGCGTTATTACTTTGGATTTGGAATGTAATATAAATAGCAGGAGGGAAGCATGTCAGAGTCCGATTTGCACAAGATAGCCCTGCGCGGCAAAGTAGTCGAAATGATACGCATGCATGCGCGTCGTCGTTTTATGAAAAATGCCTATGAGTACTGGCGACGTTTGATACAGGCTAACTGAGAGGCCATGAAGTTAAAATTAATGCAGCTTCCGCATGGAACCAATCGCAACCGCACGTTGCGCAGGCCAGTCGAACAGCAAGACGAAGAGCTCGATATGTCCGAATTAAACCGCCTGTTTCGGCGGTTCTGGCATCGGTGGCAGCATATAAAAAACAGTGAGGTCAATGGCTGATGACGAAGTGGTTATTTCTATTGCTCGCATTGGTCGCCTGTGGTGGCGACTCGACGCCGGAGATTGATCCGGTTTGGGATGCACTTTTTGTGCAGGAGGGGATGAGAGTAGATACGGTGGGCGTGCGCGATTTGACGCAAAGCGATACGCTCAGCGATTATCCCGGCGTGGTTATAATTGATCGGCAGTTCACCTTCCCGCCAGGTGCCGAGGGTGGAGAAGTCTTCGCTTGGGAATACTATGCACAAGCGCTCAACCCTATAAAATTGATTGTTGTAAAGTTTGAAGAATCGGGCGAGTTCATAGAAATCATAGGCGAGAGCGAGATGATTGTGCCGGAACATAAGGGACTCAATCGTCACGTGCTGCACGAACCTATTCCAATTGCTCTGGGTTGTATGATGGGGCTGGTGCAGCCACAAGAATCTGCTATCCCCTTTCGCAATTTGACAGGTTATAAAACTCTAATTACTGCGCGGCCGTTTCAGCGGCCATTAATGCGTCGGGATGCATTTGCGATGTACGGTTGGCGCTATGCGCTGCGCGTTTTTTGGCGGCAAAAGGAAAAGGATAATTCATGAGGTTTTTTCTGTGTGCAGTCGCCTCTTTCGCGGTTGCCTGTGCTTCTGAACAAGAAGAGAATATCGATCCGGTGCGGGCGAGTATGCAGAGGGAGGTCGGTCAGTTGCATCAGGCAATAGAGCAACGCCCCGGCACGCCGCTATTAGAATTCCAATTGGGTCAAGTTTTTAAAAAATACGGTATGATAGATTCAGCGCGCACCGCTTTCAAGCGCAGCATTAGTCTCTATGAATCTTTTCCCGAGGCTCATTTTGAATTGGCTCAACTTTATTATGATGACGGAATGTTAGCGCAGTCGGCCCAATTTTATGAGCAGGCGCTGCGCTTTGATCAGGACAACGTGACGGCCTATAATAATTTGGGGTATATCTATAAGCGATTGGGAGAGTTGAAAAAGGCGGCAGCCGCTTACGAGCAAGCGATTGCCGTAGACAGCACATTTGTTGAGGCCTATAACAATTTGGGGCAGCTCTACAAAGCGGACGGAAAAAACAAAGAGGCCATCGAACTATATCGCCGTTCGATTGAAGTTCGCAGCGATTTCCCCGAATCATATGTAAATTTAGCCACGCTTTATCAGAGCGAAGAGGATGCCGCCGAGATTGAAGTGTGGAGGGATTTTTTGCAGCAGTTTGGCGATGAGCAATCGTATAGTATACATGCCCGTGAGCGTTTAGATGCGCTAGTTCCTACGCCTTAGCCCCCGCCTTTGTATTGCCGGTTTCTATTTCTATCTTTCGATAAAAAATGTGCGACTCTGTCTATATTTATGCCGTTGAGCTAACGGGACCGGCAGTGTCTTTCAGTAAACGTCGGCTGCATCTACACCGCTTATTACTTGCCGGAAGATGTGTGCATAGCTGAGGCTAGAGATAAGGACGAGAACTGTTGCTAGTGTAGTCATTGCTAGGCGAAGAGGATCGGGGGCGGGTAATATATAGCTGAGCGTGGTAAAGCCCATACAGGCCGTGGTGTATTTCCCCCAGCGGTTGGCGGCGATGACCAGGCCACGTGAGCGCAACAAAAAAATTCCTATGGCTACGATCGCGGTATCGCGGAAGAGCAATAGACCCAGTAGCCAGATGGGGAAATCATGCCATATAACGAGGCTGCCGAGAAGGATGGTTAGGAATATTTTGTCGGAGAGTGGATCGATCATTTTACCTAGGCGAGAGACCTGCCCAAGTCGGCGCGCGGCAAACCCGTCGGCCAAATCCGTTGCTGCGGCAAGTAGGAGTAGGGCGATGGTCGATAGGATGGCCTCGTCGCCCTGTCGCAGGCAATAAGCGAGGGGGATAGTCAGAAAAACGCGGGAAAGGCTGAGGAGGTTGGCCAGCATGAAATAGCGCTCGGAATTATTTTAGCATGTCGCGGGCGTGCTGACGGGCGGTATCTGAAACGGTCTCGCCTGCGATCAAATGGGCGATTTCTTCCGTGCGACCTTCTTCATCTAAGCGCATTACTCGCGTTGTCGTGCGCTTGCCCGAAGAGGTTTTACGCACTGAGAAATGGTGTTCGGCAAGGCTCGCTATTTGGGGGAGATGGGTAATGGCGATGGTCTGGTGCGAGGCCGAGAGGGCTTGTAACTTGCGACCAACGGCAGCGGCGATGCGCCCAGAGATGCCTGCGTCAATTTCGTCGAAGACGAGAACGGGGACTAAGTCGCGCTCGGCAACTGCTTCTTTGATGGCTAACATGATGCGAGATATTTCGCCGCCCGAGGCGATACGCGCTAACGGACGCGGCTCTTCTCCGACGTTGGTGCTAATGTGGAAAGAGATCGTTTCTAAACCATGTTCTGTAGCTTGTAGACGTAGTCCCTCGTGTTCAACGAGTCCATCTTCGGCTTCTTGTCGCTGCAATTGGACTTGGAAAATGCCGTGTTCCATGCCGAGTTGCCCGAGGCTTTTCCCCACGGATTTTTCTAGTGCTTGCGCCGTTTTTTGCCTTGCGGCCGACAGGTCGAGACAACAAACGGTAAATTGTTGCAGGCTTTCATCGCGCTGCCGCAGCAAATCTGCAATACGGGTGTCCAGTGTCGTCGAGTGGTTTTCGCTCTGCTCTAATTGGTTGCGATAGGCCAGGACCTCTTCGAGCGTATTGCCGTATTTTCTCTTGAGCGCGCGCAGAGCCTCTAGGCGTTCGCGCACTATTTCGGCGCGTGCCGGATCTGTATCTAAACCCCGGCCGTAGTCTCGTAACGCGCCCGATAGGTCTTCGACGGAATAGGTTATTTGCTCTAATTCAGTGGCGTGCTGTCCCAGAGATAGGTCTATTTCGAGGATGCGGTCGAGCAGGCGGCGGACTTGGCCTAATTGCTCGTAGATAGAGCCTTCGCGTTGGTAGAGTAGTTCGTGTAGCTCTGCGCCCATCTGCCCCAAACTGTGGGCGTTATCGAGGACCTGTAGTTCGGCTTCTAACGACGTCTCTTCGCTGGGCTGTGGTGCTAATTCGCGTATTTCTCCTAATTGGAAGGTGCGCAAATCTTCGCCGGCAACGAGTTCCTCGCGTTCGCGCTGGAGTTCGAATAGGGAACGCTCATTACTGCGGTAGGCGCGCCAGAGTTGCGCTGTGTTTTTCGTTAGTTTTTCTAGTTTGCCGAAGGCGTCGAGATAGCGAATATGTAGGTGTGGAGCGAGCAATGCTTGGTGTTCGTGCTGTCCGTGCAGGTCGACGAGTAATTCACCGATTTGGCGCAGCGTTTTTATTGGACAGCCGCTGCCGTTTACGTAGGCTCGCGAACGCCCACTCGTGAGAATCTCTCGGCGCAAATAGAGCTGCCCGTCTTCGCAATCGACTTCTAGCTGGCGCAAATGCTCAATTACGCGACTATCATCGTCGAATTCGAGCAGGCCTTCGACTACGCATTTTTCCGCTCCGTCGCGCACTAACTCGGCGCTGGTTTGGCCACCGAGTATAGAGTAGAGCGCGCCAAGGAGGATCGACTTACCGGCTCCGGTCTCGCCTGTTATGACGTTGAGACCAGCACCGAACTCGATTTCGACTTCTTCGATCAAGGCGAAGTCGCGAATGAAGAGTCGGGTCAGCATATCTTTCTGTGCCGAATTAGTCTTCGTCCTCGCCCTCTTCCTCGTCGAGGAAGTCGAGCTGGAACTCACCTTCGGTATCGGTTATAAGAACCTGCACTCGTTTACGCGCTTGATCGAGCCATTTCCCACAGGCGCGCGAGGCCTTTATGCCCTTTTCGAAAACGGCGAGGGCTTCTTCCATTTTTAGCTCGCCTGCTTCTAGGCGTTCGACGCTTTCTTCAAGTGTTTCTAGGGCTTCTTCAAAAGAGGTGCTTTCACTCATTTTCTATTTCCTCTACGCGACAGATAGCGCCGCCTTGTTGGAAGCGCAGTTTTACTCTGTCTCCCGGCTGGAGTTCGTCTGAATTTGTGACTAAACGCCCGCTCTTGACTTCTTCGATTAAGGAAAAACCACGGGCTAAGCCCTTGAGCGGGCTGAGGTCGTCGAGGCGGGTCAAGCCGCTGCGGAATGCTTCAGTTCGCGTGCGCGCATACCAGTCGAAGGCGGTCGCAAGATCTTTGCGGCGCTCGTCTAGATACTGACTGTTTTGCTCTATACGGTCGCGTGCGCGCAATAATACGCGGCGCGGGTTGAGGTGGTGCAGCGCCGCTTCGAGTTTTTCAAGGCGACCTTCTATCGAAGTGCCGAGACGTTGGTGCAATTCGGCGACGCGACGCTGTAAGGCGCCGTGTTCCTGGGCGACTATTTCGGCTGCGGCCGAGGGGGTGGGGGCGCGATAGTCCGCCACGTAGTCGGATATAGAGTAGTCTATTTCGTGACCGACGGCCGAAATGACGGGTTTTTCCGAGGTGTAGATGGCACGTGCTACTACTTCCTCATTAAAAGGCCAGAGATCTTCTGGTGCGCCGCCGCCGCGCCCTACGATAAGGATATCAATTTGCTGGTAGCGGTTGAGACTTTCGATTGCGTTGGCTATTTCGGCTGCGGCTCCATCGCCCTGGACGCGCGCCGGTGCGAGCACTACTTGAATACCAGGTGCGCGGCGGCGCAAGATCTGCACGATATCGCGAATGGCGGCACCCGTGGGCGAAGTGACGACGCCTACACTGCGCGGGAAGGCGGGCAATGGACGTTTGCGTTCCTCGTCGAAAAGGCCTTCGGCGGCGAGGCGGCTTTTGAGTTGTGCAAAGGCCAGCGCTAGTTCGCCGACGCCGGCCGGCTGCATGCGCGCGGCATAAAACTGGTAACGACCGCTGCGCTCGTAAACAGAGACATGGCCATAGACTAGCACCTGCATACCGGATTCGGGTTCGAAAGAGAGTCCGCGCGATTGCCATTTGAACATGACGGCACTGAGCTGGCTGTCTTCGTCCTTGAGGGTGAAGTAGCGATGGCCGGAACCGTGATGGGTATACTGGGATATTTCACCCATCACCCAGGAGGATTCGAAGCCTTCTTCGAGCAGAGCCTTCACCTGCGCTGTGAATTCGGATACACTCAGGGGGCGGGGCAGGGCCGCGTCCTCGGTTTCTGCAAAGAGATCGTTATCTAACATGGTGGAGACAGGATATAGAGGGGGTGCAACTTGGTCAAGTCTGGTCTTCGCTTATTTGCAGCCGTTCGATATGGGTAGCCTTGCCGTTGACTGGGTCTACTTCGACTAGTGCGCCACAGAAACGCGCGCCGTCCTCGGCTGGTTTGAAACGCGTTGGCACCTGCGTTAGAAAACGCTGGATCGCCTGCTCTGGACGCACGCCGATGACCGAATCGTGTGGACCTGTCATACCGGCATCCGTCAAATAGGCCGTTCCCTGGGGAAAAATGCGCTCGTCGGCGGTCTGGACATGAGTGTGGGTGCCAATGATTGCAGATACTCGCCCATCTAGGTACAAGCCCAAAGCCATTTTCTCT
>JBLHGI010000068.1:0-20807 GCA_047616505.1 Planctomycetota bacterium
CAGCACCTCTTCTCGCCCCCCTACCATTTCGCTCACAGTGCGTAGCCGTGGACCAAACCGCCGGTGCACCTCTTCTAAGGGATAGGCCGTATAGTCGAACATATCCAGGACGCGATCCAAACCGAGACCCATCGTGCGCGCCGATTCGGGAAGCGCTAACCCCCCGTGCGCATACTCGCAGCGCACGACGTAATCCGTCGGTTCCTGCACCTCTATCATAAAGATGCCGGGGCCGATAGCGTGCGGCACGCCTCCTTCCACCAGCAGCACGTCTCCCGCTGCGACGGGCACCTTTTCAAAGCACGCCTCAATCCCCTGCAAATCCTGCGCATCTACCATGCGCTTCCAATCGGCGGGCGTCGGTGGGTGCTGAAATCCCAGATAAACCCAAGCGTCCGGCTGACGCGTCTCCAAGATATACCAGGCTTCGGTCTTACCGCTCGTCGCCCCTAAGTGCTGCTGAGCCCAAGCGACAGAAGGGTGCGCTTGAATGTGTAAACGCATTGCTGCATCGAGCATTTTCACCAAGAGCTGCGGGTGCGAGCCAAATGCCTGCACATGATCTGGCCCCAGCGCCTGTTGCGGGTCTGTCTGGTAGATTTCTGCCATTGAGTATTCGCCGCCGTCTGCCGCGCGCGCGCGCCCGACTCCTTCGTCCCGTATATGCTCGCGCCCTGCATTCGCTGCTAACGTGACTGATCCCAACCAGTCCTCCGGGTAATGATCGTCGCTCCCGTCGTCTGTACCTTCAATGCGATTGAGCACAGCCCCGCCTTTATAAGTGCGCCAAACGCGATTGCTCAATAGCTCAAATGGCTGACCGTATTCTATGCCCATAAATTTCACCTTGAATTTTGCGTGTTCCCCACCTTATATAGTTCTGATGTAGGTCGTATTAAAAAAAATCTTTGTGCCCACAGAGTCGGTCTGATACAGCCAAAAAAACGGTTCAACACCGGAGCATCATCGACATGGACAGCAAACAAAGAACGGCGAGTCTGGATTCCGTATTAACTGCGCTCGGCATACCTGAATCAGCTCCTATTATAGCGCCCTACTGGGAGCGTTCCATGGCGAGTCTACCAGAGGATATCCCACCGTTTCTCGCGCCCGAGAGCATTTCTCAGATGCGCAGTTTGGCACGTCTTCCGCAAGAAGCGGATTCCGTTCTACATTCGCTTGCACGCCAGATTACCGTCTCACAAACCCTGCTGCAATTCGCCTGGCACTGCCAACTCCTACTCTGCGAATACCTCGATTACGACATTGCCATGATCCGCCAGTGGCCCGAGCTCAACGCGGCACTGGGCAAAAACGCCGGCGCATTCTACTTGCTAATTGGCTTGGCAGCCATCCCTCGCATCCGGGCTATACACCAGAAAAAAGAGATCCCCGAAACAATCAGTATAGATACCTGCGGCCGACACTACCCCGAAACCGTAGGGCGCTACCGCGACCATCACGACGGCCTATTCGGCGTCAAACCAGGGGCGCTTTACTGGCTGCGCAACTATATCCGCGGGGATCTCTACCGGCTGGGTCGACTCGAATACATGTTAAAGCCCTTCGGAGGTCGGCTGCGCGCATTTCGCCACCAGCACACGCGCGCCGTCATCGCACTAGCGGCCGACGGCTCCGCGTTCGACGAGGAAGGATTAGCGACCCAACCCGATACAAGCGATGCCTGGCGCGCCAAACTGATAGAGCAAAACGGGACTATCTCCGGCTACCCCATCGCACCACACGGATACGCACGACCGCAGCAAATCACCTTATCACTCGACGAATGGCAGCCCGCTCTTAGTCCAGGTGATACGATCCTCGACGTGCACATACCCAGTGGCGGACATATGACCCTCGCGAGTTGTCGCGAATCGATGCAGCAGGCACTCAATTTTTTCCCGCGCTATTTTCCCACGGCGCACTGTGCAGGTTTCGCCTGCGGTTCGTGGATACTCAATCCCCAGCTAGCTCAGATCTATCGCCCGGATTCAAATATTGTCCTGTGGCAACGGGAGCTGTACCTCTATCCCATCCCCTCAGGAGATCTCTCTGGGCTCGTTTTCGTATTTGGCAAAGATGAAATCGACCTCAAAACGGCACCGCGCGATACGAGCTTACGCCGCGCATTGCTCGATCATATGGCAGTAGGAGGACGTTTAATTGGCGGGGGCATGTTTATACTACGCGAGGATTTTGCACATTTCGGAGCACAGCGATACCATCAGCACTGGCGCCAATACGGCGATGAGCAATAGACTTATATCACCGCACTCTCACCCTAATGGGCCAATATCTCCCGCAGTCGCGCTGCGATAACCCCCGCCTCTCCTTCTTTTAAACACATCGGCCCAAATACCACAGCTCCATCACTCACATAGGTCGGATTCGCGGCGATATTCGGTTCGCCGCACTCTAGTTTTTCAACCAATTCGAGCGCAGAAATACCGGCCTTCTCTTCGTCTAACTCCAAGCGTACGGTCGGCACCTCCGCGCGCTTGCGATCCACCACGACAGCAATCTGAGCATGGGCCAATTCGCCACACCCAGTTACCAACTCTTCCATCATACTCAGCCAACGCTGCCGCCGCAGTGCCGGATCTTCTTCCACAAAGAGACGCAGTGCAGTCAGCAACCCAACGATCTCTTCTTTGCCCACTTTACAAGGACGGCCAATACCGTGCTGTGGAGCCCCAGGCAACTGCGTCTTGTCTATCAACTGTGCCGGTGGTCGCCACAACTCGGGCATCACGTCGAGGTCCATATGCTGTAGCGCAGCGGCGGCAATCAACTCGCGCCGACCACACAGAATACCCGAGCTCTGCGGACCGCCAATGGCTTTGCCGCCGCTGAAGGCGACTAAGTCAGCCCCCTCATTAATAAAGCGTTTGAGGTTTTCGATCGGGGGCAATTGCCCGGCTGCATCGACAATGACGGGAACGCCGTGGGCGTGGGCGGCCGCAACCACTTCGGCAAGCGAGGGCTGCGTATGCGCATACAACACATACACTACAGCAGCCGTATTTTCATTAATGGCAGCACCTATTTCCCAGCCTTCAGTATCGCGCAGCCCAGCGCCGCTAAAGCGGTCGGCAATGCCCACCTCGACCAATTTAATACCCACGGAACGCACGGCATGATCGTAAAAGTTGCGATGGCTGCGCGCCATGATCACTTCATTTTTCATGCCCGTCGTATCGGGTAAACGATTCATCTTACCCGGATCTAACCCCGTCACGCAGGCGGCTGTACCCAGGAGCAGTCCAGCCGCTGCACCACTCGTCACATAACCGGCTTCGGCGCCGGTATACTCGACGATGATCTCGCTGGCGCGCGCCTGCAGTTGAGCAATATCTACGCAGTGCTGCGATGCGGCCTTCATCGCCTCGCCCACTTCCGGGCGCATGATACCGCCACTCAAGCGAGTAGATGGTCCTACGGCATTGATCAGGGTCGATACACCCAATTCCTCATAGATATTCATAGCTCAAATACTTTCTCGCGCACTAGCGCACACTAGATTTAGCAGCGGCGTAATTCGGGTTAAAAGCAACTCCGGGGCGATCGGGCACTTTAAAAAGCCCCGTTCTCAACTGGACATAATGCGCATCCGACCGCCACTGTGAACTCTCGGCCACATTGACCACATTGACCACGATCAAACGAATGCACTGAACTTTCATAAGTACTGTTTTATTTTTTTCTTGTAACCAGAGACATCATTATTGTATATTGAACGGAAACATGCACATAGGCCCCTCAACTCCCCGGAGGTTTACCTATGTTTCGCGAACGTTTAGCCGTACCGGTGCTGCTGCTTATAGCCTTAGTTTGGATCTTCGTCCAGCTCGGTATGGACTTCGTACTCTAACGCGTCTCTCTCCAATAAACGCGCGTTAGCCCACAACTCGCCCGTCTTCGCTGTAGAGCAAGCCAGGCGCCTGAAAACGATCGCAGAGTGCCCTCACTTCGGCGGCTACTGTGCGGTAAGCCTTTTTGCGCCCGTCCAAGTCCATCCCTTCGTCTGCCCTGACCTCTGCAACTCGATTCATCCACTCTGCCAATTGCACCATTTCATCGACGCCAAACCCCCGGCTCGTAATAGCTGGCGTACCGATGCGAATGCCGCTCGGGTTCATCGCCGGGCGCGAATCGAAGGGAATGCGGTTGAAGTTACAGACGATGCCCGCCGCATCCAATGCCTTGGCCATCTGCCTTCCCGTCAGTCCCTTAGTCGTCACGTCGATCAAGATTAAATGGTTGTCCGAACCGCCCGAGCTCAACGCAAAACCGCGCTCCGTAAGCGCGGCAGCTAGCGCGCGCGAATTGTCGACAATCTGCTGTGAATACGCTTTAAACTCAGGTGTCATCGCCTCTTTTAGCGCCACGGCTAATCCGGCCGTAGTATGGTTATGCGGCCCGCCTTGCAAACCCGGGAAGACCGCTTTATCCAACGCTTCAGCGTACTCTTTTTTACACAAGATCATACCACCGCGAGGCCCGCGCAGCGACTTATGTGTCGTCGTTGTAACGACATCGACATGCGGCACAGGACTAGGATGCACCCCTGCGGCAACCAGACCCGATATATGGGCAATATCCGCCACGACGATGGCCCCAGCGCTCTTGCCAATAGCGGCAAAGCGCTCGAAGTCAATCACGCGTGGGTAGGCCGTCGCACCGCAGAACAGCAGCTTGGGTTTGTGCTCTTTGGCCAACGTCTCGACCTGCTCATAGTCGATTTCGCCGTCTTCCTCGCGCACACCGTATTGCACGGCGTTGTAGTGCATGCCCGAAATGCTCACTTTGTCACCATGTGTCAAATGACCACCGTGTGCTAACGACAAACCCATCACCACATCGCCCGGTGAGGCCAATGCCACGTAGACGGCCTGGTTGGCGGGCGATCCCGAGTAGGGCTGCACATTGACGTGCTCGGCGCCGAAGACCTCCTTGGCTCGTTTTATACAGAGCATCTCCAGCTTGTCTATCTGCTGTTGACCTTCGTAGTAGCGGTCCTGGGCGTAGCCTTCGGAATATTTGTTGGTGAGAATAGTGCCCGTGGCCTCTAATACGGCCCGGCTAACATAGTTCTCAGAAGGGATGAGGCGAATCTTGTTGTGCTGGCGTTTGTTCTCCGTGCGAATAATGGCGGCGACTTCGGGGTCCGCCGCACTCAGCGTCTGCATCGGATCGCAAGTCGTCGTGTCCGCAGATTTCATTCGTTGCCTCTCCCAGTGTTCTTTTGTTAAGTTATGCGCCCATTGAAAACAAGAAACTACAGCAGAGGTTTTTTATGAGCAAGTATCTGGGCATAGACTCCAGCACGCAGTCGCTCACAGGGCTGGTCATAGACACAGGAAATGGCTGTATCGACGCCGAAGTATCGATCAATTTCGACGCTCATTTCAAAGAGCGCTACGGCATAGAGAATGGCGTTATTGAGTTGGGGAATGGCGCGGTGCACAGCGCACCTCTCATGTGGGCTGAAGCACTCGACATGCTGCTGGTTGCCCTAAAAGACCACGGCGTCGACCTCGGCCAGATCGCCGTCGTCTCCGGTAGCGGCCAACAACACGGTACCGTCTACCTCAACAGCTCGGCAGATACCGCCCTGGCCAACCTCGATGCCAGACGCCTGCTCGGCGACCAACTCGAGACCATTTTTTCGCGCGCAACCTCTCCGATTTGGATGGACACCTCCACGGCGGAACAATGCGCCGAGATCGAAACGAATATCGGCGGCCGCGATAGGCTCTTAGACCTAACGGGCAATACCGCCTTCGAGCGCTTCAGCGGCCCGCAAATTCGCAAGTTCTACCAAACGGAACCCGATGCCTATGCGCGCACTGCGTATATCGGCCTAGTCAGTTCCTATATCACCAGCCTCTTGGCGGGCAAACTCGTCGGCGTCGACCCCGGCGATGCCAGCGGCACCAATCTCATGGATATCCACAGCCGCCAGTGGAACGACGAGGCCCTTAGGGCGACGGCGCCAGATCTGGCAGAAAAATTACTGCCCGTTGCCCCCTCCGGCCAGATCGTCGGTCCCATTAGCGCCTACTATGTGCAGCGCTATGGTTTTGCGGCCAACTGCGCCGTGCTGCCCTTTTCCGGCGACAACCCCAGTAGCCTGATTGGTCTCGGTTTGGTGGCACCCGGTAAAGTTGCTCTCAGCCTCGGCACCTCCGACACGCTCTTTGCCTGTATGGATAAACCGCGCGTCTCGCGCACCGGTGAAGGCTGCGTCTTCGCTTCTCCCGATGAAAAAAACTACATGGCACTAGTCTGCTTTCTCAATGGCAGCCTCGCGCGCGAAGCCGTATGCAAAGAATACGACCTCGACTGGGAGCACTTCACACAGGCGCTAAGAGAAACCCGGCCCGGCAATAAAAATGCCTTAATGCTACCCTACTTCGCCCCCGAGATCGTGCCCAAAGTCCCCTCGCCTAATGTCGTGCGTCATCAACTCGCAGCCAACGACACCGCGGCAAATGTGCGCGCCGTAATAGAGGCACAGGCACTCTCATCCAAGATCCACGCGCGTTGGATGGGCATTGAGATTTCTTCGCTCTACGTGACGGGAGGAGCCTCGGCCAACTCCGAGATCCTGCGCGTCTATGCCGATGTACACAATTGTCCTGTACACCGTTTTGAAACGACGAACTCAGCCGCCCTCGGTGCCGCTCTGCGCGCGGCCTATGCAGAGCAAAAAAACAGCGGCGACGATTCGAGTTGGCAAGCAGTAGTCGAAGGCTTTACTCAACCCGTAGCTGGAACGACAATAGAACCCGACGGACGAGCAGTGACCATTTATGAGAAGTCAGTGGGGCAATACGAGAAGTTAGAGAAAGAACAAACGGCGATATGAGCAACTTTCAAAAAAGGACTCCCGCATGCTATTAGTAGACGCCCACCTCGACTTGGCCATGAACGCACTCGAATGGGATCGCAACCTCGATCTCAGTGTAGACGAGATCCGCACGGCCGAAGAGGGCATGACGCAACCCGGACGCGGACGCGGAACGACCACTTTACCCGCCATGCGCAGCGGCGAAGTTTTTCTTTCCGTCGTCACCGTCATATCGCGCACCGCTCGCCCCGGCGGCATCTCAACCGGTGCCGCCAGCCAGGAAATATCCTGTGCCAAGGCGCGCGGCCAACTGGCCTATTACCGCGTGCTCGAAAGCCAAAACAAAGTGCGTGTGATCACCGAATCGTCGCAGCTCGATGCGCACCTATCGGCCTGGAAAGAAGACCCAATAAATGCTCCACTCGGTTTTATCTTGAGCATGGAGGGCGCCGACCCCATCGTCTGGCCCGAACAGGTGCACGAATGGCATGCACTAGGCCTGCGCCAAATAAGCCTCTCGCACTACGGCGTCAGCGCCTATTCGCACGGCACAGGCACCGAGGGAGGACTGACGGATCAGGGACAAATACTGCTGCGCGAGATGGAAAAAATCGGTATCGCCCTCGATCTCACACATTTGGCCGACGTCGCGTTCTGGCAAGCACTCGACCATTTTAATGGCCCGGTCTTGGCAAGCCATAACAATTGCCGCGCGCTCGTGCCCAACCAACGCCAGTTCACCGATGAACAAATTAAAGTTATTATCGAGCGCAACGGCGTTATCGGTGCTGCATTAGACGCCTGGATGCTCTACCCCAACTGGGTGCGCGGCGAGACGAAACCCAGCGTATTGCCGCTCTCGTCGGTAGCCGACCACATCGATCACGTCTGCCAGTTGGCGGGTAACTGCCAGCATGCGGCCATTGGCTCCGACTTAGATGGCGGTTACGGCACCGAGCAGACACCGCGCGAGCTCGACACTATTGCCGACCTGCAAAAACTCGAGCAATTGCTCGCAGACAAAGGCTATTCTACGCAAGACATAGAAGCCATATTCCACGGCAATTGGCTGCGTTTCTTTGCCCAAGTGCTCTCCTGATTCACCGTGAGCACAGCTTAATACACCTTCTTATAAGACGGCACAATATTGCGAAAAAGTGTGCGTAACTTACCTTTATGAACAGTGCACCGCTTCGCTAGGAAATGCCGTGGAACTGACTATAGAACGCATCGCTATGATAGCTGCTCTCGCTGCCATGGGGGGAGCCATTGGCGTCAAAATCATAACGATCCAACTCTTTCGCGCGATGGAGAATTCCATCAATGCCGTATACCAAGCGCGCACGGAAGCACAGCGCGCACTACAGCGCACGCTGTCAAAAAAAAATGTCGGTCAACGAGACTTAACAAAACTCGAACGCAAAAAACAGAAGACCCGCAGCCAGATTCGCAAATTGCGCGGCGAATTAAACGACTATAAAAAGCACGAGTCCGACCGCCAGAAACAGCGCAATGCCGTGCGCGGCAAGGTGGAAGAAGAATAAAAGACGAGCGCCAATCCACCCGCCCTCGTCTTTTATTTTTATTCGCCCGTTGCCAACCCGTCATCCATCGCGCCCACTCCGTTCTTTCGTAGCAGCCCACACATCAGCAGCAAAGAGATTACCCACCCCTTTAATAGCGGCTTCGACATCAATTGGACACACCTGCGCAATGGTCCGCACCAGCGGTTCAACCTGTTTTTTAACATAGTGGTCGTAGTCTGGCTGTGCGCGCACATGTCCGAGCGGCTGCGGGCCTTCGCACGTAATGATATAGTGAATCACACCGCGTGGTTTGGCCAGCATCTTAGCCGCCTGCACGTGCGGCGGCACATTGCGCGTATAACTGGCAACGGGTTTGCGCAGACTTTTCAGATAGACCAAATCGCCATCGCGTTCACCCGCCCGCAGCGAGCGCACACACTCACCGACATACGCTTCAACCGCCTCTGAACCCGCGTTACTAAAGAGCAACTCCAGCAGACGGCGCTGCAATGTATGCGCCAACACCGTCCAGTCTCGGCGCACCGCCTCCATGCCGACAATTTCCAAATGGCCTCCAGCCTCGTCCGTGCGCCAGCCGGCGTAGCCTTTGGCGCGCCCCTTTTCCGAACCGCGCATCGGCGGCAAAAAAAAACGCGCATAGTGTTTCTCGAACTCTAGTTCCAAACGCGAGTCAATATCATACACCTCTTTGATATGCTGCGACAAAGCCCGATTGACAGCCGCGCAGAGCACTGCACCCCGCTCTTGGACTTGTTCGCTAGGGCAATCGGCCGCTAGGCCAGGGTCGACAAAGACCGAATCCGTATCGCCGTAGAGCACCCGACACCCTTCGTACTCGCTTTCCAAAAGCTCTTTGGTCCAGCGCAGTATATAGTGACCAAACTCGGTGATGGCACCGGCGAGTTCGTCGGCGGCAAAACGACACGAGCCCGTGGCCAACACGCCGTAAAAAGAGTTCATAATGATCTTGTAGGCGTAAGACGCAAGCGCATCTCCCCGCGCTTTAGCCTCTTCGCGGCTGGCCCAAAAAGTTTCCAATAAATCAGGTAAAATGCCGCGCTCGCGACTGAATCGCGCACCGTTTGGTGCCTCTATAGCCTCTGCATCGCCCGCTGCGCGCGCGTGGCTTAAAGGGTCGATATTAAAGGTGCGCATGATCGACGGATACAGACTCTTAAAGTCAAATACAAATACGTGTGAGTAGAGCCCCGCGTGCGGCTCCATCACCAGTCCACCGGGTGCACCGCGACCGCGCGTGCGGTCGACCCCCGTCGTCGGTGCCACTAAGTTGCGGCGGCGCAACTCGCTGATATACATCAGGTCAAAGGCGGCAACGCTGCCCCAAGAACGCTCCAACGGCAGTCCTGTCAGCAGGGCGCGGCGCAGACTCAGCTCAATCAGGCCCTCCGCTTTGAGTATATCCCACACCAGGCGCGAATCTTCCAAACAGTACTCGCAGAAGGCGCGCCGATCTTGGGCATAAGCATGCACAATCGCCTCGGGCATCGTCTCGTCGTCTTCCGGCTGCAGCGTCTTAGTGCGCCCCAGGATCGCCTGTGCGACCGTGCCCAGTCTGTAATCGTCAAACCGCTGTAGCGTCGCGCGCATCAGGTGCAGCGCGTCCAGAATTTGGCGACCGTACACGACCATGCGGTTGCCCCCCCATACATCACTCTCGCGAAACCAAGAAGCATCCTGCGTGCGCCCGAGGTTAAAGACCAGCTTATGTGCCTCAAAGCGCTTCTGCAGCACGGCTAAATCGAAGTCGATCACGTTCCAGCCGGAGAGTATATCCGGATCAATCGCTCGCACGCGATCGGCCAATGTTTCCAACAGGGTGCGCTCGTCGGCGTGGCAAATCAGGTTCTGCGGATCGCCCACTTCTACTGAGCCCACTAGATGAATCTCCTCAACTTCGCTCTCTCCCCCAGCCAAGCCGCCAACCAGAGACACGGCATACACCTCCGACGCATCAGGAGCCGTTTCTATATCCAATACCAACATCGATAGAACGGGTTGCCATGTTATCGGCTCTATCACAGGATCGACATAAACTCGCTCTACTCCCTGCCCCTGTTGCCATGCCCCGCGCAGTCGCACCGAACCACGCAAGCCGCGCTCCATAAAATAGTGCAGCGCAAAATTGACGTCGGCTTCATAGGTGCGCACACCCCGCTCCTCTAAACGCTTGGCCAAACGACGCAAGCCACCAACTCGATGGCACTCCACCCGTACGACCTGTGCCCCATCGAGCGTAGAATAAGGCACTTCGACCAGCTCTGCACGCTCGTTCGAAAGCTCGTCACGCAGCACATCTCCATCGACAGCGCGCACGTAGAGTGCCGGCTTTGCACGCTGATCCATCAGGCCAAAGGTGGCACCATTTTCCAAGCGCCCTACGGCATGGATGACATCGCGCCCCTTGTGCTGGCGATGAAATACGTGCAGAAGAAAGGCGCGCACGCCCTCGTCTCGTTCTTGCTCTTCCACTACAATACACCCCCTACGGCAAAACTAACTGAACCCATGTGCAGGTGACAAGGCAGACAAAAAAAGACCTGCGGCCATACGCAGGTCTTTTCTTAAGGAGGCTCGTCTACCCTGCGTGGGGAAAAGCCGTCCCATCTTCCGGTTCATA
This sequence comes from Planctomycetota bacterium, assembly GCA_047616505.1. Classification (GTDB taxonomy): domain Bacteria; phylum Latescibacterota; class UBA2968; order UBA8231; family UBA8231. The sequence continues at coordinate 11,039 of JBLHGI010000068.1, forward strand.
ACCGATCTCGCGCGATACCTCTAAGTCCATCCACAGATCCTCGTGCTTGGAAATCCCGTGCACAATCTTGAACTTCAGATCTTCGGGCGCATCGAGGCAACGGGCAAAGAGCTGCGCCTGGTCGCGGCCACTGATGCCCATATTGGGCTCTCCCTGTCGCCACTTACCATCCTGCTTAAAAGCCGCACCGCCAATGCGCACACAAATGCAGGACAAGTCGTGTTCATGTGCATAGGCACGCGCCAACGCTTCCCCCCAACACTTGGTCGCCCCATATACATTGATCGGGTACACGGGCGTCTCCCACGGCACCGGCGTTTTGTCACCGTGGCCGAGAATGGCGTTGACGCTGCTGGCAAAGACGATGCGCTGGCACTTCGCTTCGCGGGCGGCTTCAAAACCGTTATAACAACCGATTATATTTAGATTCAGCAATGTTTTGTAAAATTCGCCCTGCATGCTCGGATCAGCCGCTAAATGCACCACCGCATCCATGCCCTGACAGGCTGCGAGAAATTCATCGTACTGCGTGATGTCCATCTCGACAAACTCTTCATGTGGTTGCAAATCCTCTATCGGCTTCACGTCGGACAGGCGCAACTCATAGCGATCCCCCCAATAGCGCCGCAAGTGACCACCGACCAAACCCGCAGCACCCGTAATCAATACTTTTTTCTTCGTCATATTTCCTATCTATTTTCCTATGAGTGCCCGATATGCCACGAGTGCACCGGCTACATGCACATTCATCGATGGTCCCTTGCCATACATCGGGATATAGACGGCTCCATCGCACTGCGAGAGTGTCGCGGGATAGACCCCCTTGCTCTCGTTACCCAATACCAGACACACTTTTTCGGGATACTCGTATTCCAGATAACACAGCGCATCTTGCGTCGTCTCTAAGGCCACCAAGTGATAGCCTTCCCCTTTGAGCGTTGTAAGTGCATCCTCTAGACGCGGTATCCGCCGCCACTCGATGCGGCGCTCGTGTCCACGCCCCGTGCGCTCGATTTCGTCGTGTGGCGGGGTCGGCGTAGTGCCCGTGCAGACCAACTCCTTTGCACCGCAGGCATCGGCGACGCGAAAGAGCGAACCCACATTGAGCGGATCGTCTAAGCTCTGCAACAAAAATGCCAGTTCCACCTGCGGTGGATAATCGCGGGCCGCGCGTTCAAAGAGGCGCTTGGTCTCCACTTTCTTTAAAGGCCGCACCGCTCAACCACGCACGATAGAAACTGCCACATACTCTTCTTCCTCCAACGCCGCGCGAATCACCTCGTCACCCACCTCCCCCTCAATCTCCGCTTTATTTTTCTCCAAGCTCACCGCCACACTCGTTACCCCCTCCAACTCTTCCAACGCCGCGCGCACATGCCCCACACAATTCTCACAACTCATTCCCTCTACAACAACCGTAATCATTCCAACCTCATTTCTCGTCGTGCATTTTTTAACTCTAATTAACCTACTAAATCTGCAGGATGCCTCGGCGGGTGTGTAAAAAAGAGGGATTGCTGTCTGAGGCCCGCAGGGCCGAGTTTCAATCCCTCTTTTTTTACACACCCGTCGAGGATCTACGCAAACTCAATGGCTTTAAACTTCTTAATATGCTCCGTAATAGCCACCTCTACAGGCAGTCGCTCCATACTCGAAGCCCCATAAAAACCATTGACACCTTTCGTATTTTGCAGCACGTACTCAGCGTCTTCCGGCATCGAAATCGGTCCACCGTGACACAACACAATCACCTCCGAATTCACAGCGCGCGCCGCATCGCAAATGACCTGCACTTGCCCGACGGATTCCTCCAGCGTATACGCGGTCGTCGCACCAATAGACCCCTTCGTCGTCAGCCCCATATGCGCGACGATAATATCAGCCCCGGCAGCGGCCATCATCTCGGCCTCTTCCGGCTTGAAAGCATAGGGCGTTGTCAGCAGGTCCATCTGGTGCGCCGTGCGGATCATTTCCACCTCCGGACCATAGCCCATACCCGTCTCTTCCAAATTCTGCCGGAACAAACCGTCGATTAAACCAACCGTCGGGAAATTCTGTACGCCGGCAAAACCGATTTCCTTAACTTGGCGCAAAAAGACGTCCATCTGGCGAAAGGGATCTGTACCGCAGACGCCCGCTAATACCGGCGTGTCCTCGACAATCGTCAGCACCTCGCTCGCCATATCCATAACGATAGCATTGGCATCACCGTAGGGCATCATGCCCGATAACGAGCCGCGACCCGCCATGCGAAAGCGGCCGGAATTATAGATGATGATCAGGTCTACACCGCCGACCTCTTCAAATTTGGCACTGATGCCCGTGCCCGCACCCGCGCCGATGATCGGCACGCCTGTATCGATCTGTTGGCGCAACCGCGCCAGCACCTGTTCTCTTGTAAATACCATGTCGCCCCCTTAGCTATTTTGCGCCTTTTCTATTTCTATCCCTTCCATCTTGCGCAACTCGGCCTCTGGGCCAAAGGGCGCGTAGATGGCAATCAATTTCATCGGCTCGTCACCGCTATTGATCGTCGAATGATAGATGGCCGTGGGAATATGCACCAGCTCGCCGGCGACGACCTCCTTTTCCAACGTGCCCGAAGCCAACTCCACCGTCTGGATGCCCTTGCCTTCGATTACGTAGAGAATTTCCTCGCTATAAGGATGGTTGTGGCGCACGTGGCCCTTGCCCGATTCCAGCGTCACCACCCCGCAACTAAAGCGCTCGGCCTGCGTTACCAACGGCTCCGATAACCAGCTAAGACGCCCCCAATCAAAGATCTGCGTATCGACATCAGCGGCACTAACAAAGGTCTTTTTTTCGCTCATACTTCACCTCATTTCTCTTTGGCAATAAGATCCAACACGATCTCTACCGCGCGCTCTGAAAATGCTGGATCATTAATATTGTGATCTGCTTCAAATACTGGAATACCTTCTCTTAAGTTTTCTTTCAGCGCAGTAAAAAATGCCGCATCCGCCGCGCGATCGCAAAACATTTCGCCGTCGCCATCTAAGATCGACACGCCCTTGAGCGGCAGGAGAAAGGCCACTGGGCCCTGCGCAACATTGGCCTTCTGTGCAAATATTTGCCCCATCTCAGCATTCTCGTGCGCGTTGGTGCGCATCAACGTCACCGCCGGGTTCCACTCGTAGAATAGTCGTCCTGCGTCTTTGTACTGCTGCGGCACGGTCTCCATGCCGCCGTAATTAGCCATGTCGATACAGCCGGGTACAATCAACTGTGGCACGCCCATCTTGCCCGCTGCATCGAGGCGCTCGGGCCCTGCGCTAAAAACGCCGCCGCACACTTCGTCGGCCCATTCGGTCGTCGTAATATCGAGCACGGCATCGACCAATCCTTCAAACACCAGCGACTCCATCGTGCGCCCGCCCGTGCCCGTAGCGTGAAAGACTAAGACCTCGTAATTTTTTTTCGACAGCGAGGCAACGCATGCATTGACGCATTCCGTCGTGTTGCCAAACATAGAGGCAACGATGATCGGTTTATCGTCTTCTCCATGCGGCGGCTCTCTTTCAACCATGCCACAAATAGCCCCCGCCGCGCGCGAAAATATGACGCGTGAAATGCGGTTGACGCCCGCCACATCTACTATAGAGGGTATCAGCACCACGTCCTTTGCGCCGACATAAGCCGACGTATCACCCGAAGCGACCGTCGAGACACATACTTTGGGCACACCGACGGGCAACGCGCGCATAGCCGCCGTTACCACGCTGCTACCGCCCGATCCACCCATGCCAATCACGCCGGCAAAGAGTCCTTCCTCATAGAGCTTCTTCGCCCACACTGCCGCCCCCGCGCTCATCACCTTCATCGCCTCGCCGCGGTCGGCTTTTGCACGCAGTGCAGCCAACGCCACACCACCAGCCTCTGCGACTTTATCGGCGCCGACATCTACGGGAAAACCTTCCGCCTCGCCTACGACCCCCGTATTAACAGCGAGTACATCGTAGCCGCGCGCCAAGATCTCAGCGCGCAAAAAAGCGTATTCCACACCTTTCGTATCAAAGGCTCCGATCATCAGTATACTAGCCATATCAAACCTCTCCATTAGTTCTAGTATTTTAATATGGGAAATTGCAACAACCGGCTCAATCACTCCATGCCGAAACGCCGTAATCTGAGCGCATTAGCGACTACCGAAACCGAACTAAAAGCCATCGCCAAGCTCGCCAGCATCGGGTTGAGCAGTGGACCACCAAAGAGGTAGAGCAGACCTGCTGCAACGGGTAAACCAATGGCGTTATAAAAAAATGCCCAGAACAAATTCTGGCGAATCGTGCGCATCGTCGCCCGGCTCAATTCTATAGCGCGCGCAATATCCTCGACGCGGCTATTCATCAGCACAATACCGGCCGAAGCCGCCGCTACATCAGTCCCACTGGCCACAGCCAGACCGACATCGGCCTGCGCCAGCGCCGGCGCATCGTTCACGCCATCACCGACCATCGCTACGCACTGCCCCTCTCCTTGCAGTCGTTTCACAATATCCGCTTTGTCGGCGGGCAATACTTCGGCGTAGACGCGTTCTATGCCAACTCGCTGTGCTATCGCCTCGGCCGTTTCCCTTTTATCACCGCTGAGCATGGCGACATCGAGCCCCAAGCGCCGCAGTCTTTTTATGCCTTCACGGCTCGATGCGCGCGGTTCGTCAGCTAGCGCAAATCGCCCTCTACATACGCCATCTGCCGCGATCCAAACCTGCGTAGCAGATACATGCGCGCTAGCGCCTACTTCGTTGATTTCAATGCCCGCTTCGCGCAAATACGACGCCTTACCCACGCGCACTTCTACGCCTGCAACCCATGCTTTGGCGCCTTTGCCCACTTCGGCAACAAAATCGTTTGCCGCAGGTATTTCTATATCCATCTCCTGCGCGCGTCGCACAATTGCGGTCGCCAACGGATGCTCAGAGTGTCGTTCGACGGCCGCCGCCAAACGCAGCATCTCCTCTTCGCTGCAGTCGTCCATTGGCACGAGTTCTACTACGCGCGGTTTACCCTCTGTAATCGTACCCGTCTTGTCGAGGACAACTATATCTAACCGCTGCGCCATTTCCAGTGCCTCCGAACTCTTGAAGAGCACGCCCAACTGCGCACCGCGCCCCGTTCCCACCATAATAGCAGCCGGTGTCGCCAAGCCCAAACTACACGGACAGGCGATGATCAGTACCGCCACAAAGACCTGCACGGCGAAAGCCCCACCGGCCCCCGCACTATACCACGATAGAGCCGCCACCAGAGCAATACCCATCACCACGGGAACAAAATAACCAGAAACGACATCGGCCAACCGCGCCACCGGCGCCCGGCCCAATTGCGCCTGTTCTACCAGCCCCTGCATTTGCGCCAATACGGTATCTCGTCCAACGCGCGTAGCCCGCAAGACCAACCCCCCTTGACCGTTGACGCTGCCGCCAATCACCTGAGCGCCCACTTCTTTTTCAACGGGCAGCGACTCACCCGTCAACATAGACTCGTCAACCTCTGAGTTTCCTTCGACAACTTCTCCATCGGCAGCCAGCGACTCACCCGGCCGCACGCGCAGCAAATCGCCCACCTCAATTTCGTCGACTGGAACGGACTGCTCCACACCGTCGACCAGAAGCGCAGCCTGGCGCGGACGCAAATCCATCAGCGCCCGCATGGCATCACCGGCCCGTTGACGCGAGCGCGCCTCTAAATAACGCCCAAACAACATTAGGGTAATGATGGTAGAAACGGCCGGGAAATACGTATGAAAAGTCGTCGCCGGGCCCAATATGACCGCCGCCAAACCCGCGGCGCTATACGAGAAGGCCGCCAGGGTACCGATGGCGACTAGCGTAAACATATTGGGACCGCCCTGAAACAGCACATGCAGCCCTTCGCTATAGATGCGGCGCCCAATCCACATGATGGGCAAGACCATGATCATATGGAGTAACCCCACCCGCTGCGAGTGCTCGGCAAAGGCCAAAGCAGCCGGCACGGGCAAGCCCGCCATCCCCCCCATCTCTAACGCAAAGAGCGGCGCCCAAAACAGCAGTGATATCTGTAGCGTGCGCCGCTGGCGCGCGAGTTCGGCATTTTTTTCTTCGCGGTGTTCGGCACCCGAATCACGGCGTTCGACCACCCCAAATCCGGCCTTCTCTACCGCAGTGCGCACATCGCGCAAGCGCACAGCTTGCGCTTCATAGCGCACATGAGCCTGTTCCGTGGCCAGGTTGACCTCTGCACTGTGCACGCCCTCGACCTTGAGCAAACGACGCTCTAAGCGACGCACACAGGCCGCACAACTCATACCGCTAATAGACAGCAATACCTCCTCGTCAGACGAACGCAAATGCGCGGAAAAACCGGCCCGTTCTACCGCCTGTTCTATAGCTATCTCGTCTAGCGCGAGCGCATCGAAACGCACTTCCATTTGTTCCGTCGCCAGGTTTACCTGTACCCCCTCCACGCCCTGCACTTTAGCTAGACGGCGTTCAATCCGCCGCGCGCAGGCCGCACAGCTCATACCAACAATATCAAAATCGCGTTTCGTCTTTTTTTCTTCAGTCGATTCCATAAAAATTCAGCGCGTAAAGCGCCCCAGTACATCCATCAACTCCTCAATAACCGCTTCGCCTTCACCATCGTGGATGGCGCGCCGCACGCAGCCCTTCGTATGGCTTTCTATCAACTGCAGCGCCACTTTGTCTAGTGCCGCACGCACGGCACTCACTTGCACTAAGACATCGACGCAATAACGATCCTCTTCGATCATGCGCGCAATACCCTGCACTTGGCCACCGACGCGTTTAAGCCGTTTCTGCAGTGCTTCTTTGTTGGGCTGCTGCACGCGCTTTTCTCCACTACAATGATCCATAGGACACCTTCTCCAATGCGAGTCAACTTTCTTTCTAATATACCCCCCAGGGGTATTATGTCAACTCTGCTATGCAGTGGCATAACCACAAAAAATCCCGGAGAGAGCCACGCTCTCTCCGGGATCACTGCTTTGCAAAAAAACGTCTTAATAAACTAGTCTTGCGCGACGAACCTCTTGATCTCAGCCCAGCCAGAACTCTCAACAGCCGTCGGCATCGGAGCGGGTGGCGTGCTCTCAGCGTCCCAGGGGCGAAAAACTTCGCCGGCGGGATTGGCATCGCCCTGCACCCAACTGCCGTCGGGATCGCCCAATTCCTCACCGTTGGTCGCACCATCCCCGTCGGCATCTAGTGCGGCCAGCTCGGGCCCCCACTGCACTACGCCAGCAAAGCCGGCCTGCGACAAGAAATCGCCCTCGACCTGCGTGCCAAACGAGTTGCGCGGACCACCACCGCCAGCGCTAACGTGGCAGGTTGCACAGCCCAGCGTCGTTCCGTTTGGAACCTGCCCCGGACGCGCCGGGCGCGCCTCGGCCTCAGAAACTACTAAGCCGGCGACAAAAATAGCCGCCAAAAAGCTCGTTCCTGCTTTTAAAGTTATCGACATCAATTTTCTCCCTGTTTAGGATTAAAATAAAACACGCATGATAGGCTGATATGAACTCGTTCAATATTGAACGATAGGCTCTAAAACATAGAAAAAGCACGCGCAAATAGAAATACTAGGCGCACTCATTCTATATCTTTCTTATCCTACTACACACTATAGATGCATCAAAATGCGATCGGTTAGTTTTTTTTATCGATTTCCATCTCTTTTTTTATCCGGTAAAAACCTTATGCCTATTAAGACGGCCCTTTGCGCCACCCTCGCGTTAGTCTCTCTCGCTTACTCTCTCGCCTATTCTGAACCAATCGACCTACTCCGTGTGCCCCAAAACGGCCTCCAACCCCAAACAGCAGTCGATGCACAAGGTCGACTGCACCTAATTTACTTTAAGGGAGAACCACGCGCTGGTGATGTGTTCTATACGCGCATAGACTCAGGAGAAACCGAGTTCTCCAACCCACTGCGCGTCAATAGCACAGCCCACAGCGCTATAGCCATCGGCACGGTGCGTGGCCCGCACCTCGCCTTGGGTGTAAATGGACGCCCTCACGTGAGTTGGATGGATGCCGGCGAAGGCCATAAAGGTATGCTCTACACCCGACTCGACAGTAGCGGCACCCGCTTCGAAGAGCAGCGCAATCTCACCCAATTCGCCCTCGGTCTCGACGGCGGCGGTTCCGTTGCCGCCGATGAATTGGGCCACGTTTGGGTCTCTTGGCATGCGGGCCAAGACGGCGAAAAGACCCGCCGCATATGGGTGGCCCGCTCCGACGACGAAGGGGCACATTTTGCCGCCGAAGAACGCGCCAACCCCTTAGAGCACGGGGCCTGTGGCTGCTGTGGCATGCGTACCTTTGGCCACGACGGCATCCTCTATGTGCTCTATCGCAGCGCGAGCGAAATAGTGCACCGCGATATGACGCTACTCGCCGGAGCAGATATTGCCCATATGAGCCAACAAAAGATACACCCTTGGGAATTGAGCTCTTGCCCCATGAGCACATCCTATTTAAGTGCCGATCCGAACGGCGCTCTACTGGCGTGGGAAACGGAGAGACAAGTATATTACGCGCACCGCAATGGACCTGTCTTTAGTCCACCCGGCGGAGAAGGCAATCGCAAACACCCGGTGGCCGTTGCCAACAGTCGCGGCCAAGTGCTCCTCGTCTGGACCGAGGGCACGGGCTGGAACCAAGGCGGAGATTTGGCCTGGCAACTCTTTGATGCAGAGAACAACCCCCAAGGCCCCATAGGACGCCGCCGCGGCGCCATCCCAATCTGGGGCAGCGCAGGGGCCGCGGCCATGCCCAACGGGCGTTTTGTCCTAGTCTATTAGAGAAATAAACTAGGACAAATAGAGAAATAAACTAGGACAAAGCGCACCGCATCCTACGCGCCCGTGCGTCTCAAACGCAGCTTCCACTCCTCAATCCCGCAGTAGAATACGGGCACTAATTGCACGGTCAACACGACGGCGATCATGCCGCCAAAACTGGGGATGGCCATCGGCACCATAATATCGGCGCCGCGGCCACTCGATGTGAGTATGGGAACCAAGGCTAGAATGGTCGTTGCCGCCGTCATCAGACACGGGCGAATCCGCCGCACGCCCGCTTCTAATGCGGCCGCGCGAATTTCTTCTACTGATTTAGGCTGACGCTCGGCAAAGGTCTGGCGCAAATAAGTGGCGAGAATAACGCCGTTGTCCGAGGCAATGCCGAAAAGAGCGAGGAACCCCACCCACACGGCCACGCTCAAATTGATCGGCTGAATCTGAAATAGCGCACGCATATCGACACCAAAGACCGAAAAATCCAAAAACCAAGCTTGGCCATAGAGCCAGATCATAACAAAACCTCCGGCCCAAGCGACGAGAATGCCCGAAAAGACCAGCAGCGCCGTCGAAGTGCGCGCAAAATGCAAATACAAGATTAAAAATATCAAAAAGAGCGCCAGCGGTAATACTATGGCCAGCCGCTTCTGCGCACGCAATTGGTTTTCGTACGAACCGGCGAAACTATAGCTGACACCGGCCGGTAACTGCAATTGGCCACTCTCTAATTTCGCTGTTAAATAGGCCTGACACGCTTCGACCACATCGACCTCGGCATAGCCCGGCTTTTTGTCGAAGAGCACATAGCCGATCAGAAATGTGTCTTCGCTTTTGATAACCTGCGGGCCGCGCACATAGCGAATCTCCGTCAATTGACCAAGCGGGATCTGCGCCCCGTCCGGAGCCGGCACCAATATCCGTTCCAAACCCTCTATAGTATCGCGCAACT
>JBLHGI010000069.1:0-20761 GCA_047616505.1 Planctomycetota bacterium
AAAAAAAAACTTGACAGTCAGGTCAAAAGACATTAAAAATATATATCGTTTCACAGCGGAAAATCGTGCTTCGAGAAAGATATTTTTTAGCAGTAAGTCTTTCCCGGAGCACGATTTACGCTAAATCAGCGCCTATCGTTACCGCAACGATAGGTATTTACATGATCTCATTCTCAAGGTCTTGAGGAGGAATTAATATGCGCAAAGTCCTAACTTTGTCACTAGGCGTACTTTTCGCCGGTAGCGCCATGGCGCAGGAACCGGCCGAGGTGCCTCTTTTCTTCGCCGTCGGCATTCCCGCCGGCAATCTGCCCACAATCGACGGTGATCACGCCGATTGGGCATGGGTTGATAAGAGCTTTGAAGTAACGATCGACGATATGAACCCGTTGACGGGTGGTGCCGACGATGCCGACGACTTGTTCGTTGACTTGATCATTGGTTGGAGCGATGCCGACAATCGCATTCGCGCCGCCATTCACGTTCATGACAATGATTTGATCGTTGACAAAAACCCGACGTGTACCTTCCGTGATGACAACTGCGAAGTTCACTTCGACCCCGACAATGGCGGCGGTGGTCCTTATTCAGCTCCGGCTGATCAGGACTTGCAGCCGGCTTACCAGATGTGCTTGAGCTTCTCCGAGCAGTTCCCCCGCGTGCAGATGTACAACGGCGCCTTGGGTAACTTCGAGCAGGATGCTTTGGATTTCTGGTGGACCCACTCCGGTGACTTCGTCACGGCCGGTCACGTCAACCAGGGCCAGGAGTACTATTACGAGTTCAGCGCCGAGCTTTTCGATCCGATTTCGATCAGCGGTGGTCCCGACGCCAGCACGATTTATACGCTGGCCGCCGAGCAGACCATTGGTATGTCGGTTTCGGTTGATGACGCCGACCTCGGTCTCAACGCCAACGGCCTCGATCCGCTGGCCGAAGATTGCTGTCCGGACGGCTTCTACTGGCAGGCTCAGTACAGCATGGCCGAACAGTTCATGAACACCGGTGGTATGCCCGACATCTTCTTGACACCTATTGCTGGTGGCACGGCTGTCGAGGCGACCTCTTGGGCGCAGGTGAAGAAGCTCAGCGATCTGTAGGAGTTTTTTCGCAGCACTTTTTTAGCTAAAGGGGGAGGGGATTTGCGTCTCCTCCCCTTTTGCTTTTGTTTTACAATTTAGACATTTATATTCAAGCAAAGCGCGGTAAGAGGCGAAGCGTTATGAGCATATGGCGATGCACCCGATGGCACAAAGTTCTCGTAGCAACCTTGCTCTGTAGCGAATTTCTAGTGCCGAGAGATGTGACGGCAATAGAAAGCTGGCAGGTTGGAGATAACGGGCTGGATTGGGAAGCAGTAGGGGCCTTAAACGGTCTTACCACGGCTGGCACCTCGTTACTTCCCGCCGTGGTCGACTCCACCACCAACGCCTTAAGCAATTTGGACTTAAAACGGCGCGGCGGCAGCATTAGTTCACCTCAGGCCTCCAATGTCGATCTCACTGGCTTACTCACAGATGGCAATTTAGCGACGTTCTGGCGTGTTGAGCGCGAACGTCGCCCCGATGGCACTTCTATGATCATTGATCTCGGTGCCATTCTACCGATCAACCGCATCCGCTTTCAGGGCAGTGAAGATGCCTTCTTGCGCGCCTACGAGATCTTTGTTCACGACGGCAACATAGAGCAATTGCGCGAAGATCGCCCAGTCGCCTTTATCGACCAGGTCGATGCCAACCTCGAACAGGCCGATCCGCTTATCGAGGCGGAAATACCGCTGCAGTTCGTGCGTTTTATCCGCCTTATCAGCCGTTCTGGCCAAGAGTTCATTATAGAAGAGGCCGAAGTCTTTGGCAACGGATTTGCCCCCACGGGTAGCTATACTTCCGAAGTCGTTGACTTGGGAGCCGCTGCCAATTTTGGCAAGATCCAGCTGCAAGCCAGTATAGATAGCCTCACCAGCATCGTTTTGCAGACGCGCTCGGGCATTGTCCCCGACCCCACGGTCTATTACGGCAAAACCGAGATATTCCAGGGAGAAGAACGCGCCGAAGAAGTTATTTTACCACGCGGCTTTCCCGAGGCATCCGAGGCTTATTTCGACTTGCGTTCGGCGGACAGAGGCGCCATTGAAGACAATATTGTCGAGTGGAGTCCCTGGTCAGCCCCCTATGAGAACTTCGACAGTGACTTCGTTTCGCCTGGGAATCGCCGCTACGTGCAATTCCGCCTGGTTTTCTCGTCCGACGACGCACGCCAATCCGCCATCGTTGAACATTTCAATTTCCAGTATTCGTCGCCGACGCTGGCCGACGAACTTACGGCAGAAATCAGTCCTGGCGATGTGACATTAGGCGAGTCGCATACCTTCGACTACTATATCCGCTCCTCGTTCGAGAACGCAAACGAAGGGTTTGATCGCATAGAGATTCTCACGCCCTTTGCAGCTACCGTAAGTGCCGTAGAGTTAGACGGAATCCCCGTCGATTACGTCGTTGACGAAGAACAGACCGAACGTATAGCCATACAGCTTACACAGGATCGCGTAAACCAATCTGAGCAGCTTCTCCATATCCGCTTTGATGGGCTAGTCACCGTCTACGGCACGACGTTCTTTGCCAAAGTTTTCGACAGCGAAAAAGATGAGCTAGGCCAGGATGTCGTTCCCGGCGACGCCTCCCCCGAAGCCGAGAGCAATCGACTCTCAATACAGGGCCGGCTGCGCAGCGAATTGGTACTCGATCTCAGCGTTAGCCCTCAAACTTTCACTCCCAACGGCGACGGCATCAACGACGAGTTACAAGTTTCATACATATTGTTGCGCGCACTGCAAGAAGTCCCCGTGGATCTATCGCTATACGATCTATCCGGTCGTCCCGTGCGAAAGCTGCAAAACAGCGGTGCAATCAATGGCCCACAACAACTGAAGTGGGACGGACGCGACGAAAGTGGTAATACCGTGCCTCCGGGCTTGTATTTATTGCGCCTATCCATCGACACGGATACTGGCTCGGAAGACCAAACACTCACGGTAGGCGTGGCCTATTGAGGTTTTGGCCTCTTACTTTGTTATGCTTTTATAAAGGTCTTTGGCCAGGGGCACATTTGGTATAAAGGGGTGGGTGCCATATTCGCACACAGCCCAATTAGAGGAGCATGCACATGGTTTCTAAACACATATTCTGTTCTTTGGCTCTCGCCGGGATAGCGTTTGCTATCCCGGAAGCCCAAGCAGAACGCATCTCCTTTGCCACGCGCTCAACCTGGCAAGAGTGGCTCGTGCCAACAGGGGCCATAGAAATAAGCCCGCGGGGCAATATTAGCCCAATTAAAATGCGCAAAAACATCAATGCCGTTGTAGATGCCAGCGATTTTGGCGGCGGCATCCGCGCCGTTGGCAGTGGCGCTCGCACAGCCGCACAAATCATGGATGGCGACCTATCGACGGGCTGGCAACCAGACGCGAGCGATCCGGATGATACTTGGTGGATAGAAGTCGATTTAGGCCGTATGGTCACGGCGGAGAAAATACGCATCCGCTTTGCCGAAGATGCTCCTGCTATGGAGTTTTTTACGGTGCAGTTGTCCAGTGGTGAACAATTTTTTACCAATGCACTAGTTCCCATTCCCGGCACCCTAGTCTACGGGATAGGACAGACCTTTGGCTTTAACAAAGAGTACATCGTCGAATTGGATCAGTCGCACGTGCCCGTCAATGTTATTCGTATTGAAGTCTCGCAAATAACGCCGGATGCGCGCTTGGCTGAAATAGAAATCGAATCTATTGGCGATAATATTTCACTCGGAATTATTGAACGGGGCGGCAGCATCGACTTGATCACCGACTTGCAATCCGTACTTGAAGGCGGTCAGAACATGGCCGACGGAAAAATCGTTACGAACTGGTCTCTTAATACCCTACACCAGACCGTAACGGGCAAGGACATATTTAATCGCATTATCTTCGACTTAGGCGCGCATTATTGGATTGATCAATTGCGCATTATTGGTGAGCCTATAGGCGCTCCCCCAAGTCGACGCACACAGAATGGCAACTTCTTCTGGTACCAGATCCTCGGCTCCGATGGTTCGTTGGCTCCCGATGGTTCACTGCGCTGGGAGGAGGTTGCATTTTTATCTAGTTCACCTGATAATCCGCTCCGGAAACGCAATTTTGACCATAGTTTTCCACTGCGCAAAATTCGCTATTTGCAACACTTTTATCCCTCAACCGAGGGTGGAACGATTGACCGCGAAGGAACGCATAGTAACTATGCCACCTTTGGTTTCGTCAGCGAATACCAGATGTATGGTGAGGGTTTTCCCGCCGAAGTAGGCATCACTTCACCCATAGTTGATCTCAGTGTGGTCAAGGGCCTGACGTCTCTCGATTGGGATGCAGACGTGCCGGCGGATACGCGTATCGAAATTCGTACGCGCACCGGCAATGGAGTTAACCAAGCCTACACTTTCTACGACAAAAATGGCAAGACCGTGACGGAATCGCGCTATAAAAAGCTCATTCCTTCGTTTCGCGGAGCCATCGATACTTCGATTGCCGTCAGCGACGATTGGAGCATCTGGAGTGAACCTTATGTATCGTCGGGCGAGCTATTTAAATCGCCTTCTCCTCGGCGTTATGCCCAGGTCGAGATTCGCCTGCTCTCGGACAATCCAGACGTGGCGCCGTCGCTATCGGCCCTACATCTCAACGTGGAGAACCCCTTAGCTCTAGCAACGCGCGGCGAAGTTTTCCCGATACAGGTACAACCTGGTAACGAAGAAGAATTCTCCTACTTTATCAGACCCACTTTCGGCGGTCAGTCACAGGGGTTTGATCGGCTGAGTTTGAATGCCTCTGTCCCCGTTCATTTCAGCAGCCTAGAGATTGACGGCACGCCCATTGATACACAAGTTGTATCAACACAGGACGGGTTCGCGCTCGAGTTGCCAAACTTGGTCAACAGTGAAGTACTAGTAAAACTGGTTTTTCGCTCTACCGTATACCAAAACCGCACTCGTTTCGACGCATTCTTGGGCAATAGTAACCTCGGTGAAGAAGTGCGTCAGTTCATCGATGCAGGTGATGCCAACGATCTCATTAACAGCGAATCGATTTCCGTGCAATTGCCGATAAACGATGAACTATTAGCCAACCTGCACCTCTCGGCTAGTGTGCTCACGCCTAACGGCGATGGTATTGGCGACGAATTACAGATCGAATTTGATGCGCTCAAACTAGTGGTTCCACGGCCGATTACGGTCCATATTTACGATTTAGCCGGCCGCCGAGTCCGCGAACTCTCAAGCGCCGATGGTTTAGCCCAGCGCTATAGCTTTACTTGGGATGGGCGCGATCAAGCTGCACAAATGGTGCCACCAGGAACGTACTTAGTGCGCGTAGAGATCGAAGGCGACTCGCAAAGCGAGACCGTGCAGCGACTCTTGCCCGTAGCCTACTGAGATTATAGATGTCGTATTGGGTCAACCGACGCAATATGGCTTATTAATAGGAACGACTTATGTACAGAGCAGCTATTCTCCTCGCCGCAGTACTAGCGGGGCAACCGCAAGCAGGTCACGCCGCTGAACGCCTCAAAATAGGTGGCGATGGCCAAACTTGGGAAGATGTAGGTCTGTTCTTTAACGCACTTGAGGTAACAGGCCAAGAAGGGCTTTCGCCGCTCGAAGCCAACCCCGAAGAAAACCTCCTGCCGCGTATTAAAGAATTGGGCGGTAATGCGACTACTTCGGTCACTACGGCAGCAGCGCGCTCAAACCAGATTATCAATGAGTTGATCGATGACGACTACACTACCGGCTGGCGCGTCTATACCAATACCAACGGCGCCGAGCTAGAAGTCGACATGGGAGCCGTGTTCGTCCTCCAGCGCATTTTCTTCCGCCGTGGAGTGCTCAACGACGACGAGCGCTCACTGCGCGGCTATGAGTTGTATGTCAACGACGGCGACCCTCTCAATTTTATTGGCTCGAATCCCGTCTATTCGCTCATCGCGCAGAACCGCTCACATGGTCTGCCCGAACTAGACCTGAGCTTTTCGCCGACGCAAGTGCGCCATTTTAAGCTGCGCAGCACAGGCGAGAAGGGGTTTCAAATGGGCGACCTCGAAGTCTTCGGCGTCGGTGTGACTCCCTTTGCCCACTACATTTCTCGGGTCATCGACCTTGGAGATGATGCAAATTTCGGTCCAATTAATGTCTATGCCCGCACCGATTCGCTCGGCAGTGCACTCTTTAGCACAAAGACCGGCACTATCGCTGACGACTCGCTCTACTTTCGCCAAACGGGTATTCCCGGCGAATTCGAGGAAGTCCCGCAAGGCCAATTCGATCGCACCTTAGACCCGGCCTATGCCGGTCAGGTGCGCACGAACGATCGCGATTGGAGCACCTGGTCACCACCCTATGCAGAGTTGGAAAACAGCGTAATCAATTCACCGGACAATCGTCGCTTTTTACAATTTGAGTTCAAATTGCTGTCCGGCGGCCTACTCGACAAAGCGGTCATTGACTCGGTCGTCATCAACTACACCGTACCGGCCATCGCCGACTCCGTCGTAGCCGAGATCAGCCCGACCCAAGCACGTATCGGCGAAGTCAATGAGTTTACTTATTACCTGCGATCCGTGGTCAACAACCGCAACCGCGGCTTCGATACCATTCTCATTAACACGCCTTTCGCCTCAACTGCTACGGCGGTCGAAGTAGATGGCAGCGCTGTGGGCGACTTCACACAGGAAATGGTCGACGGTAAACTATTCGTTACTTTTCCCAACAACCGCATCACGCGCAGCGGGCAGGAAGTCAAAGTCGAATTCAACAGCCTCTTGACGGTATCGGGTACCGAGTTTCGCGCCGAAGTCGGCGACAGCCAATCCGATGCTTTTCCACAGCGCGTCATCTCTGGCGATGCTAGCGCAGAAGCGGTAGACAATACGCTGATCGTTAGCTCCAAAATAGAGGATCGCCTCTTCGCCGGTGTCGATTTCTCATCGGCTGTAGTTACGCCCAACGGCGACTCTATCAACGATGACCTAAAGCTCAGCTACATCCTGCTAAAGGCCACGAACCCGGTCAATATCAAAGTGGTCGTGCACAATTTAGCGGGACAAGAGGTAGTGCGACTCTATGATCAACAAGACATAAGCGGGCCCAATGAGGTAACTTGGGACGGCCGCGATGCCGCTGGCCAGGTCGTAGCTCCTGGACTCTATCTGGTTCGTCTGAGCGCCGATACTGACGCCGGAAAAACTACGGAAATGCGCAGTGTAGCCGTAGTCTATTAGCAAACGGCGTCCTTTGCGGCGCTGAGTATATTAAAGCGGACCTGCCGTAGGTCTGCCTGATTTTTACGAGTTTACAGAATTTATGAGCGTTATCTATTTCCCAAGGGAGGGATACCATGCGCAGAGCTACGTCCTGGGGGATTGCCCTGCTTCTTCTATCCGGGGTTTTATCCACCGCAATGGCGGCGACGCCGGGCCGGGAGCGCGGCGCTACCTCGCAGGTGAGAATTGAAGGATTTGATCCACTCATTCCCACGTTGCGCAAGTGGTACGTGCCGCAGGATCTCTACAATTTTTATAATTGGGGGGGGTATAAATACACTAATTATGCCAAAGATCCGTACCAACGTTATGTCAGCACCCAGCTCGAAGGTCTAGGTCAATACGACATTTTTGGCAACTGGGTCACGCGCGGTTGGCGCGTTTACGAATGGCGCCAGCAGCAGCCGTTGGCCTTTGGTAGCACCGTGTTCAAGGACAATCGTTTTTCTAGCTGGTTCCAGAACCTAGTCGTCGCATCCGATGCCAAGGGGCAGTATTACACCTCGCTGACGATCGGCGATGAGATTCGCACAACCCTGACGCCACTGACCTTTAGTCGTTCGCGCTTTAACGGCATCCAGTGGGATTTTCAGTCCGACAAATATGGAGCCACTGCTCTGCTCTCGCGCGTTAGCGACCCCGGACGCGTAGTTCAGGGGTCCAGTCGTACCCAGGAAACGGACTATACTAATTTCATGGGCCTGCGCGGCACCGCGCAGATCGGCGACTTTATCAACTTAGGCGCCACGCTCGTCAACACCAACTTCGGCTCGAGTTCCAGTAACTTCTCCGAAAACTCGCGCAAGGGACTGTTGACCAGCAGCCAGAACTCGGGCAACGTCACCGAAGTTGTCGTGCGTATCTCAGACGACTCACCTGGCGATGATTCGGGTGCTCTATTCTTCTCTTCTGAGATGATCATCGACGGCGAAGTCGCCCGCATCAACCCGACAATTGAAGGCGGGCGCCAGCGCGAGGGGTTCCTAGAAGCACTCGAGGAAGCTCCGATCCTACTGCGCTACCGCGTTCCAGACCCACTAGTCGTGCGCAAAGTCAGTTTCGCCATGGTACTCTCAAACGACTATCGCGTCGAAGTGACCTCTAACCTGCAAACCAATATCAACGGCCAGCCGATATTTTTGCCAATTACTCGCGCGGAAGGCAACGTGCGGGACAATACCAACCAGCGCGTAGTGCGTTTTGATTATGGCCTGCCATCGGCTAACCAAATTTCCAGCATCGACCTAACGATCGAGGATGTCTGGGGTTTGGAAGTGCGCGGTGAGTTTGCGCGCAACAGCCAGTATCAGCGCTATCCTAACATCAACGTGCAAAAGCTGAGCAATCTGGAGTTGAGCGATAGCCAGGCCGATGCCTGGTTCCTTAACGTAACCAAACGCGAAGGTCGTTATTTCGGCTATAGTGAAGCGTTCAGCATGGATCACAACTATGCGACGCGCGGCTATATCACCGACCAGAACGATTTTGTCGACTACGAAAATCAGCGCCAGAATTGGTTCGAGTATATAGACGACAACGACGACCAGGACCAGGCCGTCGATTGGCCTCGTTATGGCGGCGGCGGCGGTGACAACGCCGTCTTCCCCGGCTTGGATGAAAACAACGACTTGATCTCAGACTTCAACGAGAACAGCAACTTGACTCCCGACTACGATGAACCTTTCCTGCGCCACTACATCGACCCGCCGGAATTCCTCTTTGGCGTCGATATGAACAACAATACGGTGGTCGATCGCTTCGAAAATGACGAAGAGGCGGATTACCCGTATAAGAAGGGTCATCGAGGGTATAACTTCTATGGTGGTGCCGAGATTTATCCCGGCATCAACGTGACCATAGGTCGCAACCGCGAATGGCTCATCGCCGGCGAAGAGCGCGCCAAAACTACCTTTCTGTTGGTCAGCGCAGAACGAGACGTGCCGCGCGTTGGTCGACTTGAAGCCTTCTATATGCTCAAGTTCGCCAAGGACAATATTTCCGACAACCTGTTGCAGTGGGTGCAGCGGCCTGGCTCTATTGGTGGTTTGCAGCCTTTCGACGATCCGCAGATCACGCAAGACGTCATGGTAAACCAAGGTCATATCGGCTATAAATACACCCGTGGCAACCTGACCTTTATCAACAAACTGCACCTCGATTACTACAAACAACGCGGCGATAAGAGCGATAACCAGTTTGATGACAGCTCTTTTATCGGCGTTATCAATAAAATGGATTATCCGTTTCCCATCCGGGACAATATCACTTTAATCCCGCGTTGGAAAAGCATGTGGCGTCGGCGCACGCAGCCGCGTCCGTCCCAATTGGAAGTCAACGACCTGAGCGAAATATTCTCGATCTCGGCCGTATTTCCCATCCTCACTAAGAGCCGTATCGAGGTGGGTGTCGAGGCGATAGTCTTCCGCAATGCCGAGGCCATTCCAGATCCACTACCACCCGAATACGTCGACGATTTCGTCGGCAAAGTATTTACGGCCCAATACACCAGCCGGGTGCAGTATCAGGGGTATAGCATTACATCCAATGTTGGTTTTCAGGTCAACGACATTAACTTCGGTAACCTCGAAGACCTGGATGTGAGTAATACCATTGCCTTTATCGAGCTCTTTGCCGGTATCGAACAAGAGCGTTTGGGCGGTCGACCGGCCGAACGCAGGGGATGGGGATTCTAATAGTTGTCGTTTAATTTGAAAACACCCCCTCTCGTCTCTTGTCTTTTGTTGGGCGCAGCCGCCTTATTGGGCGCTTGTGCCCAACAGGAGACAAAGGCCGATACCAACCTCGTATTGGCGAGGGTCGGCGAGAAGGCCATTACAGAGCAGAACTTTAAAGAGGCATTGCAGCGCCTTGTAGGTGATACCCAAACGCTGACATTAGAAGAATGGCGGCAGCGGTTTCAAATCCTGATTGATACGAACTTACTCTTGGCAACGGCGCGCGAACGCGGTCTCAACGAACAGCCCTCCGTGCGCCAGGCCATAGCCAATTGGGAACGCAACTGGCTGGTCGGCCAGTTGCTGCAACGCGAGATGGCAGAGGAACTCAGCTGGAGCGAAGAAGAGCTCAACGCATTTTATACCGAGACGGGCTCCAGCAGCGAAATACGCCTACAGCGCGTAGATATACAAAAACGCGACCAGGCACTCGCCTTATTGGAAAAGCTAAACGCCGGCGATTCATTTATCGAAGTAGCAAAAGCTAATGGCATTCACCCACGCAGCACGGATTGGCTCAATCTGCTAATGGTCGATGCCCGTTACGCACCGCTCTTTCTATTAGATGAAGGCGCTGTCGAACTAATTGAGGCCGAAGGGCGCTATTTGCTGGTGCAAATAGCTTCCAAGCGCGAAGTAGCATTAGAAGAACGACGCGGATTGGTCGAGCACAATCTCAAAAGACGCAAAGAACAGGCAGCTAATATCGCCTATCTGGCTCGTATAGCCGAGCGTTATGCCGTCCAACTCGATACTGCAGCATTAGCGCAGGTCATCGCTGGCAAGGGAACATCTAAGCTGCGTTTGCTCAAAAGTAGCCTAGGCGAGTGGACACAGAGCGAATACCTACAGACGATGTCACACCTGCAGCAGGGCGATGCGGCACAGGCCGCCTCGACGGCAGAACTCGGCTTTCGCGTTACGCGCGCTTATGTAGCTGACCTGTTGCTGAGCGAAGAGGCTCGCAGACAGGGCCTGCACGAGGAGATGGCGGCGGCGAAAGAAAAAGTGCTCCAGCAAAAAACGCTAGAAGCACTGTGGGAAAGCGATATTTATTCGCAGGTTAGCGTGGATGAAAACGAACTACGCGCTTTCTATGAGCAGAACAAAGAACACTACGCAGCACTGGCAAACGACGCACAGAAACTCAATATCCAAGTAGGAAGAGACCTGCGCGAGGCCAAGGCTGCCCCCATCTTCGATCAATATATAGACAACTTGCGCCAGCAATCAGCTGCACAAGTACAAATCGAAGAGGATAACTTCCGGGAATTTGTCGCGCGGCAAAGACAGAACGCGACTCCGGTAGACCTGTAAAAAATCAAGGTACTGAGAGAGGAGATCCCCAATGCGCACGTTCAAAAAGGTATTCGGACTCGGCTGGGCTCTGCCCGCCTTGCTCATTGCGGGGTGCGGCCACTATCTGGTCCCCAGCAAGTTCGAACCCGTCGAGATAAACCAGCAACAAAGTAGCGAAGGCACGCAGATGCAGGTTTTGGATGATGGCACTGTAACTTTCGTTCTCAACCGCCTCGAGGTCTCAGTCCGCCCGATGACCGACGAAGAGCTCAATCGTCAGTACCCCGCCCAATCCGACGATGCCCATGGGCCGAGCGATGAAGTATCTTCAAATCCTTTTACCAATGGCAACTGGGTTGATCCACAGACGGGCAAATCGCCAAAGCGCTTGTCTGTATTTAAGGTGACCATCAAGAACTACGAGTATCCGAAGGTCAAATTAGACCCACTCAAGATCTTTATTGAGTCGGATAATGGTCGCAAGTACTACCCTTGGGGCGCCTACGATATTGAAGAGTATTTCCGCCGTTTCCCACTCGCCTTTAACGGCCTGGGGTATCTGCGTTTTGACGAGCGCCGCGACATTTTAAACCAAGCCAAATATCCAGACGACGAGTTCTGTTTTTCCGGACAGGACGTAGTGGGCTATGTCATCTTTTCTAAAGTCCACGATGATGTCAAGAAGATCAGCTTGCACATTCCCGACTTTGGTTTGCGCTATAACTATCGCAATGAACCAGTCGAGCAAATAGATCTCGCATTCCGCTTCCAGCGCGATCTGAAAAAAGTTAAGAATCTCAACGAACTGGCCGCCAATTAATGCGAGCAGTCTAGTTGCACTATCTTTAAAACGGGGGCAGGAACATCCTGTCCCCCGTTTTGTGTCTAATCTGCCTTCTATCGTTATAAGTCGCTACGCCTATGTCTCTGCTAAAACGCGTATTCCTTGGATTTGTTGCCGCCTTCTTTTTAGTTTCGGTAACGGCTATAGACCCTCTGCGCCTTTCCGTTTGGTTGGAACAAATAGTCGGTTGGCAGCCGCTAGAAGAAACGGTCTCCAACGCTAGCGACCCCACTATCCATCAAGCCGTGCAAGTTATTAACGCACAGGATTTGTACGCGCATGTTGAAGCGCTAAGTGCCCATCCTTCGCGCGTAACGGGTTACCCCGGCGCCGAAGCCGCGGCGCACTATATAGAAGACCAATTCAACCAACTCGGTCTAGAAAAAATTGAGAGCGAAGAGTTCTCGCTCTCCGTCCCCATCGACAAAGGCGCCCACCTGCGCCTACCCTCTGGCCAAGAGGTACAACTCTATGCACTGTGGCCCAACCACGTGCGTACTTCGACCCTACCCTCCGGCGGCATTGATGGCCACCTCATAGACGCCGGACGCGGCACCTTAGAAGATCTAAACGGCCAACAAATTGACGGCAGTATTGCCCTCATCGCTTTTGGTTCTGGCAACAACTACATCGAAGTGCGCTCGCTCGGTGCACAGGCCATTATTTTTTATGATGATGGTCGCGTTACACGGGGCGAAGCGGCAGAGAAATTCCTGCAAGTTCCCGTAGATATCCCACGTTTTTGGGTAGAACGACAAGACGCCCAAGCTCTATTAGCCCGAGCGCGCGACGATCGGCCGCAGATACACCTAGAGGCGCGCATGGATTGGGAACAGGTCAGTGCGCGCAATATCTACGGCATCTTGCCTGGCCTCGACGAAGACATGCCGCTAGGCCAGCGCCAAAAAGTGCAAAAGTGGAAAGATCAGATACTAGTCGTGCAAGCTCATTACGACGCGATGTCGGTCGTGCCTGCACTCGCACCCGGCGCTGAAAGTGCCACCGGTATCGCTGCTCTGCTGGAGACGGCACGCCTGCTCAAAGAACACGGCACCCGCTATACCGTGCTGTTCTTAGCCACACCTGGGCATTTCCAGGCCCTGAGTGGCGTCAATGATTTCCTCTATCGCCACGCGCGCAAAAGCGACTATTTTCGCGAGCGCATCGCCGACGATGAGAAAATCGACTTCCGCCTCTTTATCGGTCTCGACCTCAGCAGTCACAGCGAACAAGTTGCCACCTTTGCCATGGGCACTTTCTACAACTCTGGCTGGGGCAATGACGACTACTTAAAAAATCTAATGGCTCCCTATGCCAAGCGTTTCACATCCTATAATACGGAAGTTTTCGCCGACTCCAGCCGCTACCTAGACGCCGTCGCCCCCTTTAAACGCATATGGAAAAACTATATGCCAGTGCGACTAGGATTAGATAGCGAAGCAGCAATCTTTGTCGGCAAAGAAGCACTGTCTTTTGCCACGCCGAACCAACTGCGCCCGCGCGCCGACACGCCGCTCGACCGCATAGAACATCTCGACTTTGACGGCCTGACGGCCCAGACGCGAACCATTGCCGCGCTGCTGTTAAAAGCCGCCTCCGACCCCGACTTCTTCAACGATACCAAACTAACCCTTCGAGACTGGGGACACAGCCTCGAAGGCTATACGTATTGGTTCGATCGCGACATCAACTTTGCCGTGCCCAAAGCACCAGTGGCCGACGCACTCGTTACCTATCTACAGCCAGGCCCCAATTCAATCGCCGGCGTGCGCACACTCGTTGCTACACACGCCAGTAATGACCAACAGGGCGAAGAAGCCGGATTTTTTAAATTTGATCTAATGCGCAACCGTTTCGCCAATCGCATCCAGGCCTTTGAATTAGACGATTCCGGACGCATTGTTTCGGCGCCAGACCTCGGCGAAGAAGGCGATAAAACCTACCCGGGCCTGCAGCCCTATGGTTGGTGGGAAAACCGCATGTTGCAGGTACTCTTTAAGTGCGAAGCCCTCAGCTTTCTCGAAGTCGTCGACCCGCGCTATCTCTCGGCGATGGACCGCATCAACGTGCTTGGCAGCAACGACGCGCCGCCGCGCTCCTTTGGTTTTAACTACATCGAAAACCAGTCCGGTCGCTCCGACCGTGTAGCCGTGGCCGGAGTCGTCTTTGCCGAACCTGGCAACCGCATAAAAATCCTAGCTGGCGAAGGGGCCTTCGGCGGCGAGAACGCGCTATCCGGTGTCCGCTTTATGCTGACGAATGCCGATAGCGATTTCCTCGATACCCCTCTCGACGCCGCTACCGTGGATCTCGATGTCGTCGCAAGGGCACAGGGACGCGGCTTCGATCCCGCAATAAATATCGTCAAGCACCCTTCGCTGCAAGCGGCACGCGATATGTGGAGTATAGATGAAGCGCGTATCAAGCAGCTCGAACGACACGGCATTATCGTAGAAGAACTGCAGTTGATGCACGAGAGAGCACGCGAAGCATTGATCGAAGCCCAGCAGCACCTAGCTGCCTTCGACTATACGGCCTATAAAAGCGCCGTGCGCCGAGCGCTCGGCGTAGAGGCTCGCATCTATCCAGAAGTAAAATCGACGGCCAACGATACAGTCCGGGCCGTCATCTTCTACTTCGCGCTCATCCTGCCCTTTTCCTTTTTCTGCGAACGCTTCTTTTTTGGCTATCCAGAGATCCGCAAACAAATTATAGCCTTCGCCGGTATTTTTGTCGGCATCTTTCTAATCCTGCGCTGGCTGCACCCGGCCTTTAAGCTCAGTTCATCGCCCTATATCATCTTCTTGGCCTTTGTCATTCTCACGTTAGGCCTGCTCGTCGTCTTTATCGTTATCGGTCGTTTCAAAGACATGCTGCAAAAGCGCAAAGGCGCGAGCGCCGGACTGCACGAAACAGACGTGGGGCGCGTAAGCGCTGGTTTCGCTGCCATCCTGCTCGGTATTTCCAATCTGAGCAAGCGCCGCCTGCGCACGGCACTAACGGCGATTACACTGACCTTGTTGACCTTTACGGTTTCTTCTTTTACTTCCGTAAAATCTAGCCTCGACTTTTATCGTCTACCGCGCGACACCAAACCACTCTACGACGGCGCTCTTGTGCGCGACCGCGCTTGGCGCGGCATGCAGCAGTCTACCTTAGACTACGTGCGCAGTGCCTTTGCCGCCGAGGCACTCGTCGTGCCGCGCGCCTGGTATCTTTCCCAGGTCGAAGCAGAAAAAGCCTATATCGACCTCCAGCATAGCAATAATGGCAAAACGAGCTTTGTCCACGGTCTCGTCGGTCTGCACGAGGACGAACCGCGGGTCACCAGCATAAACGAGTATCTGATAGCGGGGCGTTTTTTCCGCGCAGGCGATAACAAAGTAGTGATCTTACCCGACCAACTCGCGGCCTTACTCGACATTGGCCCCGAAGACGTGGGACAGGTACATATCCGCCTCTTTGCCGAAGAATATCTAGTTATTGGCCTGCTCGATACCAAACGCATGGCCACGCTCTACGACCTCGACGGCGAGGCCCTGACTCCGGTCGATACAGTCAAAGACGCCGGTCTCATCGCGCGCGAGGCCAACGAAGATCCGCGTATTAAAGCCGCCGCACCGTTGGAGAGTTTTAGCCATCTACCCCCAGAAAATACGCTCTTTCTACCGTATGAGCAGGTTATGGGAATGGAGGGCCAACTGCGTTCTATCGCCGTTGCCGCCCCTGCGGGTAGCGAAGAAAAAAAGAAGTTTATCGAGCGCGTCGAGTCCTTTATGACGCGGGTTGCCCTGACGCTCTTCGTCAGCCAAAACGACAAGGTCGTCGTATATAGCTCTATTGGCTCGACTGAGATCAGCGGCGCTGGCCAGCTCTTTGTCCCCGTACTGATCGCCGCTCTCATCGTGCTGAATACGATGACGGGAGCCGTCTTTGAGCGCTCGCGCGAAATCGGCGTCTACAGCGTAGTAGGACTAGCTCCGAGCCATATCGGCATGCTCTTTATGGCCGAATCCACCGTCTACGCTACGTTTGGAGCCGTCGCTGGGTATCTACTGGGCCAGGTCTCCTATTTGTTTATCGTAGAGTACGAGTTGCTCAGCGGATTGACGCTCAACTATTCATCGCTCTCTGCCGTGTGGGCCACTATCATCGTCATCGCAACAGTCTATATTTCCACGCTCTACCCTGCGCGTCTGGCCGCCTCGATGGCCGTGCCCGACGTCACTCGCCACTGGCGTTTCCCGGATCCTTCCGGAGACGACTGGCGCTTCGACTTTCCCTTTACGGTCGGCGGAGCCGAAGTGCCCAGCACGTATGTCTACTTAAAGACGGTCTTTGATGCCTATGGCGAAGGTTCGGTCGGCGACTTTATTGCCCGCGACGTCGAGTTAAGCACCGGTGAAAACCCGCTCGGCATCACCTATGCTATCGCCATGAAAGCTTGGCTATCGCCCTACGATCTCGGCATCAGCCAAGAAGTAGTGCTACATGCGATACCCACCGGCGAGCACAATATCTACAAAATTGAAATCCACATCCATCGCGTAAGCGGCGACGTAGTTTCTTGGCAACGCATGAATCGCAACTTTCTCAACGTGCTGCGCAAGCGCTTCCTCGTCTGGCGGACCCTGCCCTCCGGCATCCGCCAAGAATACCAGGGCAAAGTCGCAGAGGCCTTCGCTCACGAGCAGGTGTCGGCATGATATTCCCGCTGCGCGCTTTTTTAATCGGCTTATTTCTCGTCGTCTTAACCAACGTCGGTGCCCCCTATAGCATGTTCGTGCTCAAGTCCTCGCAGTGGGCCATCAGCTATTTGCCCCTCAGTGTGGTCTTCCTTTTTACGGCATTGGTCTTTGCCAATGCCGCATTAAAATCTGCTTTTAAAATGGCGGGGCTCCACTCGAGCGAACTCGGTATCATTTTTATTATGTCGCTCGTCGGCGCCTCGATCCCGACCTGGGGCACGTCGACCTATATGATCGCCGTCATCGCCGCTCCACAGTATTTTGCCTCACCGGAAAACCAGTGGCAGGACAAGGTGGTGCAATACGCGCGCGAGTGGTTGATGCCGCGTGACCCCATTGCCTTAAAGTGGTTCTACAACGGTATTCCAGCCGGCGAACCCATTCCTTGGGGCGCTTGGATTGCACCGCTATTCTGGTGGACGAGTCTCGTCATCGCCATCTTCTTCCTCTGCCATTGCTTAGTCTCTGCCCTGCGCAAACAGTGGGTCGAACACGAGCGCTTACCCTTTGCACTGATGGAACTGCCGCGCCAACTCATCGAGCCACCGCCCGGTTCGAACTGGCCTGGTTTCGTGCGCCAAAAAGCCTTTTGGATTGGTTTTGGCATTCCGTTCTTTATCGTCATGTGGAATGTCGTCACCTACTTTACGCCGGCTTTCCCGCCGATCCCGCGCGATCTGTCGGACCCGATCCGCATCGGCCGCGACTTTCCGGCGATTAATACCCACATCAACTGGGCTATCGTAGGTTTCACCTATTTCGTAAATCTCGATGTCTCTTTCAGTCTGTGGTTCTTTAACATACTGACCATGACGCAGATCGGCACTTTTAACCACTTCGGCTACACCATTCCCAACCTCGACATGTATACGCTCGGACATCCGGCCATCGGTTGGCAGTCCTTCGGCGCCATGATCGTATTAGTGGCCAATCTCATCTGGATGGCGCGCAGCCATCTCGGCGACATCTGGCGCAAGGCTTGGAGTGGCGACGAAAACATAGACGATAGCAACGAGCTCATGTCGTATCGCGGCATTGTTGTCGGCGGCGGTCTGTCGCTGCTCTACATCGCCTTCTGGATGTATCGAGCCGGCATGTCCGTCGCGACCCTCTCACTCTTTATCCTCGCAACGTTCATCTTGTATACCGGCATTACGCGCATCGTAATGGAGGGCGGCCTGCTCTTCTCGCGCGGGCCACTCGTCGCCCAGACCTTCGTGGGTTATGCACTCGGACCACACGCCGGAATCGAGAGCAATATCGCCCTCGGGCTCTCCTACGGCTGGCATCACGAGCTAAAGGGTTTCTTTATGGTCGCTTCGGCGAATAGCGCCAAGTTCAGCGACCATATACAGATCAACCGCCGCGTCGTTACATTCTGTATTATGGCATCGGCGGTCGTAGCACTCGTCGTCTCCATGGTCTTTATTTTGTATATGGGTTACTCCTTCGGAGCCTATAACTACGGTGGCTGGATCTTTGGTGCAGGATCACAAGTCCCCTACACCGAGAGCCTGCGGAAGATCGCTCTTACGGCCCCCGATTGGGCGCGCATGATGCATTTGGGAATTGGCGGCGCCATCATGGCCGCACTGACCTTTATGCGCTACCGCTTTCCGTGGTGGCCGCTGCATCCCATCGGCATGCCCGTCGGCGTCTGCTCCTATCCCATGACCGTTATCGTTTTTTCGATATTTGTTTCCTGGCTGATCAAATGGGCCATAATGCGCTCGGGTGGCATCGGCCTCTACCAGAAGTCGCAACCGTTCTTTATTGGTCTCATCATGGGCTACTTTACGGGCATTGGCCTCTCGTTCCTCATCGATATGGCGTTTTTCCCCGGTCAGGGACACTCGCTCTACGGCAACTAGTATAATTTGAGTATGGCTGAAGAAAAAACAAAAGAACGGGACCTGAATCTCATCCCGCAGGGTTTGCTCTTCGAACCGGGTTTTAACATTAAAACCCTGTGGGCGGCGCTCTTTGTCGGTTTCATCATGTTGCCTGGAGCAATTTATCTGGGGCTGGTTACGGGCCAGAGCATGGCCGGCGGCGCCGAGTGGGTAACGCTGATTCTCTTTATCGAGATCGCCAAACGCTCCTTCGTGCGATTGCGCCCGCAAGAAGTTATTATCCTCTACTGGGTTGCCGGTGGTCTGGTCACAATGGGTGGTAAACTCGGCACCGGTGCCGATCTCTTTGGCGGTCCTTTTGGCGGTCTGATCTGGGATCAATATCTCATCCAATCGCCTCAAGCCGACGGCCTGCATCAGTATATCCCCGATTGGGTCGTGCCATCGCGCGATTCAGCGGCACTAGTTGGGCGCAGCTTTCTACATGCCGACTGGATCAAACCCATTGTACTGCTACTCACCGTCATCGTCATGCAAAAGATCAACAGTCTCTCTCTGGGCTATGTGCTCTTCCGCATCACCAATGACATAGAAAAATTACCCTACCCATTGGCGTCCGTGCAGGCGGGTGGTGCCACGGCGTTGGCCGAAAGCTCGGGCCAGCGCGAGGGTTGGCGTTGGGAACTCTTTAGCATCGGTGCTTTTATCGGCATCCTCTGGGGCCTGTTCTACGTCGTCATTCCCACCGTCTCCGGCATATTTCTAACGCAGACCGTCACGATTCTCCCCATTCCCTTTATCGACTTAACCGTCTCGATGAAGGAGCTATTACCGGCCGGCATCATGGGCATAGGCACGGACCTGGGCAATGTGCTCATCGGTTTCGTGCTGCCCTTCTGGATCGTCGTCGGTTCTTTTGTCGCCTCTATTTTGGTCAATGTTCTCGTCAACCCGGTGCTCTATAGCATGGAAGTCCTGCATACCTGGGAGCCGGGTATGTCGGCGATACCAACACAGATTGCCAACTCTTTCGATTTCTGGCTCAGCTTTACGATCGGCGGTGCCGTCGTCGTAGCACTGATGGGCTTTGCCATGGTCGGTCAGACCATGTGGAAGCTACGTGGGGCCCAGCGCGAGAACGAAGAAGAAACTCCCAAGGATCGCGGCGATATTCCCATTCCCGTCGCCCTCGGGATCTGGGCTATTAGCACCGCCGGCTTTATCGGTCTGGTGTATTTTCTCGTGCCGGAATTTCCCTGGTGGATCAGCGCCTTCTTTGGTTTCGTGTGGACGCCGATTTATTCGTATATCGGCGCGCGCATGATCGGCCTGACCGGTAGTCCACAGGGCGTGGCTTTCCCCTATTTGCGCGAGGGGTCCTTTTACCTGTCCGGCTACCAAGGCGCCGCCGTGTGGTTTGCCCCTATTCCGCTCTTCCAGTGGGGCTATGAAGCGGCGGCTTTCAAGCAACTAGAGCTTACGCGCACACGCTTTGAGAGCATCGTAAAACTAGCCGGTGTCACCCTGCTGATCATGTTCGTTTGCTCGTTTATCTTTTGGTCCTTTATCTGGAAACTGGGACCGATTCCCTCTTCGGCCTATCCCTACGTGCAGAAGTTCTGGCCCTTCCACGCCACGATGCAGGCCTTCTGGGCCAAATCGACCTTAGCGGCCGAAGGCAATGAACTAATCCAGAGTATTATCCGCCTGGACTATATCCTCGCTGGCGTCGTCTCCAGCGGCGCCATACTCGGCCTACTCTCACTGTTCAAATGGCCCATAGCTCTGTTTTATGGATTTATCGGTGGCGTCGGTGCCTGGCCACATTTTGTGCTGCCCAACTTTATCGGCGCCATGCTCGGCCGTTATTATTTTGAGAAGCGTTTTGGCGAACAAACCTGGCGCGCCTATACGCCTATATTGCTCGCCGGCT
>JBLHGI010000070.1:0-20754 GCA_047616505.1 Planctomycetota bacterium
CAAAGGCGACGCGCGCGGCACGCACAGGGCCGGACTTGTTGGTGATAGAAGTGTAGGCACGCACGTCGAGAAAGAACTCGAGCAAGAAGTCCTGTTCGATATGCCGTCTATTCTCAGGGGCGATAGCGGCCTTGACCAGATCGTAGGCCTGGAAGAGGCTCAGGAAAGTCTGCGCCGTGGCGCTGAGTTCGGGGGCGATGCGACTACAACCCCACAGACCAGAGGCCACTTTCGTCGTCTGCGTAGTCGTCTCGGCATGAGCAAAACCGCCGTAGCGACCGTCATACGCCGCGATGCAGGCGTTGCGTTTGAACAAAGTCGGCAGCGCGTCGGCATGCTCTGTGGCATATCCGGGATCGGCGTCAACTATATCATGCACATAACTACAGAGCGGATATCCCGGATAGACGGCAGCCAAGCGCAACAAGATCTCTTCGACCGCGCGCGCGTAGCGCTTATCACCGCCGAGGGCATAGGCCAGGCTCAGCACGCTGGCCTGTGCCAAAGCCCATTCGAGCTTCATGGCGCGAATATGGCCAGAAAATGACATGTGGGTCGGCTGGTTGACATAGCGTGCGGCGTGCTCTCCGAGACGCCAATCCGCGCTATCGCGTTCTTCTGGGCGCAGATAAAAGGTGTATTCAAGCCCCAAGCGCGGCAGCATTAACACGCCTTCTTCTTTATAGCGAGCATCCGGGTAAACGATATCGCAGAACGGACAGCGAATGCGCTCTGGATCGCGCCAGTCCCAGTGCCAAAAATAGCGATTGAGCCCCTCGGCCGATTTTTTCCCGATGCAGTTTGGACAATAGCTGCCGCGACAATTCCACGGTCCCAGGGCTTCGATATACTGACTCCAAAACATGGGACCGCCGTCGGCGACGGCATCGGCGCGCTGGAAAACATCGTCGAGCCAGCGCTGCGCTACGCGGTGGTGCTGTGCATTGTGGCGCACATTTTCTATCTGCGCTGCGCGCACTAAGAGACGCGGCTCCGTTGCCCCCTTGCCAGCATGGCGCGCCTTCCAGCGCTCGCGGCGGCGGCGAACACGTTTTTCTGCCGCCGTTGGATAGGACACTACTTCGCCACCGTCTTCGTAGCCAATCCAGCGACGAAACACGCGCAGCTGCTTTGGCGTGAGGTCGCAGACTCTCTTGTCGGGTAAGGGGATAAGAAGTGGGTGGTCCATACATGCACTCGGCGCTATTGGTTCTATGTGGAACCATACGCTAAGTAACCGTTGACACCAGCGCAATAACGGTTGCGGCTCGTTCCCAAAATGCGCGCCACTTTGGATGCATTGCCGGGAAAATTATATTGGGATAGTTGCTCACTGGCCGCTGCGCTCAGCTCTGGCAGTTCCTTGCCCATTTCGACGGCAAACATCTGTAGAAAATGGCGCGCTAGTAATGGAATATCTTCTTTGCGCTCTCTGAGCGCTGGCGCCGTTACCCCAAAGCGCGCCAAACGGTAATAGAGATCCTGACGAAAAGTGCCACGCTCTATTTTTTGCTGTAGGTCGATATTGGTCGCCGCCAATACCCGCACGTCGACCGCTCGGGTCTGGCTCGTGCCCACCCGCTGCACCTGCCCATCTTCGAGGACTCTCAATAGCACCGCCTGCAGCGCCAACGACATATCACCAGCTTCGTCTAAGAATAGCGTGCCCCCATGCGCCGTCTCAAAATAACCCGGTGTGATATGAGACCAGAACGGACAGATGGACTTCTACCTGTCATATTGTGATATGCGATCAGTTCTGCTCATACGCACCCATAAATTCCGATCGTGAAATACCAGCCTGTGCGCAGATGGTGCGCAGCGTTGATGATTTTATGTGCGAGTGATTTGGCATAGTCAATGGCGTCTTGGTGCCATCCGGATTTTCTCGCATCATAGCGATGTGATTCCCTTCGCGGACCATGCGGAACTCCAGCTTTTCCAATGCCCTTAAAACTCGTTTCTGAGGTGCATCAACTGGAAACTTGGCCACTTATCCCACGAGCTCAGTTTCTGCAATATATGCTTCCAAGACGGGAGTCTCCTCATCGTTGAATGCATCTTCTCCAAACGTTTCCACATGAAATTTCATAGCCGATTTAACATCGGCTAAAGCATCCTCATACGTATCACCCTGTCCGACAACGACCCCCTTAAAACCAAGGGGATAAGCAACATATCCATCTAAATGCTCTTCGACGATGATTTTAAATCGCTGCATATGCATAGGTCCATTTTCGAGTTAGTAGTGGTCTACAGTTTATGATATTCAATGGGGCCATCAATGTCCATGCGAATGT
This sequence comes from Planctomycetota bacterium, assembly GCA_047616505.1. Classification (GTDB taxonomy): domain Bacteria; phylum Latescibacterota; class UBA2968; order UBA8231; family UBA8231. The sequence continues at coordinate 2,301 of JBLHGI010000070.1, forward strand.
GACGCAATGTGATTTTCCGATAATCTTATTGTCGGGTAGGGGAATCACGATGCTCACCCCCCGTTGGCCCGCGCCTCTATTTTTTTGAATAGATCTTTAAAGATCGGGTTACGGCGCACTTGGCTCGCTATGCGAATCAGGTGGCGGCGGTGATCGACACTATAGGTATACTGGTCCGTTAAGATCGGGCTATGCACTAGCACAGACGGCACCCACGCCGCATCGAGCAACCAAGCGGGAGCGGATATATCCCAGATTTCTTTCGACCATCCGAAGTGATCATCCGAGTAGGCTTTGAATACTTCGACGAGATAGTCACCGATAGCACCTCGACCCGCCACATAGGCCTCCAATTCGGCCGCCGTCGTCAGCAAATGCGACGCCACGCCCGAACAGGGAATCTGCACTAAGGGCACGCCGCAATCGAAGATTAGACGTGATGCATGCAGGTCTTGCTGCAAGTTAAACTCGCGCGCTGAAGGCCAGTAAAGCGGCTGCCCGCCGAGCCAAACGACGACGATTTTTTCTACAATCGAAGGATCTAATAAGAGGGCGGAAGCCACGTTCGTAATGGCGCCAATGGCGACTACGTAGAGCGGGGCATTGCCGTTGTGGGCACGCTCTACAAGGTCATGCGCCGCCGCGCTTTCTTGCGCGGCATCCGACCCCTGAAGAAAACGAGTCGACCCCTTGTGCACAAAACCCTCGGGCGAAACGTCGAGTCTTTCTAAGAGGCGCAGAATCTCCTCGTAGCTCTTCTGCATACCGTCGCCGGCGCCGTCCGAACGATTATTGTGAAAAGGGGCGGCATAGATCGCTTCGATATCGAGCCTGTCGGGCGAGAGCAGCGACTGCACGACGGCAAATTGGTCGTCGACTTCGTTGTAAGTATCCGTATCGAGCACCATGCGTACTTTGCCCTTGGGTGCAGCGAGGCGTGCGGCGCGCAGAGCGGGGAATAGTTCGGGAAATTCCATCGGCACACTCCTTTTTGATATAGTCGCAAATGAGTATAGCAAGATCGCGCTTTGCAGGCCAGCCCACCTTGACACGGAGCAAAAGAGGCGAGATTATTAACGCTCTATAGGAGTCTAACTATGACTAAGATCAATGCTGAACAACTCGCTCATTTTAACGAAGAAGGCTATTTAGTTGTCAGAGGCCTACTCGACGTCGAGCGCGTGATCGAGCCCATTATAAACGAATATCACACCGTGCTCAACCGCCTCGCCGACGATTTATACGCCAGCGGCGAAATTAGTTCGACCTACGCAGAGATGCCCTTTGGCCAGCGCTTAACAGAGATTTGTGCAGAGTCTGGCCGGATACACGGTCAGTATTTCGATTTTTCTTTGCCGCAGGGCAACGTGCAGCCCGACACGCCGTTCTGGGCTGGACCGGCAGTGTTTAAGGCACTGACGGACAAGGACCTGCTCGATGCGGTCGAATCTTTTATCGGCCCCGAGATCTACTCCAACCCAGTGCAGCACGTGCGCATCAAACCGCCGGAGGCCAGAGTGCCAAAAAACGCGGAGGGCCAAGCGGTGCTGGGAGCGACTAGCTGGCATCAAGACAACGGCGTAGTCCTGCCCGAAGCCGATGAGACACTCATGCTGACGGTGTGGTTTCCGCTGACAGAAGCCAACGAAGAAAACGGCTGTTTGCAGGTCGTACCGCGCAGCCATCATAATGGCCTACAACCGCATTGTCCCGGCGGGCCAGGGGGCCTCAAGGTGCCGGACCAACTCTTTGACAAGGGCGAGGGCGTTGCCATTCCCATGCAGCCGGGCGACGTGCTCTTTTTGACGAGTCGGACCATTCACGGCTCGTTATCGAACCACAGCGAAGACGTGCGCTGGAGCTTTGATCTGCGCTATAACCCCATTGGTCAAGCGACGGGCCGAGATGCTTTTCCCGGCTTTGTAGCGCGCAGCGCGGCTGCACCAGAAAGCGCACTGCGCGATGCGGCCGCGTGGGAGGGGCTGTGGCGTGCCGCCCGCGATCATCTAGCCGTTGAGCAAATGGTCGGGCCGTTTAATCGCTGGGACCCAAACGATCCGGTCTGCGCCTAACACGAGTTTATTTGAGGGCGTCTAACAGAGCGCTAGCTTTTTCTATTTGCAGCGCGACCAAATAATAAAAGACTTGGTCTAGTTCCCGCTGTATCCTTTGCTCAGCAGCATATTTTTTCCGCAGCACATATAATTGATGCACGAGTTCTAACTCCGTACGCGTATGCGATACACCGGCAAAGCGCTGCACCTGCTCTAGTAGCACATAGCCGAACTCGCGCGTCGGCTCAACCATCGTTCCCTCGCCGATATCGTTCCAAGTGACCAGCTGCAGCGCGTCGATATCGGCCCCCTGTGCCAGCGCCAAGGTCTGTGCCAAGGTCGCACCCTCTTCGTGGGCGATTTGCCAACCTAACCCCGTCCCCCACCCTCCCTCTGCATAGAAATCTTTAAAGCCGGGATAGGCGGCGCCCAAAGCAACATCGAGGCTAGGTGCTGTTTCTTCGTAAAAATGCTGCAAACCCTCTAGGCGATTCTTGTAAACCCAAGCAAACTCACCCGCAGCGTGAGATCCCATATCTGAAGATTGATGCCAGAGGCTCAAGATCTTGGCTTGGGGAATATCATCGGAGATAATCTGCGTCCACTCTGACGCCGTATTAAAGAGGCGCGGCCCGAAGACCAGGAGCAGCGGTGCACCTTCTATATAGATATAGCGTTCGTGTGCAAAATAATTAGCGGCGATATAACGGAGATCAGCGCGGGCGATATCGATGGGCTTGTGTGTCGGTTGCACCTTGGCAACTTCTGCTGTCGTGTAGTCTTCGTAGACGATGGCAAAGCCCAGGCCGACAGCATCTATGCGCTCAACGAGCGCTTCGGCATTGCGGCGATTTAAACCGTAATCGAGCGCATCGTGGGCGCTGGGCCAATCGATGAGCAAACCATCGATGCCAGAGAATTTCATCAGGAGCAGATGGTAATCGATCAGATCGCGATCGCTTGAGGCATAGGGGCCAATCAGCGGATAGTAGTGCGCGGCAATCTGACGGCGACCATCGGCACTGATATGGTCGGGATCGCTCGTGGCCATGGTCCAATGCAAACCCCAGCGCCCGTTGTCCGAACTCGTCTTGTCGGCAAACCAAGGCATATAGTGAGCATAGATGGGCAGCGAATTTGACTTAGAAATATGGACCGCTGGCAGTGTGACAAGCGAATCGACGGCACTCACTGGAGATGAGCTATCGCTGCGGGCACACTGCAGTAGCGTCAAAAAAAGCAGGGAGAGCAGCAGGTGCTCAATGCATCTGAGTCGGCTCACATCATCGCCTCTAGTTGCGTTAATTCGTGCCGCCTAAACGGGAGGGTACATCGAGAGGTCATCCCAACCAGCTGCCAGCTGCGGACGCTCGAGATCGCTGCTCGGTTGCCAGTTTTCCCAACCATCCGCACAAGGGCCTTCATTGTTTTCGAGCTCTGCGATAGCGCGCTGAGCTTCTCTCTCTACGGCCTCGCCTTGCGCCGGGGTCATGCGGCCGAGGTCGATGGCAAGTTCGAGCTCATCTTTGTCTTTCCAGCGCCAACTGCGATCGGGGTCGACGAGGATATCGAGCTGGTAGTCCAGCATATCAAAACCCAGATAAGTGCGCCGCAGCTCACTTTGCATATTGATATACCAGCCATAAAACGCACGCTCTTTGGTCCACCGCACGAAGGTCGCACGCCGTTGGTCCGGCTTGATCACCAAAAGCACTTCGGTGCGCCAAACAGACTCGACCAGGTGCCACCCCAAATCCCAACGCCGGGGCCCATCTGCCGTGGGGTTGAGCAGTTCCGGTTTCATCGTAGGCGTATGCAAAGGCAGCCAAAAAACGAGCTGAGCAGCGCTATCTTCGATCAAGGTTACGGGCTTCACGTCGATGATCTGTCCGCTCGCATCGATCTCCCGCTACAAGACAGTTACACCGCGGTCGAATTGGGGCATTTGTTTAGATGCCATGCCAAAAACCTATATAGGTCTTCACAGCGCCTCTCACCGCTTCACGCGTCAAGTGCACGCCGGCATCGTATAGCGGACGTTCGCGCAACAACTGCGCCGCTTCGGCAAACCACGGACAGGTTGGCATCAATTCGACCGAGCGGCAAATACCTTGGTCAAAGACCTCGATGCAGGCTTCGTTAGCCGCATGCGCCATACCGATATCGTCGGCGCGCACCAACAATTCGATCAAATCCCAACCCCCAACCGCTCTTCCGCCCACGCCTTCAGCGGAATATCCTCGTCCTGCGGCCGCCAATAGCGCGAGACCGGATGCACGTCGGGATCGTCGCCGGCGTAGTTGGTCTTGCCCGTGCCCAACTCCCCTAAGAGCTGCAATTGAATCGGCGTGCAGTCCGCCAGCACCTCCGCTCTTTGGCGATCAAAGTCCGAGGGGCGCATCCAGCGGTGGTGATAACCATAGTAGAGACATTTGCGCGCGCGGCCGGATAGATTCGGCGTCAGACAGTGCCAGAGTGCGGTGCGCCAAACCAGTGCCGTGCCGGGGCGCACGTTGACTTCGACGATGCGATCGGGGTCGGCGATTTGCTCTCCGTCTCGTTCGATCCACGGCGAAGTCCTGTGGCTGCCGCGCACGACGCAGATGGCACCGCTGTTTTTCTCCGTCAGATCCGTCAGATAATAACCGACCTTCATCTCCATATAGGGCAACACGCCATCGACGGCGGGCCAACCAAAATTGGGACCGTCGGCGTGCCAGGGAAAGAAGCTCTCTTTGGAGCCCAGCGCTTTGCCGTCATGGGCCGTGTCCATAGGAGGACGCACGTCCATATGCGAAGTGCGCAGCTGGATATTATAGCCGAAGAGATCAACGACGAGCGGCATTATTTTTTCGTGCGCCATAATCGCTTTAAAACGCGGGTGCGCGGCGACAATATTGCGCATTTGCAGCGGCTCGCCCGCATCGACCTGGCGCTCTCTGCGATAGCATGCATCGAGTTCGGCGACAATGGCCAACAGCTCTTCGACTTCCTGCGGCGAGAGTGCGTCTTCGACGAGAAAGAATCCATCTTCGTCATACTGCGCCCGCTGTGTTGGCGTAAGCGCGATGGCTCCTGCGGCGAGCGCGCTCATACGCCGACCTCCGGTGTCGGTGCACCGACGGCCATCTCGCCGTTTAACAAAAGCGGTTCGGCATTGCCCCATAGCTTAGAGCCATCGGCCGATGTGATGGGTTCGCAGGAGTATTGCGCGAGATAGACGCGACGCATGTTGTCGGTCGTATTGGTGCCGCTGGAATGAAAGTTGAGGCTGGTAAAAGCGACGATGCTACCGGCGGGCACATCGACCGTGACACCGGGATCGGAGCCAAAATAACCGACCTTGTCGTTGGAGCCTTCTTCGACGATATGCTGCACCCACGAGCGAATGCCGGAGCGCGAAAAGGGCAATAGGTGGACCGTGCCGTTGGCTTCGCTCATATCGTCGAGGGCGCACCAGCAGGTCAGATAGGGTTTGTGGTCGGGATAATTGACATAGCCCGAGTCCTGGTGCCACGAGAATTTCATGCCCGTCTCGGCGCCCTTAATGACGTATTGCTCCCAGAACAAATAGGCATTATCGCCCAAGGTCGCACGGCAAACATCGGCCATCAGCTCGCTAAAGAGAAATTCGCGCAGTAGCGGCTGCTCTTTAAAACAGTTAGAGACGAAGTAGCGGCTGCCGCGATGGTTGATGCCCAGCGTGTCCGCACCTTCGGCGTCCATGCGCGCATCCATCTGTTGGATGGCTTCTTGGCACTGACCGCGCAGCAATTCGAGATAGTGTTCCGGGATAGCGCGTTCGAGGATCATATAGCCCTCGTCGCGGTAGAGCGCTCTTTGTTCCTGGCTGATATCGATGATACTCACGGCCTAACTCCTGAGAAACGTGATGAACCCATAGAACAAATTTTCGCTTATGCACCGCAGCGGGTCAAGGGTGAGAACGAGCGAAACTGCTCCACACGGGGCTTTGGCGAGATGATCAGTAAATAGCCTGCTAAAAAAGGGAGAGAATATCTATGCCGGCAAGACCGCTAAAGCCTTCGACCCCGTGCCGCACTTCTCTACGCGGTCGACACGGACGAGTTTCGCCACTGGACCATCGGCGCACATCATATACTGGAACTGCCGTTCGGCTAATACCGCTGGTGTAGGTGCGCGCCGACCGTGCGCTCTGCTTCCTCAATCAACTCGGGAATAGAGCGCTCGTCCACAACTAGTTGCCGCACGTGTGCCATGATTTGTCGGGCTTGTTCTTCGCGTTTTAATTCACCTACTATCACGCTCCACAGCACCCAGGCTCTGATATTGCCCGGCACGTAATCGATAGCGTTCTGACATGCGGTTTCTGACCTTTCCAATTCACCTTTGCCGCACAATCCAACGGCCCAGTTATAGTACGCAATGGCAATCAGCTGGCTCCCACTACCGCCGTCTTTATAGCTGCGTAGAGACTCGGTCGCTGCTGCATCTCCCATCATAGATTGCATAATGAGCCGATAGACATTTAGTAGCGAATGTTGCGGGTGATACGCCAAACCCTCCGCGCGCAATGGCGAGCTCGAATTGTTCAACACTCACCTCTCTATCGCCTGAAGCTTCGTAATATCTCCCCGACACGTAGAACGATATGCCGTCTGTCCTCTTGAGCCAGATAAAACTCGATCCTAGCGCCAACAGGAGCATTGCAGCACCTATCCATCGGGCCATGCCCTCACCCACTCGCCCGCTCAGATAGAGATATGCTCTTTGGGCTACTACGGCCAGAACACAAGAAGAACCGGCGCTGGCCACATATAGATAGCGCGAAGCCCCTGAAGGCCCTGCGACCAACTGCCCTTGTGCATAGGGGGAAACAGGCACCGATTTGGGCCATCGTAAAGAGTCGGGAAAACAGGGCCGCTAGGGCCGCTACAGAGCCTGCTAGTTCAAAGCGATCTGTTAGCACTGCGTTCTGCGGCGCAGCGGTATAGTGAACGGTTAGCAACCAAGCGCAACCGGCCATGAGGCGAACTCGAGAGCAGGGCGATCAATGCCGCATCCGCCCAATGAGAAGATAGATAGAGTCGATACTTATGCAGGCTACTAATGCTCAATTATAGACCGATCGAATGACGTGGGCACGAGGTCGGTCCCGGCGTAGCGGAGTAGGTCGGAGCGGTGCTGATCGGTCATAATGAAGAGCATATTGGGACAGGGCTTTTGGATTTCCTGTAAATGGCTGTGAACAGATGAAATTACTGCATCATGGTGCTCAAAATAGAGCGCAGAGGAATGGGGAGCAAGATGAGGAAACCGCCTATAAGACGTTTCCTTCTGTCGATGGCATATGTGAAGGACCGTATACACCTTATCTACATCACATCAAAGGCGATATCGCCGATTTTAATTTTTTGCCAGCGATGCTTCGGAAATCAATAGAAAGGGATAGGCGTCGGCAAAGCTATTGGGTGCGTCAAAATGGCCGTGATCAACCGGTCGGCGCGTGCTCCCGGGTATATAGACCAATTGGCAATCGATGCCCAGCGCATCGCTGAGCCATTGGGCTGCCCTCTCTCCCATAGGCCAAGCCATACAAACATCGCCCCATACTTCTACGCGAATCTCGGCAACGGCAGCCGGCACGAGCGGCAATTCGAGCGGGTGATTCATGATTATTCTCCATCCTCTCCGGAAAATACAAGACAACTTTTTTCTTGGCACTCGTTTTTAATTAGCTTGTAGGTAGGTGTTGGCGTCATTGCCATATTCTCGGTATATGTTCTGTCTGTTCGCAAAGAAAATTCGACTGAAGGCTACGCTATGTCCGATCTCGTTCAAGCTTTTTCCAGCTATGTCCCACACGCGATCAAAAAACAAATCACGGCGGACCCCGCACCCTTTAACGCCGCCAGTGTAGCACCGTTCCCTGCAGCCGTTTTATTCTCCGACATTTCTGGCTTTACCGCCCTCGCCGAGAAACTGGCCAATCAGGGTCCTGCGGGAGCCGAGGAATTGACGCACTATCTAAACGACTATTTCAGCCAATTACTAGAGATTATCGGCCAACACGGCGGGGATGTGGTCAAGTTCGCCGGCGACGCGATGTTGGCCCTTTGGCCCGCCGGGGAGCACGCGGGAGATCTGGCCCGCATGACGCAGATCGCGGCTCAGTGCGGTTTGGAGCTACAGCGCCAACACCGGACCTATGTGGTCTCAGACGAAATCCAACTGGCCAACCGGATCAGCGTAGGGGCGGGCGAAGTGTCGCTCAGCTACCTCGGCGGTGTTTCTGGCCGCTGGGAATCCCTGCTAGCTGGCGACCCGCTCAAGCAAGTCGCACTGGGCTCTCGCCACGTCGCCCCGGGCAACGTCGTGCTGTCTCCGCAGGCTTGGGATCTGGTAAAAGAACGCGCACTGGGCTCTCCATTAGCAGAAAACGGCGGCGTAACGCTCACGGCCCTAAGCGACTCGATCCCCTTAGAACCGCTCGCGGCGATCGATTTGCCCATGGGGGCCGAGGCGGCGTTGCGCAGTTTTATACCGGGGGCAATTCTGGGCCGAATATCAGCCGGGCAGACGGCATGGTTAGCCGAACTCCGGCGCGTCACCATCCTTTTTGTATACCTGCCAAACCTCAACGCAGCACCAGTGAAACGCCTAGAACAAAACCAACAAGTAATAGGCGCCCTGCAAACGCTGGTCGAGCGTTTTGAGGGCAGCATCAACAAATTGAGCGTAGATGATAAGGGCGCGAGTCTCTTAGTCGCCTTCGGCTTGCCTCCGCTCGCACACGAAGACGATCCCGTGCGCGGGGTCGAAGCAGCCATCGCAATGCAGGCCGAACTCGAAGAGCTGGGAGAAGAAGCCGGCATCGGAATCACTACGACCCGAGTATTTTGTGGATCGGTCGGCAGCGAGGCGAGACGCGAATACACGATGATCGGCGAGGGCGTCAATCGGGCGGCACGGCTGATGCAGGCTACCTCACGCCGCGATCTAATGCCGCCCGGGCACGCAATCCTCTGCGACGAGGAAACGCGCAAAGCAGCCGCGCGAGAATTCACCGCACTGCCGCCGATCGAGCTCCGGGGGATAGCCGAGCCCGTCGTCGCCTATATACCCCTCGACGAGGTGAAGGGGACGGTGCACGCTTCGACTAATCTCGTCGGTCGAAAGGCCGAGCGACGGATAATCGATGAGCAGATCGAACGCCTAGTGAGCGAGCGCACCAGTGGTGCGATCCTGATCGAGGGCGAGCCGGGTTTGGGTAAATCCCGCCTCGTCGAATATGTGTGCGAGCAGGCTCGCGGGCTCACCTGTTTGGTGGGAGCAGCCAGCGCCATCGAAAAAAACACCCCCTACCTAGCTTGGCGGGCCGTGTTCCAAACGCTGTTCGGGATCAATCCGCAATCAGACGACCCGCAGGCGGCTCAAGACAGTGCGCGCGCCCATCTAGAGTCATTCCCCCACTACCTGCCCTTGGCCGCGCTGATCAACCCCGTCCTGCCCTGCGAATTTGAAGAAAGCGAGACGAGTCGGCAGTACGCCGACCAGCGGCGCTCCGCCAAATCGCAGTCGATACTGACAGACCTACTCGGTCGCGCGGCCGAGCAGTCTCCCCTCGTCCTCGTTATCGAAGATGCACATTGGTTAGATGCAGCCTCTTGGACCCTGTTACAGCGGGTGCGGACGGAGGTGTCGCCGCTCTTGTTAGTCGTCGCTACGCGACCCATGCCCGAAGCCAGACCGGCAGAGTACGACCAACTCGCCCATTCGGACAACGCGCAGAAGCTGGTTTTGGATTCGATGGCACCGGAGGAAACGCTGAGCTTGGTCCGCCAGCGGCTCGGCGTCGACCAGTTGCCCGATCCAGTCGCTAACCTGATTCGAGAAAAGGCGCAGGGCAATCCCTTCTTCAGCGAAGAGATCGCCTACGCCTTGCGCGACAGCGGTCAGATTCAAGTAGTCGATAACACATGCATTCTCGCTCCGGGCTTAGACAATCTGGACAGCCTAAATTTTCCAGACACCGTCCAGGGCGTGATCACCAGTCGCATCGACCGCCTGACCCCACAGCAGCAGCTCGGGCTCAAAGTCGCCAGCGCGATTGGCCGAATATTTCCATTTGCGACCTTCGCTGAGATCTATCCAATCGCCGAAGACCAGCACCTGCTGCGCGATACGACTGAAGCACTCAACGAATTGGAGATCACGCTGCTGGAAACACCCGACCCAGACCTTTCCTACATCTTTAAGCACATTATCATCCGCGACGTAGCCTATAACCTCATGCTCTACGCGCAGCGGGAGCAGCTGCATCGCACGATCGCCGAGTTTTTAGAAAAGAGCCAAACACAGGAGCAAACAGCGCAATATCCGCTCTTAGCCCATCACTGGTCTCTAGCCGCCGGAGAGCACCGGGAAAACGGGACAGCCGTGGCCAAGGCTCGGTTCTATTGGCAGGGGGCAGGGGAGCAGGCGATGGCCGCCGGAGCCTTTCCCGATGCCGTCGTCTTTTTTCGCCAAGCGCTCGACTACTACGAGTCGCTGCCAAAATCCGAGCAGCGAGTGGAAGAAGAACTCGAGCTAATCAAATCACTCGGTACGGCCACCTTTACGACCTCGGGCTATGGGGCCGAAGAAACCCTGAGCATATACGATCGCGCCTGGGTGCTCTGTCAACAGATCGGCGATACACCCGAAGTCTTCCCGGCGCTCTGGGGCCTCTGGTTGACCTATCATTTCTCAGCCGAGACGGACAAGGCCCTCGAGTTGGGAGAAAAGATGATGGCGCTCGCCCGCAAGGTGGGCGACGACGAGTTAATCCTGCAAGCGCACCACGCTCTGTGGACCACTCTGATGCTGATCCCCGATTACGAAAGAGCGCACCAGCATCTAGAAAAAGGCATAGCGCTCTACCGCCCCGAAATGCACCAGAGCCACTGCATCCACTACGGCGGGCACGATCCGGGCATGTGCGGTCAGCGAGCTCTGTGCCTGACGCATTGGGCCAGAGGGTATCCCGATCAGGCCATTGCTGCGGGCCTGCGATCGATCGAGCTATCGCAATCGCATCACTATAGTGCGATCACCGCACAAATGTCCGTGGCCTTTATTTACAAACAGTGCGGCGACCTCGAAAAGGCGCACGAACACGCCACCGCGATCGTGGAGCGCGCCAACACGCAAGGCTTTCCCGGCTTCACACCTTGGGCCGAAATCATACTGGGCTGGGTGCAGGCGCAACAGGGCGATTTGGCGGCGGGGCTCGAGGTCGTTTTGGCCTCGTGTGAGAAACTGGGCTACAAAGAGCCCGGCTATATGAGCATACTGGTGGAACTCTATTGTTTAGCAGAAGAACCTGTAAAAGGCCTAGAGTGGATAGAAGCCTTCTTTGCCATAGTCGAATCCAAGAACGAGCACCACTACGAACCCGAGCTCTACCGCTTGAAAGGCGAACTCTTGGCGCAGCAGGGGGCGGCCGATGCCGAGGTCAAATCGAATTTTCACCTCGCCCTCGATACCGCGCGCAAACAAGGAGCTAAATCCTTCGAGCTGCGCGCGGCAACTGGTTTGGCGCGTTTCACCGCAGAACGCGAACGACCCACCGAGGGTAAAGAGGTGCTGACAGCGATCTACAGCTGGTTCAACGAAGGGTTCGACAGCGAAGATTTACGACGCGCCAAAGCACTCTTAGATACGCTCTAATCGCCGCGATTAGACCTAGATTACCATAGACTATTTCAGACCAATTATAGGAGATATACGCAATGAGCTCACACGAAAAAATCGCCCTCGTCACCGGCGCCGGCAGCGGCATCGGTCGCCACAGTGCGCTGGCTTTGACCAAAGAGGGGTATGCCGTCGTCTTAGTCGGGCGACGGCAAGAAACGCTAGACGAAACCGCGACCTTGGCCGGAGACAATGCCAAGACACTAGCGGTGCCAACAGATGTCGGCAATCCCGAATCGGTGAATGCGCTCTTTGCGCACGTAAAGGAGCAATTTGGCCGGCTAGACGTGCTCTTTAATAATGCCGGGCGCGGCGCGCCGGGAGTGCCCTTGGAAGAGGTCGAATTCGAGGATTGGCAATCGGTAGTCGCCGTCAACCTAACGGGTGCTTTCCTCTGCACGCAGGCTGCTTTTAAGCTGATGAAAGATCAAGAACCGCAGGGCGGGCGCATCATCAATAATGGTTCGGTCTCCGCCACGGCACCACGACCCAATTCCGCTCCCTACACCGCGACCAAACACGCGATCACTGGGCTGACCAAGTCGACCTCGCTCGACGGGCGCAAATACAATATCGCCTGTGGCCAGATCGATATCGGCAATGCCGCCACCGATATGACGGAGCGCATGAACAACGGCGTGCCCCAGGCCGACGGTTCGATGGCCGTCGAGCCGAGATTTGACGTCGAACACGTGGCACAAGCCATTGTGCAGATGGCCAATTTGCCGCTGGAAACCAATATCCAGTTTATAACGATCATGGCGACAAAGATGCCCTTTGTCGGCCGCGGTTAAGAGCGAACCAAGTCGCATGCGCATAATCGATCTCAGCCATCCCCTCACCAACGAGACACCGCCCTTTCCCGGCGACCCTCCGGTCGAAATAAAAATACTCGCGCACACGGAGCAGACCGGTCGCGAGGAACGCCAGAGTCTCAACTGTGGGCTCGTGAGCCTGCCTATTCACTGCGCCACCCATATGGATGCCCCGTATCATTTCTACGCCGACAGGCCAACCATCGACCAGATCCCGCTCGACGCCTGCACGGGTCCGGCTATCGTTTTGCATATAGTCGACCAAGCCATAATAGATGCCGCGCAACTAGCTTCTTTTACAGACGCGATAAAAAAACACCGCCACGTCCTCATTCATACAGGCTGGTATCGGCAATGGGGCCGAGAGCACTATTTTACGGACCATCCCGTTCTTACGGCGACCGCCGCCCAGTTGCTCGTCGATGCCGGCGTCGAATTGCTCGGCGTCGACTTTCCCTCGGTCGATCTACCGCCGCATGAAGCTCATCTCGTGTTGCTCGGTAATGATCTGCTGATCGTCGAAAATCTCACAAACCTCGCCGCTATCGGCCAACGCCCTTTCGACTTTGCCGCCATCCCATTGGCCATCGTCGGCAGGGACGGCTCGCCGGTGCGCGCCTTTGCCAGGATAGATGACTGATATGCGCCACCTAGACCCCGACAAACTCCGCACCTTGGTACAAGAACTCTTCGAACGCGTCGGCAGCAAAGCAGCCGAAGCCGAGCGCATCGCTTTTTATTTGGTCGAATCGAATCTGACGGGCCACGACTCGCACGGCGTTATCCGCGCCCCCTACTATATTGATTATGTAAAGAACGATCAGGTTCGTCCGAACCAATCATTGAGCGTGATCTTCCAGACTGATTCGATGGCCATCGTCGACGGCAATTTTGGTTTTGGCCAAGTCATCGGCGAACAGGCGATGCATCTCGGGGTCGAGATGGCCAAGAAACACGGTATCGCCACGGTATCGCTGCGCAACAGCGCCCACCTGGGCCGGATCGGCGACTGGCCCACCTATGTCGCCAAGGCCGGTATGGCCTCCTTTCATTTCGTCAATACGAGTGGGTTCGGTTTGCTCACGGCGCCCTTTGGCGGCATCGACCGCCGCCTCTCGGCCAACCCGCTAGCCGCTGGAATTCCCGTCGCGGGCAAGAAGCCGATCATACTCGACATTTCGACCTGCGCCATCGCCGAAGGCAAACTCAAAGTGGCGCTCAACAAAGGCGTCGAAGTCGACCCCGGTTGCATCATAGACAACGAGGGCAACGCCATAACGGACCCTAAAGACTTCTACACCGATCCTCCGGGTGCCCTACTGCCCTTTGGCGGCCACAAAGGCTACGGTCTCAGTATAATCGCCGAGATGTTCGCCGGGGCATTCACGGGCAATAGCTGCACCAATCCCGCCAACGACCAGCGCCTGCTCAACGGCATGTTCTCTCTTATTATAGACTGCGAGCGCCTGCCAAAAGAGCTGGGTGTAGCCGCTGAAGTGCAGCGCTTTATCGACTATGTGAAAAGTTCGCGCAAAGCACCCGGCGTTGACGAGATCTTGATGCCGGGCGAAATAGAGGAGCGCAATCGCTTAGAACGCGAAAGGAATGGCATTCCAGTGGATGATACGACCTGGCAGACGCTGTGCGATGCGGCAGCAGATCTTAAAATTGACGCGGCTGTCATAGAGGGTATTATCCGTTAGTGCGCGCCAACGACCACCCGCACCTTGCCGTTCTCCTTAGAAGCACTCTCATCATTAGGAGGCTTGATCATGCGCAATCGAATACGAGAAAAATTCGCGGCCAACGAACCCGCCTTTGGCGCCCAACTGCGCTTTGGCTCACCAGCCATCGCCGAACTCTTCGGCCATTCCGGCTTCGATTTCATCGTGCTCGACAGCGAGCACGCGCCGCAGACCCCAACGGGTATCCAGGCGCAATTGCAGGGCATCGGCAATACACCCGCAACACCCATTGTTCGCCTGTCGCGCGTCGATGAAGAACAGATTCGCCTCTATTTAGATATGGGAGCGATGGGCATTTTAGCTCCTTTCGTCAACACGGCTAAACAGGCCGAAGCGGGTGCCCGCGCCTGTCGTTATCCGCCCACAGGCGTTCGCGGCTACGGACCGCATCGGGCGGCCCAGTACGGGTTGCGCGCGGACGAATACTTTACACAGATAAACGATCTAGTCAGCTTTATCCCCCTGATCGAAACGGCCGAGGCCGTCGATAATATCGACGAGATCCTCGAGGTCGATGGCGTAGATACTTTTATCATTGGTCCAGTTGACCTATCCATCTCGCTGGGTGTCCCCTTCGACTACGAAGGCCCTGTCTTTCAGGATGCGCAGGCCAAGTTGGCAGAGGCGGCGCAGCGCGCTGGCAAAAAGGCTGGCCTAGGTGTTTACCGACCAGCCTCCGACCCACAATCACTCAAACGCGCTATCGCCGATGGATTTTCGCTCGTGCTCGCCGGTGGCGACGAGCCTTTTTTGGCGGCGGGCTGTCAACACCTAGCGCAGATCCGCACCGACCTAGGATACTGAGCATGCGCCAACTCAACGTCCTGTTCTTGCCCCACCCAAACACCGCGCTCGCTACACCTTGGGGGGCTGATATCATCGCCATCCTAAGCGCTCGCCACCAACTGCGCGTCTTTGATCGCGAAAAAAACGCTGCAGCGCAATTTGAAGGCATCGAAGTCATTGTCGACTTAGGGGGCAATATTAGCCCAGAACTGCTGCACTTAGCGGCCGCTGCCGGCGTGCAATTTCTCCAAGTGCAAACGACGGGCCTCGACCACGTAGACGTCGACAGCATTCTCGGCTTCGGGTTATTGCTCGCCCACTGTCCAGGCCAACTCAGCAGCGTAGCCTTAGCGCAGAGTGCTATGATGTTTATACTCATGCACGCGCATTGTTATAAGCAAGCCGAGCAGAATTTCTCCCGCGGCACTCTGTATTTTCCCACTGGCACCGAACTCGTGGGCCGCACGCTCGCTCTCATTGGCTTTGGCTCTAGTGCCCAAGATCTGGCGCGACGCGCCAAGGCCTTTGGTTTGAAAGTGGCCGCGATTGATATCCGCCCTATCGAAGAAGAAATACTCGCAGAGATCGAGCCAGATTTTATGGGCGGCCCCGACGATATAGACCGCGTATTAGCCGAGAGTGATTATGTATCGTTACATCTGCATCTGACGCTGCAGACTCGACACACTATCGACGCGCGGCGCATCGGCTTGATGAAGGAAACGGCCTGTCTAATAAACGTCGCGCGCGGTGGACTCGTCGATGAAGATGCGCTCTACCGAGCCCTGGTCGACAAACGCTTGGGAGGGGCTGGGCTCGACGTCTTTGCCCAGGAACCGCCAGACCCCAACTTGGCAGTATACCAGTTGCCCAATGTCTTTACTACGCCACATACCGCAGGTTCGACCGACGGTACTTCGCGCAAGCGGGCGCAGTTTGCCGCCGACAATCTCGACCGCTACGCGCGCGGTGAAAAGCTCTCGGGACAGGTCATAGCTGCGGCGGCTGGCAGCACGGGCGCTTTGACTGGCACGCCCAAGACGGCGAGACAGACTACACAGACTTGAGCGGCTACCAAACGGTGCCCGTAAATTGGGGAATCAACACGGCGCGCAAACGGGAATTTTTTACACGTGTGCAGACGATTACTCAGGGAAACTAAATGCAAGGAGTTCAATATGTTCCGATGTGCGGCGTTTGTAACAGCGGTCCTACTTTGTGTAGGATGTGCTCCCACCGTCGACCAAGTGCGCGAGGTAATCGAAAGTAATCCAGATATAGTGCTCTCGACGATTGAAAAAAATCCAGAAATCGTCTTAGCTGCTATCGAAAAAAATCCAGAAGAATTTATACGCGTCGCCAACAAAGCCTCGCAAATTGCGCAGGAGAAGGCACAGGAAAGTGCCCAGCAAAAAGAGCTAAGCAAACGCGAGCAAGAATATCAAAATCCCAAGGCTCCCGCATTGGCGGTAGAGCGGGTCTATTTTGGCCGCGCAGATGCGAAGATAACCATTGTAGAATACTCGGATTTTGAATGCCCCTACTGTTCGCGTGGTTATCAAACCGTAAAACAGGTCATGCAAGAATACGGCGACGATGTGCGCGTGCTCTACAAGCACTTGCCGCTGGAGATGCATGCGCACGCACTGCCGGCAGCGCTCCTGTACGAGGCCATCGCCCAACAGTCGGCAGAGAAGGCGAGGAAATTTCACGATAGATTATACGAGAACCAAGGCGCACTGAGATCGGGCGGCAAAGAGTGGATGAGAGAAGTCGGCAAAGACTTGGGGGTCGATATGGCGCAATTGGAAAAGGACGTGAAGTCCGAAAAAGTAAAATCCATCGTCAAAGCAGATATGATAGAGGCGGGAAAGTTTGGTTTTAGCGGCACCCCGGGGTTTTTGATCAATGGCGTATCGCTAAAAGGAGCCTATCCGCTGCCGGCGTTTAAAGAAATCATCGACCACCACCTCGCGACCATGTAAGGGAGTAATCCGAGCGCTGTTGCGCTGCTAAAGAGCTATATAACGGGCAATGACGACGAAATGGCAGAAACAGCCGGCGATGACAAAGAGATGCCAGACTTCGTGAAAACCGAAGGTGCGCGGATAGAAGTTTGGCTTCTTGCTAACGTAGATGATCGCGCCAAAGGTAAAGGCCAAACCTCCGGATACTAACCAGTGAAAAGCAGGCCGGGGCATAGAGCTCAACATTTCTTCGATGGCCATGATCGAAATCCAGCCCATCAGCAGATAAATCCCCGCCGTCAGCCAGCGCGGCGCGTGCAGGATAAAGGCCTTTAGGCCAACGCCGACCAAGGCCATTGCCCAGACAATGCCCAAGAGCCCCCAGCGCCAGAAATCGGTAAAAAAATACAAACAGATCGGCGTGTAGGTGCCGGCGATGAGCAGGTAAATCGCCGCGTGGTCAACCTTGCGCAATCGCCGCGTGAGGTCGGGGCCACGATCTACGAGGTGGTAGGCGGCGCTAGCCGAGAACACCAGCACCAGGCTAGCGCCATAAACAAAAAGAGCCCATGCCTTGTCGGCATCGTTGCGACTGGCGTAGAGCAGCAGGCCTAAGCCCAGTACGGCGGCGGCGGCGGCTACTAAATGTGTGAGACCACTGGCCGGTTCGCGCAGATGATAGCCGAACATGCTACACGGTCTAATACGGGTTTGCTCGTCGGTCAATTCGCGATTTCGTCCCTAGCTGAGTGTACAAAAGCCTGCTCAGCGCTTGCAGACAGCGCAGCGCATTTAATGCGCGCCAAGATAGGGCAAAAAACGGGGGACAGCAAGGGGTTTATAGCGCGATTTGCTGACCTAAGAACGGCACTTGCACATCCATCGGATCTCCCCTACTAACCACCAATCCAATAGCTGATCTTGGTCAGAAAGACGTGGTCTCCGTCGTCTGAGAAGCTGCTGCCCAAGCGATTGAGCGGGCGAAATTCGAGATCTTCGCGCGCGGGGTCTGCCAGGTCGGCGCTGCGCGATTGTGCCCAGACGATAAAGAGCGTGCTGCCGGGGGAGAACTCCCAGCGCAGTACCAAGTTGCTCTTGAGCGAACGGCGGTGGAAGTCGCGGTTCTCGCCTAGCGCGTAAGACACAAAATCGTAGGACTCTGCGCGCGTCAGCGATTTAAAAGCACCGAAATCACCGATAGCGATAAAAGGCTGGAGGAAGAGCTCTATACTCAGTTCGGGAGAAAAGCTAAGTTCGGCGCGCGTCGTCAAATCGAGCGTGCGGCTCTCCAACTCGCCGTAGACCCAATTGCCGTCGAAGAGACCAACCCACTGCGCATCGGTCTTGCGGCGCTCGTAGCGCGGTTCCAT
>JBLHGI010000071.1:0-20724 GCA_047616505.1 Planctomycetota bacterium
GGCATTGCCGTCGACGCTTCGGGCAATATTTATATTGGTGACCAGAACAACCATCGAATTCGCAAGGTCGATAGCGGCGGCCTCATTACCACTATCGCCGGCACCGGTAGCAACGGCTATAACAGCGATGGCATTGCGCCGACCAGCGCGCAGGTCAATTTCCCCAACGGCGTTTTTGCCAAGGATGGCTACCTCTTTGTCGCCGACAACGGCAACCACCGCATTCGCCGCTTTGAACTACCTCCCGATATAAATTCTACCGCGCCAACGAGCAATGCGCGCAATGTGGCCACCAGCAGCAATATTAGTGCGACCTTTAGCCGGGCGATGACGACGGCCAGCACCACCTCGTTTGTCGTGCATGGTGCGTTGAGCGGCAAGCGCATGGGTACGTATAGCGGTGCCAGTAGCACGACCCTGACTTTTGATCCAAGCGCCAATTTTAAGTCGGGCGAATTAGTACAGGCCGCATTTACTCCTGGGGGTACGAGCGGCCAGAAAGATAAAGCGGGCATTCCACTGGACAAGGGAAGAGTCTGGCAGTTTCACGCAGCGGCTAGTGTCGGAGATGCACAATTTTCCAGCTATGAACGCCCTTTTGGCACGGGCTCGGACAATACGTTAAACCTCGCCTTAGGTGATGTAGATGCCGATGGCGACCTCGATG
The DNA here is from genome assembly GCA_047616505.1 of Planctomycetota bacterium. GTDB lineage: Bacteria > Latescibacterota > UBA2968 > UBA8231 > UBA8231. The sequence goes on from JBLHGI010000071.1 coordinate 668, forward strand.
TGGCGGTAGGTAATACGAGCCAGCAGAATATCACCTATCTCAACCAGGGTAAGGGCAACTTCACTACGGTAAAGAATTACGGCACCGGCTCTGACGGCACCTACAGTACGGTCCTCGCCGATATCGATGGCGACGGCGACCTCGATATCGGCGTGGGCAATAATTCGGCTCAAGATGTTTTTTATCTCAACGACGGTGCGGGCAATTGGGGAACCAACCGCGACTTTGGTAGCGCCAGTTCATTTACGCGAGAATTGGCCATGGCCGATATTGATGGCGACGGTGATCTCGATATCGGCGTAGTGGAATTTGGGCTGACGAACAATGCCTATATCAACGATGGTGCGGGGAATTTTACCACTAGCAAGGTCATAGATTCGGGTTCCTTAAACTCGATCAGCTTGGTTTTTGCCGATGTGGACAACGACGGCGACTTGGATGCGGCTGTCGGTCAGCAAAGCCAACAGGGGCGGATTTATACCAATGATGGCGTTGGTGTTTTTACGGCTGGTAATACCGTGGGGGGGGCGTCGGACCAGATTACTTGGCTCGATTTTGGCGACGTCGACAACGACGGTGACGCCGACCTAACGGCGGCCAAGAATGGCGGCCAGCAGAACCAAGTCTTTTTAAATAACGGTTCGGCCGATTTTTCTACGACGCGCAGTTTTGGCCCCGGTGGCGATAATACGGAAGGCGTGCGTCTGGCCGATATAGACGGCGATGGCGATCTTGATGTGGCCGGCGTCAGTGCGACGCATGCCAACGAGGCCTATCTCAATGATGGTAGCGGCAATTTTACGACCACGCGCTCCTTTGGCAGCGGTAGCGACGACACGCGTGCGATTGCCGTGGGCGATATCAATGGCGATGGTATCATCGATGTGCTGGCGGGCAATTTTTCGGCTGGCAATGTGGCTTATATCAATGGTAAGGCACCGACGGTCACCGCTGTTTCCCCGACGTTCAACAAGGCCAATGCCAGCCGTACTAGCAATATTGTGCCGACCTTTAGCGCATCGATGTCAACGGGCTCAACGGCCCATTACAAGGTGACGAGTTCGCTGCGCGGCACCCTAGCCGGTGTGTATGGTGGCGGCGGCACTACGCAGCCCAGCTTTGACCCGACGAGCGATTTGTTGGCAAACGAAGAAATTACGGTGCATTTTACGGCCGGCTTTTCTAGTCTATTTACTAGGCCGGGTGGCCTGCCGCTCAACAAACCCTATATATGGAAATTCCGCGCTGTGGTCGGAAGCTCTCCGGCAAACCTAGACGGCGTATTTAAAAGTTTTGGTACCGGCACCGACAATACCTACGCGCTGGCGGCCGCGGATGTGGATGCGGATGGCGATATTGATGTGGGGGTTGGTAATAGCGGCGGTCAGAACGCGGTCTATCTCAATGCGAGCGCCGATTTTAGCACGGCGCGAACTTTTGGCACAGGTTCGGATCTCACGCAGGCCTTGGCTTTTGCCGACGTAGACGCCGACGGCGATCTCGACGTGGCGGCGGGCAATAATGGCGCCCAGAATACGGCCTATCTCAATGACGGCAGCGGCAATTTCTCGACGACGAAGAATTTTGGCACGGGAACAGACGCCACCTTAGCCATCGCCTTCGGCGACTTTAACGGCGACGGCGGAATGGATGTGGCCGTAGGCAATAGTGGGCAACAAGGTGTAGTCTACCTCAATGATGGCAGCGGCAATCTAAGCGGCAGCACGAATATTGGCGGTGCGAGTGATCCTATTGCCGCGCTGGCCGTGGCCGATGCCGACAACGATGGCGACCTCGATATTGCGGCGGCCTATAACGGCGCGCAGAGTCTTATTTATATAAACGGGGGCAGTGCCAACTTCGGCGGCACTAACAATTTTGGCGGCGCCAGTACCCAGACGACTTCCGTAGACTTTGCCGATATCAATGGCGACGGTTACGCCGACTTGGCCGTGAGTAATAACACGGGCCAGGACGAAGCTTATCTTAATAATGGCTCGGCGTCTTTTTCGACGGTGAAAACCATTGGCCCTGTCGGCAGCACGAGTCAGGCCATTGCCCTGGCCGATATCGACGGCGATGGTGACCTCGACGCGCTGCGCACGCAGCAGGGGGGCCAGAATGCGGCCTATCTCAATGATGGCAGTGGCAACTTTTCGACCGCGAAGAATTTTGGCACCAGCACCAGCGACACGCGTGCCGTATTGGCCTTTGATGCGGATCTAGACCTCGATATTGACGTGGCCGAGGGCAATGGCTCTACCAGCGGCCAGAACGCAGTCCATTTGAATATCTTGCCCGTTTCAGTCAGCTCGCTCTCGCCGACGGCCAATCTGCTCAATGCTGTGCGCACGTCTAATATAAGTGGCACCTTTAGCTCGGCGATGTCGACACCTAGTGCTACGAATTTCCTCGTTTTTGCCGCTTATAAGGGCAAGCGACCCGGCACGTATAGCGGGGGCAGTATTTCGACGTTGAGTTTTGATCCCAGTGCAGATTTTGCCGCAGGGGAGAGGGTGGAGGCCGTATTTAGCGGTTCGTCGACCAGTGGCGTGCGCAGCACAACCAACGCCCCACTGGCCCATGGTTATGTCTGGCGTTTTATCGCTGCCGCCGGCGTGGGACCGGGCAAGTTCACGGGCACGGGGCGCAGTGTGGGCGGGGCCAGCGATAATAGCCGGGCTATCGCTTTTGCGGATGTAGATGGCGATGGCGACCTCGATGCATTGACGGGCAATAATGGCCAACAGAGTGCGGCTTATCTCAATGACGGCTCGGGTTTTGCCGGGGGGACGCGCACGATTGGCGGGGCCAGTGATGCAACGTATGCACTGCGCGTGGCCGACTTTGATGGCGACGGTGATGCCGACGCGGCCACGGGCAAGAGTGGGGCGCAGAATGTGGCCTACTTAAACGACGGCAGCGGCAATTTCTCTACGACGAAGAATTTTGGCACCGGCACAGATGCTACGCAGAGCTTGGCTTTAGGCGATGTAGATGGCGACGGCGACCAAGATATAGCGGCGGGCAATAGCGCGGCGCAAAATATCGCTTATTTGAACGACGGTAGCGGCAACTTTGCGGCGACGAAGAATTTTGGTGGGGCTAGTAATGCGACGGTGACTGTGGTCTTGGGCGATATCGATGGCGATGGCGACCTCGATGTAGGGGCGGGCAACAACGCGGCGCAAAATGCCATCTATTTAAATGATGGCTTTGCCAATTTTACCGCCGGCACGAAGAATTTTGGCACAGGCTCCGACAATACACAGGCCCTGTTCTTAGACGATATCGACGGCGATGGTGATCTCGATGTGGGCGTGGGTAATAATAGCGCGCAGAATGCGGCTTACCTAAACGATGGAAGTGGCAACTTCGCCGCCGGTATCAAGAATTTTGGCACCGGTGCAGATCTTACGCAGTCGCTGGCCTTGGGTGACGTCGATGGCGATGGTGATTTTGATGTGGCCGTCGGCAATAACGCGCAGCAAAGCGCGGTCTACCTCAATGATGGCAGCGGTAACTTTGCCGCTGGAACTCAGAACTTTGGCAGCTCTACAAACGTCGTACAGGCCATCGCTTTCGCCGATGTAAACGACGATCTCGATCTGGAGTTGGGCGCTGGACTCAATGGCCAACAGAGCCTCGTGTTGCCCAACGGGTCCTTTGTCGAGAGTAAAACGGCCGTTGGTTTGGCTGGAGCAAAGACGGTGGCACCGGGGGCTGAGGTAGCTGCTCTGACCATTGGAGTTACGGGGGATGGGGTCGAGTTTGCGCAGTCGCTGGCTCTGACGCTTTCCGATTTGAGCGCGGCGACAGGGCTGCTCACATCTGACTTCAGTGCGCTAAAAGCGTATATGAGCCTCGACTCGCTCTACGATACCAGCGATTCACTGATGGCGACGAACACTACGGTCAATGTGGGCAGTAGCACGACGCTCAGTTTTACGCATATCGCCCCGAAGGATTCGCTGCGCTACTACATCGTGCGCGTTGCCACCGCATCGGCGGCTACGGCTGGTCACACCTTTCGCGTGGGTTTTGCCGCGGGAGGTCTAACGAGTACTATTGGGACACTCGGAAGCGCAGTCAGCGCTAGTGACAGCAACAAATACACGCTGACGCCGCCGCTGGTTGAGTCTACGGCTGCCGCTGGTTTGAGTGCAATACACGAAGTGGCTGCTGGCACTGAGATAAAGCTTTTGAGTATCGGCTTGACGGGGAATGGCAGTGAGACCTTCACCAGCATAGGGCTGACGCTGTCCGACCTGAGTACGGCGACGGGAATAGACACCGGAGACGTGCAGGCGCTGAAACTCTATGCTAGTGCTGACACAGCACTGAGTACCAGCACGGACTCATTGATAGCTACGCAGAGCACCTTGAATTTCTCCTCGACTACTACCTTAACGGCCCCGGTTGCAGATGCGCCGCCAATCGGCGCGGAACGCTTCTATATTGTTTCGGCAAAGATAGATACCACGGCTATTGACGGGCACGCGTTTAACGTTGGATTTCCCGCTGGGGGCGTTGCCAGCAGCCAGGGCGCGTTGGGCACTGCGGTGGCAGCGAGTGATTCCCATACCGTCAAAGTGCAGGTCGTTGCTACGCGTTTGGCTTTTAGCCAGCAGCCCGCCGATTCGACCGTAGTAGATCTGGGCGATGAAGTCGTCAGCGGCAAGGTCTTTAGCCGTCAGCCAATCGTTGCCGCCCAGGATAGTTACGGCAATATCGATCTCAACTTTGCCGAGAGCATCACCCTGGCACTCGCCAGCGGTTCCGGCACTTTGAGCGGCGTGTTGACCAAGGCCTTTGTCAGTGGTCTAGCCGATTATAATGGCAGTAATCTGATCTATGCGGCGACAAAGGATGGCGAGAGCTTTGTGCTCAGCGTCGACGATGAAACTGGAGGAGTCGACCTGACCGCCACTTCGTCGAATACGTTGAGCGCTGATGCCGTGGCCACAAAGTTGGCTTTTACAAAACAACCGGCTCTCCTGCTCGATCCGGGCGTCAATTTTGCACCGGATACCGTGATCGTCAAAGCGCAGAATACGCTGGGGCTGACGGACGAAGATTACGCCGTTTATATCCATCTGCGCGCCGTTGCGGCAGAGGATAGTGCGCTGGCGGTCGACAGCCTGAAGACCGTGCCTGCTGATTCGATATTGGCCAGTGGAGGTGTGGCCGCCTGGACGGAGTTAGTAATCCAAGAGGCTGACCTCGTGCGCCTGACCGCCAAGAGCGGTGCGCTGCAGGCGGCCCTGAGCAATGTCGTGGCCATTCCCGGGGGGTTAACGGTCGGGAATGCAGATACTTTGGTCGCCACGAATGCGCTGGTTGGTCTGGCGGGAGTAGGTGGGGTGGATATAGTGTTTAACGCATTGGCTCTGCGCGCCAACGGTGAGCGTATGCCGCTCCTACAGCTACTCGTGCGGCCGACCTTCGGCGGTCTAACGGGCGAGGAGCTGCGCCATATCGACGTGATCTACGACGCTGATGCCGACGGCCGTGTCGACAGCAGTGAGACGTCCATCCTCGCCGCCGTTCTCGATGATCTCGGCAGTGGTAGCGAATTGACACTAAGCGTGCGCGATACGCTGCCGGCTGATACGCTGCGCCACTATTTGCTCGTTGCCGACCTCGATCACACCGTGCGTGCGACGGATTCGTTGCGCATCGATTTGACGGGGATCAGCGTCGGCAGCGGACTGAGCACGGGGGTAACGCCATCGGTGCCCGTTAGCGAGGTTGCTGGGCGCACGCATGTCGCAACGGGTAGCGTCGATATGATCAGTGCGGTACTCTCCAATCCGCGCGTAGGTCAGAGCGGTCGAGTCACCGTCGTATTTGATGCCGTCAGCGATTTGGTTGCCGGCGACGAAATCGTCCTTGATTTCCCCGTTGGTTTCGATGTGTCGGCTGCAATCGTAGATACCGCATCAAAGACGCCCAGCGGAACCGATCCTAGTCTGACGGCAGAATCTTCTGGGCGCACTATCGTGCTTGATTTGAATGCGATCGAAGGTCGGGGTCGCTACGAGATTGTGTTAGCGGGGATCAAAAATCCCAATGTCGACCAAGGTGCATCCCCTCTCTTTTTGCGCACGCGCCGCGATGATAATGAGGTGGTCGATGCCGATGACCCACAGGCACTGGGTCTGGCCTTAGCCGGTCTGGGGCAGGTGCGAGTCGATAGTATATCTGTCGCTCCGCAATACGTAGGGGCCGAAGCCGTGATGCATCTGAATCTTGTTACGGCGACGAACCTCGCGGCCAACGACGAAATCACGCTGGCCTTTCCAACGGTTTTTTCGCTCGCCGGTGCTCGCCTAGCGTCGATCAGTTCGACGCCCTCTGGTGTAGATCCCGTTCTCAGCGTTGATACGACGGCGAGTCAGCTAGTGCTGGACCTAGGACAAGCAGAAGAGGCGGGTTCCTTTGCCTTCGTATTAGAGGGCATCGGACTGCCTGCAGAAGCGCGTAGTGGGCAAGTGGTAACCGTGCGCACGCGCAGCGCTAGCGGCGGCGAGATCGATCAGCCCGATGTCGACCCTCCTGTTTTTGCGGTGGTAGGTCAACTGGTGTTCAGCGCAGGTGCCGCGTTGGACGATGGGCTGGCGGGTCTCGCAGGTGTGGGGGCTACGGCCATACCTCTGGCCTCCTTTGCGCTGAGTGCACAAGGAGAAGCGGTCGCCCCGCAGGGCCTAACACTCAACGTAGATTTTGCGGGTAATGGCAAAGTGGCTTTGGCCCGTTTGGATGTGCTTATAGATCGCGATGGGGATGGCGTGGTCGATAGTGGCGATTCCTCATTGGCCGTTACCGTCGGCGCAATTAGTGCGCAAGGGCAGGTTGAAATTCTACTCGATGCACCGACTCTTGCCAGCGCTGATCTGCACCATTATCTAATCGTCGGTGATTTTTCTTCCGCACTGGGAGCGGCCGATCAATTACGAGTAACGATTAATGCCGTGCAGGGAGGGATAGGCCAGACGAGTGCTCTGGCTGTTTCTAATCGCGGTGAACCCATTGTGGGGCCGCAGCACACGGCGAGTGGTTTGGTCGAAATGGGCAGCGTAGAATTGGAAAAACGCGAGGCCAGCCAACGCGGCGCCGTGCAATTGCTCTTTAGCACGGCGACGGCTCTGGGGCTAGGTGGGCAGATTGAACTGCGTTTCCCCGAAGGTTTCGACTTGAGCCAAGCGAGTGTCGATACCACCTCGCGCACGCCCGGAGGCTATGTGCCCCAACATATCAAGGCGCTGTCGACGCGGCGTATCCTCGTATTAGAGATGGATGCGGTAGAAACGGCAGGTGCCTATTCTATCGTTTTAGAGGAAGTAGTCAATCCGACGGCGGCTACCGGTTTGAGCATTGCCGTTAGCACGCGCCGCGCCGATGGCCGCGCCCTCGACGGAGTCGATAGCGATCCGTTTCTCTTCGATATCGAAGAGGTGGGTTTGCCCGCTGCCTGCCGCGCCGATTTTGATGGCGACGGTCGCGTCTATTTTACCGATCTATTTCTCTTTGGCGATGCGTTTGGGCGCACGGAAGCTACGGCCTTTGATTTAGACGGTGATGGCGCCATTAGCTTTACGGATTTCTTTATTTTTAGCGAGGTCTTTGCGCAGCGATGCGACCCCAGTCAGATCGAACCGGGTGGCGAGGATCCGCTGGCTCTCGAACTAGAGGTGGAACTGCCCGGTGGCCAGAAGATGGCTTTTGTGCTCGTGCGCGCGGGTTCCTTTGCCATGGGATCTGCTGAAGGTGAAGAAGGGCGCAACGCAGACGAGGGCTCCGTGCGGCAGGTGAGTTTAGGCGCCGACTTTTATCTGGGTCAGCACGAAGTAACACAGGCGCAATGGTTGGCGATGATGGGTAGCAAGCCGTGGTTGGGGCAACCGGCTGTGCTCGATGTGGATACGCACCCGGCCGTTTATATCTCGTGGAACGATGCTCAAGCTTTTATACAGGCGCTTAATGTGGCGGCAGGCGATTCGCTCTATCGACTACCCCGCGAAGCCGAATGGGAGTATGCAGCACGCGCGGGTACCGCGATGCGCTGGTCCTTCGGCGACGACCTTGCTGCGTTAGAGACTTATGCCTGGACGCGCACCGTACCGCCCTTGGCCAGTGAGCTCATTACGCATCCCGTCGGTTCCAAGCGCGCGAATTCTTGGGATTTGTACGATATGCACGGCAGCAGTGGTGAATGGGTTGAGGATTATTACGCGCCGTATCCAGCTAATGACGAGAGCGATCCAACGGGGGCGAGTAGCGGCACGGAGCGCGTGCTGCGTGGTGGCGGGACCCTACTCAGCGCCGAGCAAACGCGCTCGGCGGCGCGCGCGGCTTTTAGTGCCGATATGCGGCTGAGTACTTTTGGTCTTAGGGTGCTTCGGAGAATCCCCTGATAAAGCGAGGAAAAACGCTACGAAAAGGGACTACCTGCGGATGAGGTAGCCCCTTTTTTGTGTTATATCGTCTAAACTCTGAGAGTCAGGTCTGTCTATTAAAAGTCGAAAATGCGTCGGCAAAGGCGAAGAAATCGTCGAGGGTGATCTGCCCGTCGCTATTGAGGTCGAAGACCGGATCCCAGTCTGGATGTAGCGATGTCAGGCCGAGTGCATCGACAAAGAGGAAGAAATCGGCAAAGTCGATGCGGCCATCGAGATCGAAGTCTCCGGCTTCGGGTGCGGGCAAGGGTGGGAGAACCTCGACCTCTATTGTGCGGCTGGAGATGAGACCGCCGGCGTCTGTGACTTGGAAGATTATCTGGCCAACGCCCGTGTCCTGTAGCGCAGAGATGGTGGCTACGCGCGCTGAATCGATGCTGATTTCTACGAGGCTATCGGGTGTGGAACGCGCGCGCCATGCCAATTGGCTCAGTGGGCCATCGTCTTCGACAAAGCGATCGAGTTGAATGCGCGGAGAGATGCCGCGGTGAAATCGCTGAGCCGTTATCGCGTTTATGCGCGGGGCGCTGTTGCCCAAGGAGTCGGTTGTGTCGGTAACGGTTGTATCGACGACATCGCTGTGCACGTTGATACGCAGTGTGTCGATGGCGATACCGCCTTGGGCATCGGTCGCGGAAAATGCGATGCGCTGCAGCCCCGATACTTCTTGGCCTGCGCTGATTGTGGCGACGTGTAGCGTGCCGTGAATACTTATTTGTAAGCCCGGAGTGGGCTCGGCACTCCAACTCAGCAAGGAAACGGGCTCGTCGTCGCGCGCATAGGAATCGAGCAGCAGCTGTGCCGAGAAGCCGGCATCGAGGAAAATTTCGGGAAATCCGATTAGCGTGGGGAGCGGGTTCGTCACCTCTATGCCAATCGTATCTTGACTTGCTTCGCCGCGGGCGTTGCCCGCCTGCAGTACGAGGGTCGTACTGCCTTTAAACCCTTCGCTGGCACTCAGCGTTAAGGTCTGCTCATTGGCGTTAATGACGATTTGTAGCGAATCGTTGGCACCTGTGACCAAAGAGGTTATATCGCGGCTCAGATAAGGGCCGAGGTCGAATGTGAGTAAACGGCCCGCTTCGAATACTAGGTCGGGCACGGCGGCGATGGGTGGGCGTGGAGGCTCGACTTTCACCCGAAAAGTATCCTGAGCGGAGAAGCCGAGCAAGTCAAAGACGCGCACGCTGATCTGCTCGCTAAAGGTATCGCTCGCCGCTGGGGCGATCAGGCTCAACGCGCTAGACGAAAGTTGGCTTTGCAGCTGTGCGTGGCCACTAAGACTCCAAATGAGGGACGAGATATCATCGTCGGGATCGGAGGCGTACTGAGCCAAGTCGATGCGCAGGGTGTCACCCGGGGCTATGAGTGTATCGGGTAGGCCGGAAAGCGTGGGGGGTTGGTTGACGCGTAGTATGGTCAACTGCAGCGTATCGGTGCTGGTTGCCGCGCTGGTATCGCCAACCGTAAAAGCGAGGTCGCGGACGCCGGAAAAGGCAGCGGTGGGCGTAAGGGTGGCGAGCCCGCTGCTGTCGATCGCAACGCTTATGAGCGAATCGGCGACAAAGGTCCAGCGCAAGTCTGTGATATCATTGTCTATATCGCTGCTGGAGCTAGCTAGGTCCAGGCCTATGCTCGTGCCCTGTAAGAGGCTGGTATCGCGCAATGCCATCACGGGCACATCGTTTATAGCGGTTACCGTGATATCGACGACCTTTGAGGCAGAGGTCTCAGCAACGTCTTGCACGCGCACGGTCAACAAAAATCCCCCATTTACATCCGCATCAGCCCAGAGTTGCAGTATGCCCGTTGCGCTGGTATAGCGCCGCGACAGGCCGGTCGATGGCGTAAAGGTCCACTGTAAATCTGAAAAGGCATCGTCCACATCGCTGACGACGGTCTGTATATCAACGCTGAGTGTTTCGTCTTCGGCAAAGCTGAGACTGTTGGCCAGCGATAAAACGGGGGGATCGTTGGTGGCTGTCACCTCTATAATACCGCTGTCGCTATGGCTGAGTCCGAAGGCATCCGTGGCCGTCACGGTCAAGGTGTCGATGCCGAAAAAGTCGGCCTCGGGCAACACGATTATGCTATCGCCAGAAACACTGGCGAGGATGTGTTTGCTGCTAAAAACGATGGTGAAGGTAGAATCGTCCTCGTCGCTGATAATGCTCGATATCAGCGTGCGAAAACCGATCGTTTCGTCTTCTTTGAGCACAAGAGCAGGAAAATCGACGGTCGGAGGATCGTTAAAGACGTTGATCTTGAAGGTGTCGGAAACGGCGCTGTCTAACAAAGCGTAGAGGCTGTCGGCGACATTCTTTGCTCTTAGTACGATGGCTTCGTCGTCGACGGATGTGCTGTAGCTCAGGTTGCTAAAGGTCGCTCGGCCGCTGTCGGCAATGGTGCTGCTCTGCAGCAGCGTGCCGGTACCGGTTGAAATAACGGTGACGGTGTCGGCGAAGTCGAAATCGACAAAACCGCTATCGTCGACGGCGGCGACAATGGGCTGGACTGTCAGAGCGGAACCGCTCAGGCCGCTGCTAGGTTGTGTCTGAAAGATGAGTTTAGTCGCTACTACATCAATCGTAAGTTTGTTGCTACTATCGGCATGTATACGGCTGCCGCGACCGCCTTGGTTCGTCGAGAGTGCCCCCGTAGCGGTGCCAACAAGTAGGGCGTGACCCTGTGTTGCGGTCTTGGTCAGTAGGGCCGAGAGCAGATAGTAGCGCGTGACATCGGCCGCCGGCGTGGGGAAGGTCGTTGCGGCAATCGTGGCCTGGCTGCCGGGCGTGAAGTCCTCCGCAGCGAGACGACCAATCTGCGTGTCGCCTCCCAGGGTGGTATCGCTGCTCTCGTAGAGGCGAAATTCTACAAAGTCAGCGGCACTGAGCCCAGTGGCTGTAGGCAGGTCGGAGACGGTGAAACTCAGTCCATTGACGGTCGTGGCGCCGTCTCCCTTGAGACTAAGGCTCAAGAGTTTGGCTTCATTGCCAGGTGATCGCTTGAGAGCACCGCTCAGGCCGATGCTGTCATCGGGCAATATTTTGCGCAGGCGCTGGTTGCCCTGGTCGACAAAGAACAGCGTGTCGCCGCTCAGGTAGAGCCCGCTGGGGCTGGCTAACTCGGCGCGATTGGCCGCCGCCGAGTCGCCGCTAAAAGCCACCGAACCGCGACCGGCGATGGTGGTGATATTGCCGGATGGATTGATGCGGCGGATGCGGTGGTTAAAGCGATCTGCAATATAGACGGTGCCAAACGTGTCGACAGCTACAGAAGTTGGAAAAGCCAATCGCGCGTTGGTGGGCAGGTCGCCATCGCCGGAAAAACCGGGACTACCGTTGCCGGCGATTGTTGTCAGCGTGCTGTCGGTGGCTGTCAACTTGCGGATGCGGTGGTGGTCCGTATCCGCGATATAGACGTTGTTGGCGCGATCTACATAGAGGCCGTGCGGTGCTTTGAGCGTGGCGACGGTGGCGGTGGTATCGTCCAGAAAGAGGCCGGCCGTCGTATCCTTGCCGGCGATGGTGTTGATAATACCGGCACTGCTTATGCGGCGAATGCGGTTGTTGCCGGTGTCGGCGATATAGACAAAACCACCGCGCGCGAAAACGGCCGTAGGCGCGTTGAGCTTGGCGGAAGTCGCCGCGCCGCCATCGCCCGAAAAGCCGCTGCTGTCTTTGCCGGCAATGGTAGAAATAACGCCGGCTGCCGTGACGCTGCGGATGCGATTATTGCCGGTGTCGGCGATATAGAGCACGCCGACACTGTCGACAAAGACGCTGGCGGGGGCATTGATCGCGGCGGAGGTGGCGGTTCCCGGATCGCCGGAGAATCCAGCCGTGCCGCTGCCGACATAGGTCGTTATTGTGTCGCGGCTGGCCTTGATGCGGCGGATGCGGTGGTTGCCGGTATCGGCGATATAGAGCACCCCCGTCGTATCGCCCCAGACGGCAGAAGGTACATTGAGGCCAGCATTGGTCGGCGTGCTACCATCGCCGGAATAGCTCTGTGTGCCATCGCCGGCCAGGGTGGAGATAGTCTGCGCCGAGAGGGGGGTAACGGTCGCTGCGGCTACGAAGAGAGCCGCTAATATAGTGTGGAATCGCTGAGCATTCATATAGGCGTAAAATCTTTTTCCTAATGTAACGGAAAGTGGTGATTAAAGGAAATGCCGATCTGTGCGATATACTAAGTAGGGCTATTTTGTTTTATATGTCGGCTTAAACAGAAAAAACATGAATATATCTTTCTTATTATATGTATTGTTCAGCGCTCTGGTGTTTTTTTCCCAGCGCAGTGAAGCGCAGTCCGTCGCTTTTTCACCGCAGGCACTCTCGAGTGCACCCAAAGGGGCGACGGCGAGCAATCCCTATTGGCAGCGTTTGGCTATTACGTTGAGCCGCAATCCTTCGGCGGGCAACGCGATTACGCTCAATTTGCCTTCTGGCCTGACTATTGCCGATCGCGATGGTGATGGGGCCTATGACGACGAGGTTGCCTTAGACGACTCTTCGTCTACGGGCACGGGTTATACGTCGGCTGCCGGTACGAGTGCCAACCAGATCGTATTGACCAGTGGCACGGGCGGGGTCGCGGGTAAGGTCTTTGTGCACTTTCCTCTAGTGACCCCAGCGGCACCGAGTTCGTCGAGCGCCATCTACGGCCAGGTTTCCTTTTCCAATAGCGGCGAACAGCCGATTTCAGCCGGTAGCCTAATTCTGAGCTTGGTCGAACCACGCGATTTGAGTTTGGCAACCTTTTCGCGCCTCTTTATCGACGGCGTGGCCGATACGACGACGAATGCACAGGGCGACGCCTATCCCGATACAGCTACAGTGGCCTTTGCACCGGCACTGCCCGATCTGGTCAGCGATCGGCGCGGCAATCTCAGCAGCAATGCGCTGGTGTTGGCAGGGGTGTCCTTTGCCGATGGCAACAACGAGAACGATACGCCATACCAATTTTGGTTTTCGCTGCAAGATACGCTGGCACGCGTCGATACGTCCGTAGCGATCCAAGCGATAAACAGCACGACGCAGGGATTGGCTACGAGCGCTGAAGGCGACTCGGTGAAAGTGGCTTTTGACGTCTCGGCGCTGCAGGACACTACGTACTATCTCTATATGACCTCGTCATTGACCGGCAATTTTCCGCTCTTGCGCAGCCGCGGGATCCTCGTGCGCCATTTGCCCGTTGTGCTCGATGTCGGGCTTTTCAGCTCTAATGACGCCGACTTTCTCGACTCGGGGCGTTTGCTCAGCTTGGATAAGGGAGTGGCTAGTCGCGTCGATAGCGCTCGCGATCGAGTGGATATTCCCTTTGCGGTTGTCGATTACGACGACAGCGCTTCGGTGCGCCTATTCTATACTACGGCGGACAGTCTCGACACGACCTATGTACAGACGACGGGGACCCATCCAAACCGCGTTATCAGTGCGCTGGAAAATGCCACGCATATCGATAGCACGGCCAGTCTCTTTGAAGGCCGCGACACCCAGCTCAACTGGAAGGTTGCCACCAACGATTCGGTCTTTGTCGCGCGCGGTAACTACTATGTATATGCCGTTATAACCGACGGCAAGGAATTGGGAATCAAGCGCAGCGCACATACCTACAATGTGCGCCACTCGCCTTTTTTGGCGCTCGATAGTCGCCGTGATCGCACGATAGAGACCGGGGGACTAAATGGACAGCGCTACTACGCCATTACCTGGAATCGGGACAATGGCAAAGATGGCGACCGCGCCCTCGTCGATAGTGCCCTGATCTCATTATACTACAGTTCCAGCGATTCTTTTGCCGTGCCCAGTGGCTCCGAGGCGCTTATCACTGCGGCAGCTGACTCGACGCAGGACACGCATTTAATAGCCTCAGGACTGCAGGAGCAGCCCGACGGTCGCGCTGAAAATCAGTATCTCTGGGACCTGTGGGCCTTTAAGAAGGCCGATGGGGGTGGGGGGCCGCGAGAGGGAGTCGCCTACTCGCTATACGGTCTGGTGCAAACAGATTCGACCAAGCGCGTCGTGCGTTGGGACGGAGAGAGTGGCCAGGGGCGCAGTCTGCGCTTTGTGCATCGGCCGCATCTGCGCATACTTGCACCTCTGTCGACGCTCGATATCGACGGGCGCCGTAGCTTCGAAGTGGCTTGGGAAGCTGTTGACGTCGATAATGCGGCGGGCATCTGGGTGCTGCTTACTTCGGCCACGGCTGCCGCCAGTCTGGGTGATTCGACGAGTTATGCGACCCTAGTCGCCGATGGGATAAGCGACTGGGTGGCCAATTCGGCGGATGGCAGTATGGCGACGGCGGTGGCTTTGAGCGAAGACTCAACGAGCACTTTTTCCGTGCGACCTTCGCGTCTGAGTAAGGCTCGTGATGGCGCTGTGACGCCGATTGTAGACGGCGATTATTACGCCTATATCATCGTCGATGAAGGCGCGGGCTCGACGCCGGCCGACTCGGCACTGGCCAAGCGCGCTCCCGGGCGCGTGCGCATCAGTGGTTTGGGCTCAAGTGGGGCCGCTGGGCTCGAGACTTCGGTGGTAGAGTTCGTGCCATCGGTCTTGACTCTGACTACGCCCAGGGATACGGCTCTCATCGAAATCCGACCCCATAGCGGCGGGCAGAGCGTCGACCTATTGGCCTTTTTTGCCAGCGTTGATACGACCTTTTTCTCCGTTGTCGACCAGGATGCGAGCAAGGGGGGTATACAGCCTTTTAAGCTGAATTCTGCCTTGAGTGGTATTGCGTTGCGCGATACGCTATTGGTGGGAGCCGATAGTGTGACGGCGGGTAAATACCTACTCGACCTGGTGTATTTTGAACAGGGCGACAACAGCGCATTTGACGGCGATCTGAGTTTGGCGACGCTGCAGCTTGTCAGCCGCGACACGACGGGCGCAACACAAATGGATATAGACCACTTTGGCAATAGGCAGTCGGCATTTTATCGCGATGGCGAGGTCGTCGATCTATTAGCGCCGGAAACGGGGCTGAGTGCCCAGGTTTTGCCGAGGGGCACGGTCGCGGGGAAAGTAGCCCTTCAAGGCCGCGACAACCCGGCGGGTTTGGTTACGCTGTTGCTGCGCGATCGCAACAGCTTTTTGCCCATCTCCGACTCGCTTTTTTTGGCGCGCAATGATCTCGATACACTTCAGGTGGGCGTGCAGGATTCGCTGGCCATCGACGGCAGTTATAGCCTGTCGCATGTGCCGACGGGAGACTACCAACTCGCCGTACATCTCGATGGCTATCTCGACGGCCAATACCCGGCGCTGCGGGTGAATCCCGGGGTTGCGTTGACGAATATCAATCCGACCTTTCTCGCCGGTGCAGCGGTTGATCCGGGGCTGCTGCTGGGGGGGGATGTAACGGGATATGTCGATACGAGTGGTGCGTCTATTCCCGATAACGAGATTGACCAACTCGATGTCGATTTTATCGTTGCCTATTTCGCACAAACAGTGAACGCGACGCATGCTGGCCGTCTCGCCGATATCGACGGCGATAGTTTGGTGTGGATTTCCGACCTCAATATTGTCGCTGCCAATTTTAATATAGACGGGGTCGAACCGGTATTTAAACGGACGCAGGTCCCGGTACAAAAAACGGCACCTTGGCGCGTAGATGCGCGGATAGAAGACGACGAACTGTTAGTAGAGGTCTGGGGCGAAGGGCTCGTCGATGCGCGCGCCTACGCCTTCCGCCTGCTCTACGACGACAGCGTCTGGCAGTTAGTACGAGTCGAAGAGAGTGCATTTGCACGGCGTCCGGCGATACTGGCGCGCAAGCGCTCCGAGGGGCAGATTGCCCTTGGAGCGGCATTGAGTGGTGAGCAGGCGGGTGTGTGGGGTGAAAATTTGCTAACGACTATGCGCTTCGAACGCTTGCACGCCGTCGCTGGCGATGCCCATGTCGATGTGCAGCTACGCGATGCCGAGTGGGTAGATTCTGCCCACAGGCGCCATAGACCACCCGCCGAGGGGGGATTGCCCACGGCCTTTGCGCTTTTGCCGAATTATCCCAACCCGTTTAATCCTCAGACTCAACTGCGCTTTGCCTTGCCCACGGGGGCCCAGGTGCATTTAGAAATCTACGACGTCTTGGGGCAACGAGTGCGCACGCTGCTGGCGACGCGTTTGCAAGCGGGCGTGCATTCTATCGAATGGGATGGACGCGACGACGCCCACGGTGATGTGGCATCGGGCACTTATTTTCTTCGCTTGCGCTCCGAGGGGCGCACAGCCATGCGCAAGATGTTGCTCCTGCGCTAAAGCGGAGTTTGTCGTGAAATTTATCTACGCCATTTTCCTCACTCTATTATCGCTCTCTTCGCCGCTGTGCGCCGAGGAAGCTCGACTCTATTTAGAGCCGCTGAATAAGCCGGAGGTCTTGGCTCTCGGCGATACGCTTGAGGTCGGTGTATATATAGACGCCGGCGCGCTGGCACTGACTTCGGCCAGTATCTATTTCTCCTATGATACGAGTGCGTATGCCCTAGTGCCGGTAGAGGTGCTGGCAGATGGTCAGCGACTGCCCTTCGCCAGCGGTCCGTTTCTGTCGGCGACCGTGTACGAAAATGCGGTGTCAAAAACCGACGCTGCGCAGCTTAGCTATATTTCCGTAAGTGGTGTGGGTTTTGATGGCGGGCGGGCTGTTGGCAGCGGCAGCGGTCTTCTGGCTAGCGTGCGCTTGCGTGTCGTGGACTATCCGGCGCAAGGCCGAGCGGCGGTGTGGCTAGAGGCGGCAGGTCAGCACCAACCTTCCTATACTTTACTTGACGAGCCCGGCGTCGAACAGCGCTTTTACGTGGAGGCGGAGCCCCTGTATCAGACGGTTGAGCCCGAGGGATTGATCGCGTTGACCGACCACGAGTTGCAGATGGGTGAAACGGTGGAAATAGATTTGACTGCGCATTTCCTTAGCTCCGTATGGGGGGATCGAGACCTACACTGGCAGGCGACCGTGCGCGAGGGACGAGGAGCCGTAGTCGCGCTTGAGGGAACAAAACTTCGGGTGATAGCGACGGAGAGTGTGTTCATAGACTACTGGGTGGAGACTCCCGGTGGGGTGCGGCGCAGCGGTGAGTTTGCCGTGCGCATCGCCGCGCGCGAACGCTATCTGCAAGGACTCGCGATAGATATGCTGGAAGACGGCGGTGTATTTCGTCGCGTATTAGGCGAATATTTAATAAAAAAGGATAGAGCGGGCACGTGGTCCGTGCGCACAGGGGTACACGTCACGGCGGCGATTGAGGATGGCGAGCTTGTCGTCGGTGCTCCGGCTGATTGGGCCGGTGAAGATGGGGTGGAGCTTAGTTTCTGTAGCGATGCTGAAAACTGCGATTCCATTCGGCTCGCCGTGTCCGTCGCGGCGCAAAACGATGGACCTACAATAGAACTGCCGTCGGTATTTGACCTGGCTGTAGGACAGCGTTTGTCATGGCCGCTACAGTCGATCTTTGGCGATGTGGACCACGAGATGGAAGAGTTGCTCCTGTCGCTAGAGGGGGGGGATGTCGCGGCGGTCTACCGCGAGGGGGATGTGTTGGTCGTCGAGGCCTTCGCCGTGGGGGTAGAACAGGTGGGGCTCCGCGTCGAAGACCCCCGTGGGTTAAGCGCCGAAACAACGTGGGAGTTGCGCGTCTCGGCGCCGAGTGCAGGCCCACAGTTTTTGCCTCTACCGCACTTGCAGTTAGCGCTAGGTGAGCCGCTACAAATCGATCTAAAGTCCTATGTAAAAGACGGCGATACATCGGCAGAAAAACTCGCGTGGTCGCTGCGCGCGGAGGGAATGGCTGCTTCATGGGTAGATGATGAACCGTCTATACTGCTCCTGCGCGGCACAGAGGTGGGGATGGCGACGCTCTATCTGACGGTGCGCGATCCAGAAGGGAGCGAAGCGGTGACGGCTTGGTCGGTGCAGGTCGTAGGAGAGAGCACCGGTCAAATAGATAAAGATGGTCAGGAATCGATTGGCGATATACTGGGAGCTGTGGTTGATACGGTCGTCGTGGTAGAGCCCGCAGAAGAAAGTCGTGAAACTGCATCAGGTGCGACGGAGCCCATCGATGAAATGAACTGGTCTATCGCGCCGCTAGGTCGCATCATCATACAAGCAGGTCAAACGGTCTCGATACCTTTGCAGCCCTATGTTGTTGGGCAAAGCGAAGGTCAAATACGATGGTCCGTCGAGGCCGTGCAGGGCGTAGCGGTCGAAGTGGAAAATGACACCGCTATACTGCATGCGGAAGATACGTATGCTGGTCGATTAGTCCTGCTCTTTAGCGCCGTTGACGCAGCGGGACAGCGGCATAGCGAAGTGCTTGAGGTCGAAGTGGCCGGAGGGCAACAGGCCATGGTGCTGGGGGATATTCCCGACCTAGAACTACGGGCTGGCACCGCGCAACGCATCGACCTAATCAACTATGTCGATCGCGCGGTCGTCTGGTCTGTCTCGGGTGGAGGTGGGCTCGATATCAGCATTGTAGAGGATGTGGCGATCGTGCGCGCCCCCACTGATTTTGCGGGTCGCAGTGTGTTACTCTTTAGCGCCGTAGATGCCGACGGCAATGCGGCGGTCGATATTGTGCGCGTCGAAATACTTGTCGACGATATCGATGTAGAAGAACCAAATGATGGCGGAGAAACGCCCAGCACAGACGTTGATATAAAGCCGGGACCGCCTAAAGATGTTGCGGATGCGGTTGCCGTGTTAGAGCTCGGGGTGTGGCCGGATTACGTGCTGGAAATCGGCGCGGTCGACTCGACGCAGATACTTGACGAATTGGTATTGGTCGGCGATGCGGCAGCGGTGCAGTGGTCGCTGCGCGGCGGCGCCTTTGTCGGTGGTGTTATCGATGCGTCGCGCCGCATTGTATTCGACGGCCGTGCCGCGCGTAGCGGTCGAGAGGTGTTTTTTCTAAAGGCCGTGCTGGGGGCGCAAGAACGCGAAGTAACGTTGGGCGTGCAGGTGCGCGAATCTTTTTTTGAGTTGGTAGAACCCGCGGCGATTGCGCTAGTCGATTCGAACGGATATGAGCTGGGGAAACTGGTGCGCGGCGCAGTGGAGGCGATTGAATGGCAAGTGTTTTTTGACGAGGGGAGCGCTCGTATAGAGGCGGGGCGTTTGTATGTTGAGGCCGCGCCCGGTTCGTATGTCGTACTCGTATCGGGGCGCACGGTTTCAGGGCGGCAAGAGCAGGTCGCACTGCATATAGATATAGCAGTTGATAGGCCGGCAATAGAAGACCTGCCCACAGCAGTGCCGAGTGGACCGGGTTTCGCGCCGCTATTTGATATGCCGGAACAGATAGAACTTGAAGAGGGGGGGAGTACTCGCTGGCCGCTGCGCGTTGTCGACGAGGACAGCGCGTGGGAGGATCTCGTATTCTCGCTGGTAGCGGAGGGCGATCAAGCGCGTATCGAAGGAGCCGAATTACTCATAGTGGCTGGGGCCGAATCCTTTGGAGTGGAACTGCGCGTGCGCGACGAATGGGGCAACGAGGCCAATGTGTTTATCGATGTGTTGGTGGCTGCAAAAGATCGCACGCCGCCGCAGATTGAACTCGTCGGATCGCTGGCGGGGGCGGGACAG
>JBLHGI010000072.1:0-20707 GCA_047616505.1 Planctomycetota bacterium
AAGGTAATATACCTGTGGTATTCAATATAAGTATTAACGCGATGTAGCGTGCTAAAATTAGCGACACGCCAACGCGATAGCTTGACCAAGATCCTGTGAACAGGTAGTCCTCAACTGACGGGAATTCATTTGGGTATACGCTGAATAGATTAACGATAATCTCCCTACTATATGGTCAATTCAAGTCGATAGGACACCTATATTTCAGCGCCAGCTTGCGCTCCAGCCGGCAGTGTGCACGTCACTAGAGATGCGCCAGTCGCGCAGCACGTCGAGCAGTTGGCGCTTCTTGTCTGCGTGGGCTAGATCCTCCCATAGGTTGTTAATCTCATCTGGATCGTTCTGTAAATCGAAGAGCTGACCCTCCGGACAATCGACGAAGTGCACGAGTTTCCAGTTCGCGCTGCGCACCATCGTCATAAACTCCGTCTCTTGCAAAATGGCATCGCGGCCGTGCTCGGCAAAGACATATTCCCGGGGTTGCCAGGGCTCGCCCTTTAAGGCCGGCAGCAGGGAACGAGCTTCCATCGTCGGCGCCGGTTTTACTTCGGCCAACTCCAGCAATGCCGGGCCGATATCCATTTGTTGGCATAGGCCTTCGACGCGGCGATCCCCGGCAAAGCGTTGGGGCGACCAGACGATCATCGGCATGCGGGTGATCGTATCGTACATCGACCACTTCTGACTGTGGCCATGATCGGTGAGGCAGTCGCCGTGGTCGGAAGTAAAGACCACGACCGCGTTGTCGAGATAGCCTTTGTCCTCAAGGGCTTGCATGATTTCGCCCACCTTGGTATCGATCATTTCGACATTGGCCATATAGTAGGCGCGCTGGCGTTGGCGCTGCTCCTCGCTCGGCTCCAGCATATGCACGACGCTGTCGTGGTCGACTTCTGTATTGTGCTGGCGCATCGCTTTATAGGGCGCGGGCTGTCCGTCTAATTCTTCCTGAGTCACTGGCTGTAGTGGCAGGTCGCGCTCCATATACTTTTGCGCTACATCCGGTGTGGGATCGTAGGGCGGGTGGGGGCCAGGAAAGCCAATTTCCAGAAACAGCGGCCGATCTTCGTCGCGGGGTTTGGTGCGGATCCAGTGCGTCGCCATGTCGCCGACAAAATTATCCGGATGGGTGTCGGCTGGTAGGTCCCAGGTGAAGGCGCCGAGGCACTCGTTATAGTCCGGGCGTTGCCGGTAAAATTCGCGTTGCTGTTTGACGAGACCACGTGCCCTAAGCGCCTTGTCCCACTCGTCAAAATAATAGCGTTCTTCTAAATAGCGGTCTTTGTTCTCGACGACGTAGCGCTCCTCAAAACCTAGGGGCGTATGGTAGGGGTAGCTGTGCATCTTGCCGACGTTGATGGTCCGATAGCCACTGTCGCGCAGCTCTTCGATCCACGAATGGTTCCAGGCGTCGGCGTTTTTTAGGATGCCCGTGGTGTGCGGGTAGTAGCCTGTAAATAAGCTAGCGCGCGAAGGAGCGCAGGAGGGAGCTGTAATATGACAGCCCGTAAAAGTGACTCCCTCGTGCACGAGGCGATCAATGTTGGGCGTGTCGACGTGGTCGTAGCCGAGGGCGCGAATGGTGTCGAAGCGCTGCTGGTCTGTGATAATAAAAATGATATGGGGACGTTCGGTTTTTTCTGTCATATGGCATCAGTTTTTTTATGTGGAGAATGGGGTGTTCGTTGATTAATCTACCTCTAAAATATGGCGCGCCAAAGGAGACAAGCGCCCGGCTGTCTCTGGGCGCAAGTGCTGGCGCTGGTTCGTCTGCTGTTGGTGCTCGCGGGCGATAAAGGCGCAGTGCAGCGTGCGGCGTGCGGCGCCATTGCGGTTGATAAAGGAACTGTGCCAGACGTTGCCGTTAAAGACGGCCACACAACCGGCCTTGCCCGTGAGCTGTATCTGCTCTGGATGATCTGCATTGCGGTCCTCGACGTAGTCGCCGATACGGCCAGGGCGCAAGTGACTGCCGGGCACTAAACGCGTGCCGCCGTTGTCGGTGGTGAAATCGTCGAGCATCCACATTGAGTTGACGACGTGGTAGGGGCCGCCGGGCGTGCAGGGCTCGCCCGAGTCGGCGTGTAGCGTTTGCATGCCGTGGCCGTGCAGCGGGTCGTGGCCGTTGAGCGAATGCAGCTTAAAGGAGCGTTGTAGTATGTGGTAGACGGCCGTCAAGAGCGTTGGTTGTAAATAAACTTGATCGAAGACCTCGCCCTTGTTTACGAGGTCGGCCAGACGGCGCACGCCCTCCATCTGCGCGACTTCTTTACCCGCCTCTGTTCCCTCGGCTGCATAGATCGTCTCAAAGGCTTGGCGCAAGGGTTCAATCCAGTCGGGGTCGATGATATTTTCCAGCACCGTAAAACCCTGTTGGTCGAGCTGTGCTATCTGCGTGCTGTCGAGTGGCTGTGCTGAAAAGCCGCGTTCAATGAATTCCTTATCCATCCTGTTCATTTCTCTCAGTGGTTATATCAATAGCCGCGATCGTGGCGGCTATCTCTTCATTGAGTTGGCCGAGGGCATATAAGGGAATTTCGCCTAGGTAGCTCTGGCCGTGTGCACGGCCGAGGGGGCGAGTTTGTATGATGGTACGCGCTTCGTTTTTGCTCAGTTTTATACCCTTTATCAGAGCCCAATTGATGAGTGCTTCACGCCAGGCATTGGCCAGGCGTGCTTGCGGGCGTTCGGCAATGCGGGAAAGCACCCTAGTTGCGTCGTCTCCAGAGGATAATGAGCTGCGTTTTAGCAGAGTGATGGCCGCATTTCCCTCTTGTATACGTTCCACCAATTCGTAGCGGCTCTCGACGAGACTTCGCAGCACAGAAGGGTGGGCGAAGAGGTCGGATAGGGCGCGTGCGCCTGCGCAGATCAGCAATTCGTCGGCACGGCTACTCAAGCAGATACGCAGTATATAGGCGGTGTAGTGTGGATATAAATTGGCGATGATCGCGCGCCGTTGTTGCGTTTTTTTCTCGCCCTCTCTGAGGCCTTGTAAATAGGGGCCAAGCTCCATGCGCGCTGAGGATGGAACTTGTTCTTTGGGCAGTGGCTCTCCCACTAAGAGAGGGCGAGAGTCTCTGCGTTCGCTGGCAAAGGTCGTGATGCGTTTTAGCAGGGGGAGAGGAATTTCGCTGTGCTGGCTCTCCTCGGATAAACGCCCTTGGGTGTAGATTTGCACCTGGCGGTCGATGCGTTGGGCGGCGGGCAGCGAGCGGCGTGTTGGGCGCAATATATAAAGGTCGCTGCAGTCGCCGAGAGCCGGCGCATTGTCGTATTGATTAAAGTGCGGCAGGATGGCTTCTTGTACGAGCCGCAGTTCATGTAAGACCGCCTGCACCTTGTAGCCCAAGGCCGTCTGTTGCTCCCCATAGCCATAGGACAGCACAAGGCGCGTGAAATCGCGGTCTTTTAGGGCGCTAATACCGCGTTGCAAAAAGAGCTTGATGCCCGTTGCCGTATAGGGTGGGTCGGTGAAAACTAGATCGCACTGGCCGTGCAGGCTGGGGGGCAGGTCGACGCGCAGATCGGAGAAGTAGGTGCCAATGGCATAGTTGCGACGCTGGGATATATCGTCGATAAAAGCGAGCAGACGCTCGTCTATATCGGCTACGGCCAACTTTAGGTCGGGTTGCACGTGGGCAAGGGCAATCGCCGTCATATCGTGGTCGCCGAGTAGGAGAATGGTCGCGCTCTCTAAGTCGTAGTGGTGCTGTAAAAACAGCGCGCGTTTGAGTGCCGTTATAGGCGTTGCCGCGACGTGGTCGAGGTGGCGATCGGGTTGTGGGCGTTGGGACAGGTCTTGTGTAAGTGCGGGCAGCGCCGGGTGCTGGCGCGCCATGTCACCCCAGGGGTCGACCATGGGCGGCGATGCTGCAAAGAGCACCTGTGCCTGTTGGCGAACGTTTGTCGCTAAGCGTATGCCCTCGTCTTCGCGCTCTAAAAATGGCGCTAATGCCTCGATTATTTGGTCGATGCTGCGGTGCGATAGGGCCGTGAGGGTGACTAATTCACCGTGCGAGGAAAAGGCGGCATCAGCTAAGGTCTGCACAACGGAACAAACGCGTTTAAAGTCTAAACCCCAGTATTCTTTGAGGGATTGTTGCACGGCATCTAGGTCATCTTTCATCGGCTAAACTCGTAGGGTAAACCTGCGTGAAACCCTCGCTCTGGCAAGGGGTTAATATCGGACATGACATCTAAATAAGTCGATTGCAAATCGAGGCCTACTCCGTCTTCTACAAGCGCGGCGCGCAGCTTTTGCGCATCAAAGTTGGCCACGTCTTTGCCAAAGAGAGCAGCGGCCGTGCCCGCGGCCTGGCCTAGCACCATCATCGTGCGACTCAGACGGCAGGACGAGGCGGCGATCGACGAGAAGCTCGCACCTCTACAGGCGACGAGCAGGTTGTCGTATTCGGCCGCTAATAAACAGCGGAAAGGCACGCCATAAGGGCCATTGGGCACTTCGCGGGAGGGGGTCGAACCGTGGAAATCTACGGCGTGGTCGGCGATGGCGATGATATCTTCGTGCTTTTGTTGCGCCAAGCCGGCGTCGATATCCCGCTCGCAGAGCACGTAGCGGCCGACGAGACGCGGCCCTTCGCGGATGCCGAGAAAGGGACTCGTCCAAGTGAGTTTCCAGTTTGCAAATGGATAGCGCGTTTGCAGTATATGCCAGTGGGCGTGCATACGCCTGAGTGCCTCTGGATACGCATCTTTGCCGAGTGTATGGGCTAGGTGTCCGCTCATCATGCCGAGTGGATTCATATTGAGATCGCCGTTGGGATAGGTGCGGATACTCGTCACCGGACGGATCTCGTCGAGATTGACCTTGGGGGGTGCGGGCTGTATCTGCTGTTTTTCGCCGTCTTGCAATGGGGTGATGCGATAGCAGAGACTGGCGTTGTTGAGCACCAGTCCGCTGTCGGCGCTGGCCGAATTTTCTCCGTAGGCGTCGAGGCCTTCGGGGCCCAGGTGCATCTGGCAACCCGCCTGGCGCGCTAAAAAAATATGGGCGGTCGCATCGACAAAGACGGGGGCTTTAATGCGTTTTTCGCCCGCAGAGTTCTTAACGATGATGTGTGTTATCTGACGCGCCGTAGCTTCTACAGCACTACAGCGCGTTTCTAACAGCAGGTTGACACCGGCTTCTTTGAGCATCTGGCGCATGACGTGGTCGAGTGCGGCTGGTTCAAAGGCGATGGGCAGGCCCGAGGCGCGGCTCAAGCTCAGGCGGTAGTCCGTCTCGGGGGCGCGATCGTACCAGCCCCAGGGCCGCTCGGGGTGATAGCGAGCGCGAGCGCGTTGGAGGGTGACGGCGTCGGGTATCTGGAACAGGCGCTGATAGACTTCGGCCACGATGCCTACGGCGCCGGCGACGGGCTCGTAGTTGTTGACGCCGGCCCAGGTCGAGGTGCCGCCTACTCCGGGTGCCGCCTCGACGAGTAGTACGTGCAAGCCGCGCCGGGCGGCACTCAGGGCAGCGGCAAAACCGCCGCTGCCGGCACCGACGACGCAGAGATCGCAGTTTATCATATCCATAAGGACCTAAAATAAGAGATTAGCGCCGGTCGCGCTTGTCTCATATACATGTGTGTAGTAGTATATGGGCGACCTTTTTAAAAATAACTATGGGACCGATATGAGCGACGACAAGAAACTCTTTCTACTCGACGGCATGGCGCTGGCCTATCGCGGCCATTTTGCCCTGATACGCAGTCCGCGCATGACCTCACAGGGCATGAATACTTCGGCGGTCTTCGCCTTTGCCAATACACTATTGAGCATCTTTGACCGCGAGGAGCCGACGCATATAGCCGCCGTTTTCGACACGCCGGAGCCGACGCACCGCCACAAGATGTTTGCCGAGTACAAGGCCCAGCGCGACGCTATGCCCGAAGATCTGAGTCAGGCCCTGCCCTATGTCTTTCAACTCTGCGAAGCCTTTAATATTCCGGTTATAAAGATGCCGGGTTGGGAGGCCGACGACGTGATCGGCACTTTGGCCACACGCGCCGAGAAAGAGGGTTTTACGACCTATATGGTCACGCCGGATAAAGACTACGGCCAACTCGTCTCCGAAAAAACCTTTATCTACAAGCCCGGCCGCGGCGGGGACGTAGCCGAGGTCTTGGGGGTGGCGCAGATTCTAGAGCGCTGGGGTATTGAGCGCATCGATCAGGTCATCGATACGCTCGGTCTGATGGGCGATGCATCGGACAATATACCGGGGGTGCCCGGCATCGGCGAGAAAACGGCGCAGAAGCTCATCGCGCGTTTTGGCAGCCTCGAAGGGGTGCTGGAGGGCGTGGGTGAACTCAAGGGCAAGCAGAAGCAGAATGTCGAAGAATACCGTGAACAAGCTCTGCTCTCCAAGGAGTTGGTGACGATTGAAGTGGACGTGCCGATTGAGGAAGATTGGCAAGCCATGCTGCGCACGGGGTGGGACACACCTAAAATGGTCTCGCTCTTTGTCGAACTGGAATTCAGCACGTTGGGCAGGCGGTTGTTGGGGGAAAATTTCGCCGAACTCGCCGAGGGAGGCGAAGTGGGTGAGCCCGTGGTGTTGAAGACTCTCGAAGAGGTTGAGCACGACTACCAACTTGTGGACACGGCGGAAAAGCGCGCGGCGTTAGTGCGCGATTTATTGGCCC
Organism: Planctomycetota bacterium; assembly: GCA_047616505.1. GTDB lineage: Bacteria > Latescibacterota > UBA2968 > UBA8231 > UBA8231. The sequence goes on from JBLHGI010000072.1 coordinate 6,654, forward strand.
AGCCGTCCTTTTGTTTCGATAGCGAGACGACGGGTCTCGACGTCAAGCGCTGTGGTTTAGTGGGCCTGGCTTTTTCGTGGCAGGAGCACAAAGGGTACTACGTGCCGGTGTCGGGAGTACGCGACAAGGCTCTGGCTCTTTTAGATGAATTTCGTCCCGTATTCGAGAGCGAGAGTGAAAAGATCGGCCACAACTTAAAATACGATATCGGTGTTTTGCGCTGGCATGGCGTAGAAGTGAAAGGGCCGTTCTTCGATACGATGCTGGCTACGGCGCTGGTCGACCCGGAGGGGCGGCGTGGCATGGACCATTTGGCGCAGACGCTGCTCGACTACAAGCCGATCTCCATATCTGAGCTCATCGGTGAGAAGGGGGACGAGCAGCTCAGCATGCAGCTAGTGCCGCTTGATCAGGTGGTCGAATACGCCGTCGAAGATGCCGATATTACCTGGCAATTGGCCGGCATTTTGCGGGAAAAGATAGAGGAGATGGGGCAACACCGCGTCTTTTACGAGATCGAATGCCCGCTCTTGCCCGTGCTCGTCGAGATGGAATACGAGGGCATACATATGGAGACGGGGGTGCTGGAGGGGCTCTCAGTGCTGTTCCAGAAGGAAATTGAACACACGGCCGCGCGCATTTACGAGCTGGCTGGCGAGGAATTCAATCTCAACTCCGGCCAGCAATTGGGCGCGCTGCTCTTCGACAAACTAGAGCTGGATCCCAATGCGCGGCGCACGCAGAAGACGGGACAGTACCAGACGAGCGAGCAGGTATTGCGCCGTCTGGCCAATCGCCATGAAATTGCTCAGCGCGTGCTCGATTACCGCCTGCACACCAAACTCAAATCGACCTATCTCGATATGTTACCTGGCACGGTATTTAAGGGTAGCGGACGCGTGCATACGCACTATGAGCAGGCCATGACGGCGACGGGGCGCATGCAGTCGCACGGACCGAATTTGCAGACGATCCCCGTCCGCAGCGAACAGGGGCGCGAAATTCGCCGCGCTTTTGTCGCCCGCGACGAAAACTATGTACTGTTATCGGCGGATTATTCGCAGATCGAACTGCGAATTGCCGCCGAGATCAGCGGCGACGAAGGCATGCTACAGACCTTTCGCGAGGGGGGGGATATCCACTCGACTACGGCGATGAAGATCTACGGCGTCGATGCGACTGGCGTCACGGATGATATGCGCCGCCAGGCCAAAACGGTCAACTTTGGCATCATCTACGGCATCTCAGCCTTTGGTTTAGCCGAGCGCCTCGATATCAATCGCTACGAAGCGGCCGAGTTGATAAAACAATATTTCGCGCAGTATCCGGGCGTGGAGAACTACGTCGAGGAAACGGTCGAATACGCGCGCGAAAATGGCTATGTCGAGACCGTGACGGGGCGGAGGCGCTATCTGCGCGACATCAACTCGCGCAACGCCAATACGCGTAAAGGAGCCGAGCGCAACGCCATCAACACGCGCATCCAAGGGTCGGCCGCCGATATGATCAAGGTCGCCATGCAGCAGATTTTCAGTGCGCTCAAAGGGGCTAAAACCAAGATGCTGCTACAGGTACACGATGAGCTCGTATTTGACCTGCATCGCGATGAAATGGACTCGGTGCCCGAGATGGTCGAACGAGAAATGCGCGAGGCATTGCCCATGCAGGTGCCCATTGCCGTCGAAATGGGCACGGGACGAGACTGGTTAGAGGCGCATTAAGTGCGCCGTTTTTCTAGGTGTCTAATTTCTTTGCCATGCGCAGACGGGTGACCTCAAAACCGAGTGATTTATAGAGCTGGATGGCCGGTTCGCTGCTGGCCGTAACCATGAGGTCGACGTGGCGGATGCCGCGTTCTTTGAGTAGGTCGAATACGCGCTCGACGAGGTGGCTGCCAATCTCGCGGCGGCGATGGGATGGCACGACGTAAATATTGTCGATAAAGGCCTGCGCCTCGGGGAAGTCACTGTCGGCAAAAATAAGCCCCACGGGCACGCCGTCTTCTAAGACGGTGAAACCGTGGTACGAACTGCTTTCCAAATGAGTTTGTATACGCGCGAGTGCTTTGTTTACTTCGCCATCGTCCACTTCCTCGACGCCATTTTTATCACAATAGGCCGCCGCCTCGGCCTGGCGGCACAGGGCCCTATCCTGCTCAAAAGAAAACTCCCTAATCTCCGTAGCCATTACTACTTCCCCTTTATATTTCGTCTCAGTATAGTCAGAGCGGTTGAGCTGCTTGGCTCTAATCTAAAGCCGTAGCGCAGATTTCGCACTACGGCTTATGGGAAGCTGGGTTGCAGCGCTCATCGCACATGCGCCCGTGCGCACGGGCGATAGCACAGATAAGTCTATGGCCTGCGTCTTGAAGGCGGCGAGAGGCGAGGCTTGAGTGGTTAGTGTCCTGTGCCTTAGTTGGGGATAGTTGATGGAAAAGGGGGGATGTCTTTTATTGGCGGGGCTTTTATAGATCGGGTATAGGCTAGGTGAAAACACAGAGGAGAACTCGTTCCTTGGGCCTATTTTTACATTCATGGACAGATTGAAGGAGCAGGTCTCAATTATGGCAGGTGATCGCGGATTCGGCAGTGATAATCACGCCGGTGTACATCCCGAAGTATTGGATGCCATCGCAGCGGCGAATAAAGGACACGCGCACTCGTATGGGGACGATCGCTATACGCGAGAAGCTACGGCTATTTTTCGCCGCCATTTTGGCGAGGAGGTCGAGCCTTTCTTCGTTTTTAATGGCACGGGTGCCAATGTGACGTCACTCGCTGCCTTGACGCGTTCTTTTGAGGCCGTCATATGTGCAGATACTTCGCATTTGCACATCGATGAGTGCGGTGCACCCGAACAGGTTGGCGGTGTAAAATTACTGACCTTGCCGACGCCCGACGGCAAATTAACTCCCGACATTGTGCAGCCCAAATTGGCGGGGCGGGGCGATGAGCATCAGGTGCGCCCGCGCGTTCTATCGATAACGCAGACGACGGAGTTGGGCACGGTCTACACGCCCGATGAGATCGCGGCGCTCGCTGAGTGTGCCCATAAGGCAGGGCTCTATTTACATGTAGATGGTGCGCGCTTTGCCAATGCGGCGGCGGCCTTGGGCGTGGATTTTCGCGCTATTAGCACCGATGTCGGCGTCGACGTGCTCTCTTTTGGCGGCACCAAGAATGGCCTGATGCTGGGCGAGGCCGTAGTGTTTTTTGACGGAGAGTTGGCGCGCGATTATCGCTTCGCGCGTAAGCAAGGCATGCAGCTGGCTTCCAAGATGCGCTTTGTCGCCGCGCAGTTTAGCGCCTTGTTGGGGGGGGAGTTGTGGCGTCAGAGTGCCGAGCACGCCAATCGCATGGCGCGCCTATTAGAGCAGAAGGTGAGAGAAATAGAAGGAGTTGAAGTCACGCAACAGGCAGAGGCCAACGCCGTTTTTGCGCGCTTGCCACAGGCGGCTATTCCCATTTTGCAGGAACAGTTTTTTTTCTATGTCTGGGATGCCGCCAGCGGAGAGGTGCGCTGGATGACGGCATTCGATACGACGGAAGAAGATGTAGAAGCATTTGTCGCCTGTATCCAAGAGACGATAGCAGGCCTAAAAAAGTGAAAGGATAAACAGTGATTGTCGATACGCACACACATTTTTACGATCCATCGCGTCCGCAAGGCGTGCCCTGGCCCGGTCCAGACAACGAGTTGCTCTATCGCACGGTGCTGCCCGAACATTTCAAAGCGCTCGCGGTACCAGAAGGGGTGACGGGCACGGTGGTCGTTGAGGCTAGCGCTTGGATCGAGGATAACCAGTGGATCCTCGATTTGGCGGCAGAAGATCCATTTATACTGGGTTTAGTTGGGCATATTGACCCGAACCGCGTCGAGTTTGTCGCCGGGTTGGATCGCTTTGCAAAGCATCCGCTTTTTTGCGGAATTCGCTGTGGCAGCGGCTATTTTAAAAACGTCGAAGAGGGAAGTTTCCTCCGCGATCTCGAGAGCTTATTAAAACGCGATTTGCAGCTGGACGTCTTGCTAAATGCAGAGAATTTCGCCGAGTTGGAAAAAGTGGCCACCGCTCTGCCCGAACTGCGCATTGTCGTCAACCATATTGGCCATGTGCCCATAGATGGCAACGAGCCGGATTCGGCTTGGGCCGAGGGCATTGCGCGTTTAGGTGAGCACAAAAAGGTTTACATGAAAGTCTCGGCGGTGATGGAGCAGAGCACCGTGCAGCCGGCGCCGGAAAATCTCGATTTTTACGCGCCGAATCTAGAGGCGATGTGGCAAGCGTTCGGCGAGGATCGCCTCGTATACGGCAGCAACTGGCCGGTGTGCGAGAGGGCGGGGACCTTTGCTGCCTCTTTAGCGATCGTCAAAGAATTCTTTGCTGCAAAGGGCGCCGATGCTGCAGAAAAGTATTTTTGGAAAAATGCTAGGGCTGCCTATCAGTGGGGCGAAGGCTAGTAGCCGAGTATTTTGTCGACGGCGCTCAGGAGTGGTTGTCCCAAGGCAAAGCGCTTTAGATTTTCCAAGACGAGTTGCTCGTTGCGCCCGGCGCGTTCGGGCGCATTGCCGGCCATATGCGGCGTGATAACGGTGTTGGGGCACTGCCAGAGCGGATGGTCATCGGGCAGGGGTTCGGGGTCGACTACATCGATTCCGGCCCCGCCGATTGCTCCGTTCTCGAGAGCTGAGACCAATGCATCGGTTTGCACGGTCTGGCCGCGGCCAATCGCAATAAGTAGGGCGTGCTCTTGCATGCATTTAAATTCAGCCGGTCCGAAGAGTTCTTCTGTTTCGGGGGTGTGCGGCACGGTGACTACTACGATGTCAGCGCACCCTAGCATCTCGTGAAAGCGTTCCATCCCCCACTGTTTGACGCCTGCATCGTCGCTTAGTGCAGGCCGTCTGCGCACGGCAATTACATCCATATCGAAAGCGCGAGCGCGTTTGGCCAGGGCTTGGCCGGCACCGCCAAAGCCGACAATGCCCAGCGTTTTGCCGCCGAGTTCGTAGGCTTGGCGGGCGCCATCAGAGCGACCCTTCCAGCGCTTGAGGCGCGCGCAGTCGGCAATGCCGCGCGTCAAAGAGAGCATCAGGGCGAAGGCGTGCTCGGCCAAGAGTGCGCCGATGGGTGAACCCTTAGCACAGGTCATCACGACGTCGGAGGCGATGAATTCCGGACACAGCAGAGGATCGACACCGGCGCTCGAACAGTGGAACCAGCGCAGCTTTTTGGCGTGGGCTAGAAAAGCTGGGAAACCACCGCGCAGCCAGCCCATCCCCATCATTACGGCGATATCCGCATCGGCGCTGGCGGCGAGTAGCTCCTCTTCTCCTTCGGCGCGTACGATCTCGAGATCGGGTACTATGCGCAGGGCCGCTGTTTCGTCGAGCGTGCCGCTTAAGACCATTTTCATAACGCATTTCCCACTGTTAGAGTAGTAAAAAAGACTTGGGGCGCACGGCGCTATGCATTATATAGTGCCTGATTCACACGTCGCACAAACTCGGGCGTATAGTAGCAATTGGCACGAGATTCGGGAAGATAATGTCTATCTCTTTTATGAACAAGGATGGGGGAGTATCAGTTTTTGGAGCGCTACGATTCTCAAACACAAATTGGGCTATGATGATTCGCTGGATGCTTTTGGCGTGCACGGTGTGGGGGGGATTGTCGGCGCGATGTTGACGGTGATCTTTGCCTCGGAGACTTTCGGTGGTATGGGGTTGGCCCGCGAATCGATTGGGGCTCAACTCTGGGCCCAGTTTGTCAGCGTTGTCTTTACGGTCGTTTACTGCGGCGTGCTATCATTTATTATATTAAAGATAGTTGATGCCCTCGTTGGATTGCGCGTTGACGAGGAGGATGAAGGGCAGGGACTATACCTGAATCAGCACAGCGAGCAGGGCTACAATATGGAATTCTGATAAAAATTTAAAACGAATATTAAATAAGGAGAAAAACATGAAGCTATTGAAGTGCGTCGTGCGGCCCAACGCGCTAGAAAGAGTGAAAGAAGCTCTGAGCGGACTGGGAATCATGGGCATGACCGTGAGCGAGGTAAAGGGGTTTGGGCGGCAGAAGGGGCATAAGGAAGTCTATCGCGGTGCTGAATATATCATTGACTTCACGCCGAAAGTAGAGATCGAAGTCGTCGTAAAGGATGACTTGGTCGAGCAGGCCGTCAGCGCCGTGCGCGAGGCTGCTCAGTCGGGTAAGATCGGCGATGGCAAGATCTTTGTGGTGCCCGTCGACGAAGTCGTGCGCATTCGCACCGGCGAAACGGGTGAAGCCGCGATCTAAAAGAGTGATCTTATAAATAGAAAGAGAAGCCGCTTCCATTTTTCGGAGCGGCTTCTCTTTTATGGAGACATTTATGTCGACTTATGCGCTTAAAGCCAATTACTATCAACAGTTCGATGCCGACTTTTCTCGCGATGTGCCGGCCGAAGGCTATGGCGGTTGGCAGCGAGAAGAGGTGGAAATTGCCCGCCAGCATACGGCGCTGGTCGTCATGCACGCCTGGGACACGGGCACGCGGGGAGAGTATCCGGGATGGCACCGGGCCGTTGAGTATATGCCGCGTGCGCAGGTGATTGCCGAAACGGTATTCCCCTCTCTCTTAACGGCGGTAAGGTCGTCGGAAATGCCCGTTTTTCACGTGGTAGGTGGCGGCGGCTACTACGGCGAATACGAAGGCTACCAGCACGCCGTTGAACTGGCTGGCCAGCCTGTGCCGCAAGCCGAGCAAATCAGCGTCGACCCGGCGCTGGAGCGCTTGCGCCAACTGCGTCGAGAAAAAATTTTTGTCGGCAAGCACAACGAGGCGGATGTCCAGCGTGGTTTTGCCCAACTCGATTTTATAGCGCCGGCGCGTCCCGTAGGGGAGGAAGGGGTCGCCGAAAACGCCGAGCAGCTTTTCGCGCTGTGCAAGGAGCGTTCAATAAACCATCTGATCTATGCGGGCTTTGCCATTAATTGGTGTCTCTTGCTTTCGCCGGGCGGCATGGCGGATATGTCTAAGCACGGTCTGATGTGCTCGGCTCTGCGCCAAGCGGTTACAGCGGTAGAGAATCGCGAGACGGCGCGCGATGAGTTGTGCAAGGAGATTGCGTTGTGGCGAGTGGCGTTGGCGTTTGGTTTTGTTTTTGATGTCGAGGAATTGGTAGCCGCGCTGCGAGGCGGGTGATGGGGTCTTGCAGAAAAGGGTGTCGAAACTCGGCCTGCGGCCTCAGACAACGACGTCCCTTTTCTGCATAATTTGTCATTGTCACACTTTTGTGCGTCCTATGTCGCAATCTAGCTCCTTTGATTATGTTTTTAAGTGATAATAAACCATATATACAGGAGTGAGAGGAAGACTATGCCAATCGTCAATTTCGAGCGCTATTGCGAAATGTTGGACAAGGCGCAGGCGGGGAAATACGCCTATCCGGCCATTAATGTATCCAATATCGACACGGCCAATGCCGCCATCGAAGGCTTTGTAGAAGCCGGTAGCGATGGCATCGTACAAGTGTCTACCGGCGGCGGTGAGCATTCCTCCGGCAATCTCAAAGACGCCGTATTGGGGTCGATTAGTCTCGCCGAGCACATTCAGCGCGTCGCCGCTTGTTACGATATAAATATTGCGCTGCACACCGACCACTGCACGGCTCCCAAGGTCGACACCTTTCTCAAGCCGCTGATCGCCGAAACGTCGCAGCGCCGCAAGGCCGGACAGCCCAATCTTTTCTCCAGCCATATGTTTGACGGCAGCGATTTACCGTTAGAGGAAAATCTCAAACTCGCCGTACCGCTGATGGAGTTGTGTCGCGACAACGACATCATACTCGAAGTCGAGACGGGGGTAGTCGGTGGGGAAGAAGACGGTCTCAATCGCGAGGACGTCGACAAGGAAAAGCTCTATACGACGCCCGAAGATATGATTGCCGTACACGAGGCGCTGAGCCCGGTCAAAGGGGGGCGTTTTATGCTGGCGGCGACTTTTGGCAACGTGCACGGCGTCTACAAGCCGGGCAATGTGGTGCTTACGCCTTCGATCCTCAAGAATGGTCAGGAGGCCGTGATGGCTAAACACGGCGACGATGCGCGTTTCTGGCTGGTCTTTCACGGCGGCTCGGGCTCAAGCCAAGAAGAAATCCAGGAGACCCTCGGCTACGGAGTGATCAAGATGAACGTCGATACGGATACGCAATATGCTTTTACGCGTCCGATCATAGATCATATGTTGGTCAACTACGAGCAAATACTCAAGGTCGAAGGGGAAGTGGGCAACAAAAAGAAGTACGATCCGCGCGCTTGGCTGAAGCTGGGCAAAGCCAATATGGCCGCCCGCGTTGTCCAGGCCTGTGAAGATCTGTGCTCTACCGGCAAGAGTATGGGCCGTTAGCATGGGGCCGGACGCGATCCTCGCTAGGGTCTGCGCTTCCTTTGATGTATTGATTCAACTCGCCGACGGGCACGGGGGGCTCTTTCCCTCCGTGCTCGATCGGTTTTTACATGCCGTTCCCGATACCATGCCCGCGGCGATTCCCGGTCAGCGCGACGGTGACCCCTCGTATGGCGGTTCGAATTTCATTCACGACGAAGCCGCGCTCAGAGCATGCCGGTCTGGGGTAGTGTCTATGGCATATGGCCTTCTTCCTATGTGGCGCTGAGCTGCTTATGCGCGTATCGCCTCACGGGCGACGAGCGACTCTTGCACTGGGCTGAGGCCGTCGGGCGTGCCTATGCTGCTCAAGAGTTGCCCGATGGCGTGGCGGTAACCGGCGATGGATGCGGGCCTCGGTTTGGGCCTGCTGGCGGACTTATACGATATCAGTGGCGAGAAAATCTGGCTGCAGGCCGGACTGGGGCTGGCCGAAAGGTTAGTCACTTGCTATTTTGATGCGGTGTTGCCACGCGGTGCTGCCGGTATTGACTGCTACGAGTCGCAGATGGGGCCATCCTTTCTGCAGCACAGCTTGGCGCGTATAGCCCTATTGGCACGGGATATAGAACATTGTGTATTAGATGCCGATTATACGGCGCGCTGAGGCGGTGCTGCCGTTTGCTGGACCTGTGTTAATCCCTTTTTTGCCCCCCTCATGAGGTAGTGAGTAGATGACCGAGATCGTCCGTCACAACTGCGGTTTCAGCGTGGCGCATACGCTGCACGACGCCTATAGTTTTATCCATTCGTTACAGCACCGTGGCCGCGAGGCGGCGGGAATTGCCGCCGTCGGCGACGGGCGTATCGACGTAATCAAGTGGAAAGGTGGGGTGTCGCGTTTTGATGTCACCGATTTGCACAAGATTTTCCTCAGCACCAATTACCATACTTATTTGGCGCATGTGCGCTATGCCACGCGTGGTTCCAAGGACAAGATCCTCGAAGAGGCGCATCCGCATGTAATTGGCGGCCACGAGGAAAACCGCGACAACCACCTGCTCATCTGGGATTGCGATATGGTGGCGGTGCACAACGGCCAGGTCGATCCGGTGTTTTTCCAGGACGTGGCGCCGGAGAATCTCTATTCGAGCTGTGACACAGAGGCGCTGCTCTATCTGTACCGCGAGCGCGGTGAGTACAATTTCTTAAAAGAAGTGCCGGGTGCTTATACCCTAGCCATCGCCGACAAGCGCAAGAGGGACGTCATTGTCATGCGTGATCGCACGGGCATAAAACCCGGTGTACTCGGTTGGAAAGACGGCAAATACGGAGTGGCTTCCGAAGATATTGCCTTTCGCAAAAATGGCGGCGAATACGTAGAAGACCTCGATCCGGGCACGATATATTACCTATCACCCGAAGGCGATTATAGCAAAGAGAAGTTGCTCGACGTCGATCCTTCTCACTGTTTTTTTGAATGGAATTATATCACGGATCTCGATTCGATTGTCAACGGCGTCAGCGTGCGTCGAATTCGCGAATCGCTGGGGGAAGTACTGAGCGAAGAGTTTGCCCCTACAGATGTCGACCTAGTTACATATTTACCGCGCTGCCCGGAAGTTGCCGCGCGCGCCTATGCCAAAAAGACGGAGCTGCCCTTTGAGCCGGTCTTTTACAAGATGCGCGGCGAACGGTCTTTTCAAGGCTCTAACTCGGACGAGCGCAAGGAGTCGATCGGTCAGAACTTGCATCTCTTACCGGGCATGGCCGATAAGTTGCGCGGCAAGACGATAATCCTGCTCGACGACAGCATCGTGCGCGGCAATAACAGCAAACGCGCTCGCGATCTGCTCTATAAAGAGGCTCAGGTCAAAAAGGCCTACCTCGTCAGCTATACCCCCCCTATCGGCATCATCGGTGACGATGGGGTGCCGAGAGGGTGCATGTTTGGCGTGGATATGCCACCAGACCCACCAGCTGGCGACGAATTTATAGCGCGCGGGCGCACTACAGAAGAAATTAGCGCGGCAATGGAAATGCCGGTGGTCTATATGTCGCGTCCGGGCATGCTTAAGGCATTTGAACGCGCCGGTCTTGGCGAGCACGATTTGTGCACGTATTGCATTGGTGGGCGCATGCCCTTTGAATTGGCGGGTTCGCTGATTCAGATCGGTGATAAGCCACAGCTCGATCTGTTGGAAGGCATGAAATAGGCTGCAGAAATACAATTATATTTGTAAAGAAGGGGGGTGCGCCTATGGTGCATCCCCCTTTCTTTGTTCTTTATCGCTCAGGTCAGATCTTTCGCAGTTCCTTCGATGTGGCGAATACGCCATAATGCATGATGAGATAGGCTATCGCCATCAACAAGAGCATGCTTTCATTGCCTATGGCCTCGCCCACCCATCCTCCCAACAGCCAGCCCAGCGTGGCGACTTGAAACGAAATGCTAAAGACGGCCATCACGCGTCCGAGCATGGCCTTTTCCGTTCGCGTCTGCAATATAGTCATCACGCTCGTGATCCAGGGGGGGATGCTGGCCCCCATCAATGCCATGGCCGCTAGTGCTACGTAGTAATTTTTAGTAAATCCGAAGGTGGCCATGGCCACGCCCCACAGGGTAGCCGTGCACAGGATGGGCCGCGCCTTGCGCTGCCAGCCGCCGCGCCACGTTACGGCAATAGCCGACATGGCCTGTCCAGCCGCAAAAACCGACATCATCGTAGCAAATCCCGTTTCGCCCACGCCGAAGCGGTCCCGTGCATAGATCGGCATTACGGGGAAGACCGTCATGCCGGCAACGACCGAAAAGGCGAGCAGCATGACCCGACTAATAAGGGGATCCGACTTAACATAGCTAAACCCTTCGACCAAGTTCTGCCAGGCCCCTTGCCGTTGCTCGTGATCTATATGCAGGTCGGGTAAGCGAACTAAGCAGGCAATCGATGCAGAATATAATACGACCAGTGCAACCCAAGGTGCACCTAAGCCGAAAGACGCGATCAAGGCGGCGCCGATTAGTGGGCCGAGAGCGCGGGCGATGCTAAATTGGAAGGTGTGTAAGGAGTTGGCCGCCTGTAAATTGTCAGCGGCAACGATCTGTGTCACTAGCGTTTGCGATGCGGTTCCGGCCAGGCCGATCATGGCACCGGCCAGCGTCGATAGAAAGACTATGTGCCACACGGCGATGGGGCCGATCACAACTAAGAAGGTGGTGGTAACGGCCAGAATTGCAAGTATAACTCGGTCCCAGACAAGGATTTTGCGCGATCCAATTCGATCGATTAAAACGCCTGCTAAAAGTGCTAATACAATCGCTGGTAATACGCGTAAGCCGGTAGCTGCACCGACCCAAGATTGCGTTCCTCCTAGCTCTAGTATGAGCCATGATTGGGCCATCAACCGCATTTCGGAGCCAACGGACGCCAGCAAGTTACTGGCGAAGAACCACAAATAGGGGCCGTTGGTGAGGATGCGAAGTGCGGGCTTGCTTTGGCTTGGTTTCTCTAACTCGGGCAAGAGGTGGTAATCATATAGAAGTTCATTCTGTCTCTGCCCTAGTTCGCTCTGATAGCTAAGCGCACGGCATAGACTGGGTCTATGCCGTGCGCCGACGAGGCGATAAAGAGTGCGATACACGCGGTCAACTTCGCGAGAGAACGCATCTATTTATTCTGTCTCCAATACGTCTATCCACATTTCCGGGTCGTCGCCTTCTAATCCAGAAACGATCTCCAGCTTTTGCTCCATCCACAGCGTGTTGCCCGGCATCAGGTCGCTCAAGGGGCCCACATTTTCTATTTCGCCAAAACGCGGGTTGCCGTCGAATACGGCCGACGTCGAATTGAACATCGTAATGGAACCGCCGCCTTCGGGGTATTCAGCTTTTGCCACAAAAGGCACGGAGGATTTGAGCGCATGCCCATCAAAGACATAGGCTACCCAGCCGGCGTCGGTGTCCGTTCCCACTTTTAGCCAGCCATTGCGCGGCAGCACGCGGTAGTCGAGCGCCAGTGCTTTGGCGCCAAGGTGAATGCCTTCCTCGTCTGGGTCGGTATCGGGCCAAAAGAGAAAGGTCTGTCTACCATCGGCTCGCCACGGCGTGATGCCAACGCCGCCGTCCGCTTTGATGACATTGAGTGCCCAGAGGGCGATACGGCGTTTCTCGTCGCGCAAGTTTTTCATGCCGTGACGCACGTGTAGAATGGGCTTGGAATCGTCTAGGCGGATTTCCATCGTCAGCTCTAAGGCGGAACTGTCTTTTTCCACCGCAACCAAACGCAGACCGTTCTCGCCCATCTTCTCGACGCTAGCTTTCTGCAGCGCCGGCAGAGGGGACTGGCTGTTCTGGGTCGGTTCTAAAAACCAAGTGCGAATGCCAAAGTATTCGTAGTCGTGGCTGACGTGCAGTGGGTTTTCGCCACCGTTGAGGCGAAAGGCGATAATACGCGGGTATGGATCGGCGATAACGAAGGCTTCCGAGCGGTCGTTCTTTAACCACCAGCCTTTATAGCCCTCAAATTCGCCGGTGGGCTTTTCGGCGGCCACTGCGATATTGGCCACACATAGAAACAATAAGACAAAACGCATAGCGCTCTCCTTAATCAAGGGTGAGATCATCGGCCTTTCCAATGGGTGCGGCAGTCGACAAAGACCCTTTTGCGGGCATGATGTTTCCTTTTCTAATCGGTTGTCTTCGGCGCGATAATTGTGCATGATACAGCCTGTGTCAGTAGCTGTCAATACGACGGTCCGATATAACTCGGCCGTATAAAGAGGAGAATTGGGATGATTGTCGAAGAAGTGCGTTTGTGGAAACTGACGCGCCGCCATGTGCGCGAGCGCTTAGAAAAAGGGTTGATTAAGGCTGCTATTTTACCCACGGGTAGCACCGAACAGCACAACGAACACCTGGCGATGGAACACGATACGGCGAGCGCCGCTCATGTTGCCCACCAAGCAGCGCTCCAGCTCTTTCCTCAGGTCGTAGTGGCTACGCCGATGTCGGTGGGCATCTCGGAGCATTGGATGGAGTTTAAAGGTACGCTGAGTTTGCGACCGGAGACTTTTTTTACGGTGGCTTTTGATATCTGTGAATCGCTACAGCGTCTCGGCGTCGAACACATTCTGATTTGCAACGGCCACGCGGGCAATGGGCCGTTGCGCAACGAGGTGGCGCGCTTTAGTAAGGAACTCGGTATCGACGTGCAGTTTCACAGCTACTGGGAAGCCTACTCGAAGGAATTCGTCGACGAGATGATGGAATCTAAGGATTGCCCGGCGCATGCGGCGGAGTTTGAGACTTCGTTCGCCATGGCGGCTTTTCCCGAGAATATCCATTGGGAAGGGGTTGATTACGAGGGGGCGAACTTAAACATACAAAGCGAGAGTTACCGCCCTAAAGATCCGGAATACTTTCAGGCCGGGCGGGACTATTCGACGCCCAAGAAGGGCCGAGTGATGGCGGATGTGGCGATTGATTGGGTGGCGGACAAGATGAAGGGGATGATCGACGGATAGTAGCAGGTAACGGTTGGGCACAGGGTGTGTTCTACGCTCATTTCACTGTCCTGTGAAATGGGCAATCTAAATCCGCTACGAGCATACCCTGTGCCCAACTTCAGCTCGTGTAGTGGTAGGTGGACCTATTATATGAGGAGAAGGGGAATGATGTAGTCGCGC